>CAILLX010000207.1 GCA_903835185.1 uncultured bacterium | reverse complement strand
CCGACTTCTGCAGGTCCGCCCGCCAATGTTGGCAGGTTGCCCACACTCCCAGACAAGTCCTGCAACATCGAAAAAGAGAAACACTTGAAAACGACACTAAATTTCTCACTTAATCTGTCTCAAGTCATTGACAAATTCCGCAACATCAAAATTCCCAAGTGAGTTTTACGGCAGCTCAACCTGAGTATTTTCGACAAAACCTCTTACAGTCCCGCGTGGTTGGGCACCACCTCCACCTGTACTTGTTGAGCCTATATTAGCAGTTGTCAAGCACGACAAACTTCTGCCTCTTACTTCCAGGCCACTACCACTCGTTCCCATCCATTTACGTCTTTGTGGGCAGCAACTTCTCGCCAGCCAGCAGCGGAGAATATTTCCTTGACTCTGCCAGCCTCACCATCACCCACTTCTACAGCAGCAAAACCGCTTTGACTAAGATGTTGTTGCCCGCACAAAGCAAACTCCCTGTAAAAAGCCAGTCCATCATCACCCTGCCCGAACAATGCCTCTGCCGGTTCATAGAGAACAACTTCCGGGGCAAGAGTGGTCCGCTGCGACTTCGGTATATAAGGCGGATTAGCCAGAAGAGCGTCAGCAGCTTGAGGTAAGGCATGCTTCCAATGGCTATGACAGAAACTGATCCGTGTCTCCACCTTATGAGCCCGAGCATTCTCTTGAGCTTGAGCTATTGCCTCGGCAGAGATATCAATGGTTGTAATGACAGCATCGGCTCTCTGGCTGGCAACTGCTATAGCAATAGCTCCCGAGCCAACACCTATATCAACAACTTGCGGAGACAGTATATCTCTTAAGAATGAGATTGCCACAGCTACAAGTGTCTCAGTATCACAGCGCGGAATGAGTACACCAGGACAAACTGATAGCTTGAGACCCATAAAATAAGCATAGCCCAGACAGTACTGCAGCGGCACACGCCTCTCACGTTTAGCCAAGATAGCTTCCAGGGCATCTAAATGAACCTGCTCAACATCAGAAAAGGCAGCCAAAACCTGCTCGTCCCGCGTCAGCCCAGTTGTATGCTCCACTATGAGTTCGCACTCTCGCGCAGCTTCACCTGCTTCAACACCTGCGGCTCTCAGTCTGGCAATAAGAGCTCGTTTTGCAGCTGCAAGATTGCTCAAGAGCAGTTACACCTGCGCAGCTGCAGACAGCAATTGTTGCTGGGTAGACAGAATGCTAGCTTCAATCATCTTATCCAGATCGCCTTCAAGCACCTGCTGCAAGCTGAAATTCTCATTGAGTCTGTGGTCGGTTACTCTGTTGTCTTTATAGTTGTATGTGCGAATCTTCTCTGAACGATCACCTGTGCCAACCTGCGAACGCCGTTGATCAGTAATTGCCTGTAGCTGAGCTTCCATTTCTATCTTATAAAGTTTGGCACGCAAAATCTGCTTGGCCCGTTCCTTGTTCTGCAGCTGTGATCTCTCTTCAGAGCATGCCACCATAAGCCCGCTCGGTTTGTGTACAATCCGCACTGCCGTCTCGACTTTGTTGACATTCTGACCGCCAGCTCCACCTGAACGCATGGTTGAAATTTCAAGATCATTCTCGTTAAGCTGCACATCCACCTCATCCACTTCAGGCATGATAGCCACAGTTGCAGTGGAAGTGTGCACCCGCCCGGACGCCTCTGTTACAGGCACCCTTTGCACACGATGTACCCCTGATTCGTACTTCAAGCGGCTGTAAACGTTATCTCCGTGAATATTGGCAATGACTTCCTTGAACCCGCCTAACTCACCATCGCTGAAATTGGCTATCTCCACCTTCCAGCCCAGCTTATCTGCATACTTCAAATACATGCGCAGCAGATCGCCAGCAAAAATAGATGCCTCATCACCGCCAGTTCCAGCCCTTATTTCAACAATGATATCTTTTTCATCATTTGGATCTCGAGGAAGAAGAAGAACACGCAGCCGGTCGGAAAGCTCCTGCTCACGGGCTTTCAATAAGGAGACCTCTGCTTCTGCCATCTCGCGCAGATCTTTATCAGTCTCTGTTCTAAGCATCTCCTGGGCTCCGGCAATATGATGGAGAACATCTTGATAATCATGGTAGGTATCGACAGTCTGCTGGAGCGAATGGCGCATCTTGGCCAGACGCCTGTACTGGCTTTGATCAACGACAACTTCAGGATCGGCAAGCCTTACTTGTAACTCATCGTATGTCTTTTCCAGCTCTTTTAGCTTCTCAATGAAATGTTCCATTTTTAAGCGCTGCCTTTCCCTTCGCCTGTCGGCGCCTTGACGTCCGTCTTAAAATTGATCCGGCTCAATGCCGTCATCAACCTGCCTTTCACCTCTTGTCTACCGGCTACTCAGAGTCCAGCTCTGTCTTTAGCAGCTATTGGCAACGGGTCCACATTAGCACAGGTTTGAGTCAAACTCTTGACCTGAAGCTAAAGATAAACATTTTGCTCTAGAGCAGCTTCATACGCACAATAAAACGGAGAGGGAGGGATTCGAACCCTCGCTGCGCTTTTGACGCAGACAGTCTTTCCAGGACTGCACAATCGACCACTCTGACACCTCTCCAAATGGCCTGGCGAAGAATTATAGCTCATGCCTGCACCAGTTACCCGAGCTATCACTTAGATTTGCAACCTGTACAGATGGCTGCCAGAAATTATGTTGCCATGATGCCGGTTACATGGTGAGCCTTTTGAGCACATAAATCTTGCCCTGCCCTGGCACCAGCCAGCGCTGGAAGTCTATCTGAGCCGTCACTGTATAGCCAGGCAGTACATGCAGCGCCACAACATATCTGTCACCATGCTTCATACTTGGATCAAAAACAACAGCCACGCTGCGATAGCGTTGGTCATACGACCACCAGCCGTTAAACTCCAGCCCACCATCAACTTCCAGCGGCGAGACATGCTGATCTATTGTCAGACTATCCAGAGCCTGCCAGCGTGCTCTGTTGTAGGCAAGATAGTCATGAGTGGCAACAACTGAAAAATAACCTAATGCAAAGAGTAGAAGAGCCGCAACAGCAAGGCAGATGCGCTCCCAACATCGCTTAAATGAGAGACTTTCAGACTGAAGCAGACTTACCGGCTGAGCCATCAGAAAAGGGAGAATGACAATTAAATAGCGGTCAAAAAAGCCGCGTAAGCAGTCAACCAGCAAGAAGAGAAAGATGAGGATCAAACATAGAAGTCCGAGACGGCCACGATTGTTGATCATGCCAGATTGCACCTGCTGTTTAAGGCAAACACAGCCAAGCCAAAGGTTTGACAGGACAAGACCGGCGCCAATCGCAGAGGCCAGCGAAATAAAGGCAAGTACACCCTGAGAAGCAACAGGCCAGTCGCAGCCTCTGACAGTATCGCCGGAGAAGATAGGTCCGAGTCCCCAGTCAAAAAAGACATTGTCTGCCAGCGGCATGTACTGGTGCGAAAGGGACATTCCGGCAAACATAAAGGACTGCCAGTTCGGCAGCAAGCGCCAGATAGAACTTGCGCTGAGAAGAGCTGAGCACTGTGAGCAAACCAGGGAGGACCCCGACTGCAAATGGCAAAGAGAGCAGCCCCAGGTACAAAGATGCCCGCAACAGGTTGGCAAGGAGCTGCATGAGAATGCCGAGCGGTCCTCTAGCAATAATTGTCTGCAGATAGGCAATTTCAGTCCGGTAGGAAAAAAGTTGCCCGCTTGTGTGGGAAAGCCAGCACTGCAAGGCAAACAACGCAGCGGCAGCAGACAAGAAAGTAATCACAACTGCCAGTCCAGCTCCTCATGGCAGCGATCTGTCAGTTTTGTAGAGTAAAAGCCAGGTCAGCAGGGCTGCCAGCGGGACTACGCAGTCAACCTGGCGTGCCGCAACCAGGCTGACTGCTGCTAAAACTGCCCCCAGCAGCGTTGCCAGGCGGCACCTTTCAAAAGCTGCCGAAAGCAAGAGAACGCAAGCCACAGAAAGAACTGCAGCCGGGACATCTGTCATAAAAGTGCAAGAGAGCTCAAAGTAAAGCGGATTGACGAGAAGACAAGCTGTTGCCAGAAGAGCAACACCAGCAGCTGCGCCTATTCGCCTCAGCAAAAGATAGGTAAGCAACAGCCCGATTACAGAGACTGCCAGAGTCTCATAACGGAGGCTCTCAAATGAGAAGCCAAACGGCAGACAGACCAACACTCCGGCTACCACATGGCTGAACGCTGCAGCCAGAGTCCAGCAGGTTACTAACCACCTGTGCTCGTTCAGCAAGACTTGCACAGAGCGGGCATAATTCCAGTCGTCATTCAACGGGAAATTGCCGGCAGGATTGACTGCTGCAATCATAAGGAGAAACAGCGACAACAAGACTGTCGCACCTATAGCAGTGCGCCAGCGCACAGCCAACCTCAGCGCTTGCCAACATGCCCGCTCCGGCTCATCTTAGACCATTGAAACTGTTGGATTTAAGAGCAGGACTCAGCTGCCTGCAGGCTAATCCGTTTTTGTCCCGACTTAATAAGTGAGATAAACTCGTTGGCATTGAGGCTGGCACCGCCGACTAGTGAGCCATCGATATCGCTGCAAGCAAGCTGTTCGTCGATATTGCTTGCTTTGACAGAACCACCATAAAGCACAGGAACTGACTGTGCCAGCTCTTTGTCTTTATAAAGATTGGCAATGGTAACTCTAATCAGCTTGCAAACCCGATTAGCTTCAAAAGCCTCACAAACTTTGCCTGTCCCGATAGCCCAGACCGGCTCGTAAGCAATAATCAAAGTGTCCAGTTGAGAACGTTCCAGATCTGCCAGAGCTGCCGCAGTCTGCCGGCTCACCACTGCATCAGTAAGACCGTTTTCCCGCTCGTCAAGCGTTTCACCTACACAAACGATCGGAATAAGGTGATGCTGCAAAGCAGCTTTCAGCTTGAGATTTACTGTTGCGTTGCTCTCACCAAAGTACTGTCTTCTTTCTGAATGCCCGATGATGACATAGCTTATGCCCAGATCAACCAGCATAGGCGGCGCCACTTCACCTGTATAAGCGCCTGCATCACGATGATCCATATTTTGAGCACCAACTTTCACCTGGCTGCCTGAACAGACAGAGACAACAGCTGGCAAACTTGTAAATGGTGGGGCTAAAACAACAGCCGGCAGATCCCGTTGCCCTTCTGCCGCCTGGCAGATGGCTTTGGCCAGCGCCTCTGCTTCAGCTCTTGTCTTATTCATTTTCCAATTGCCGGCTATAATCACTGGTCGTTTTTGTTCGTTCACTTGTTTGCCTCCTTAAATGGGCTCTTTTTCTTTGTCCTGCTTCTATTCTGGAGTTGTAGCCGTCTCTGGTGCTGGTCTAGACCAAATACCGTTTAGATAAGGTGTAGGATCGCGTCGGGACGTGCCCGCTGGGCGGCTCGTGGGCCGCTCCTACGATTGCCCCAGCAGCTTATGTGAACAATATTGGGTCCAGACAAAAAGATTCTCATTGTACTGATCAGCAAAAGAACCAGATAAAGCAGAAGTTCAACACCTCTGGCAATAGCTTAGAATAGCTGAATCATTATCTTCAATCTCTTAATCAAGAAATCGTCAGAGGAGCTTAAGAGTCCACAAGGGTAAAGATGCTAGAGGAAGCTAAAAAGTTGTTGCAGTCTCAGGAGCACGCAGCGTGCTTCCACCTCCTCAGGCAGCACTGGCTAAATAAGCCTGATGATATTGAAGCAGTAAGGCTGCTTTCGGCTCTCATGGACCAGGTTGGCAAGGCTGAGCTGGCACAGAAGCTGGCTAAATTGTGCGCAGATCCTCTACCATCAGACGCCCTGACGCTTTTTGAAGCCGGTTATCAGGCCATTGAAGACAGACTGCCGGAGCTGGCTGTTTTGCCGCTCACTCGCTGCCTTGAACTCAGCCCTGGAGAACCTACAGTTAACTACGAGCTGGGTTTTGCCTTACTCTCTCTCAAGCGTTACCAGGAAGCGATACCTTATCTGGAGAAAGCTTTAGACCACTTTGACGATTTCGACACACCTGTCAATTTAGCTGTAGCTTATACCAGTTGCAGGCAACCAGCTCTAGTAAAAAAAATGCTGGACAAGCTCTCACAACGTGTCACCAGCGCTAAAGAAATGGCAGAACTGGCTCACCAGCAGGCTGTTTTGTCGAGACTTGAATTGCTCCAAAAGAGAAAGCAGCTTTCTGCCCGTGACTGGATGTACATCCATTACGGATCAGTTCTGATCAAGCAGAACAGCCAGGAGAGCTCCGGTGGTAAGTTTGGCCCGCTCATGGACGATTATGCCGAAATTGCCCGTACTCTTCTTATCCTGCGGGGGATCCTGGAGCGGCTTGGTGCCACTTATGACATGATTGAATATTACAGCTCCCTTTCGCGACCTCTTGCCCATGCTCTGGCAGAGCTGCTCGGATTGCCGTTTGACCTCTACGGCGGCGCCAACAGGGAAGAACGCGCCTTACTTGTAATGGGTTGGGGAAGCGATCTTATCGGACCGCATAAGAGTTTTATTGCTTCCGAGCCGGTCCGCTCCATTTTCACTTATGCTCTCACCTGGCAGGAGCCGGCGCCAGTAACGCCGGAACTGGTCGGCTGTCTGGCTGAAGGATGTAAACTTCCCTGGGGCGAGCGCTTTATTGTCGAGCAGTGGGATGACCAGCGTCCTGATACTTTCGCGCGTCTGCTGGAAGAGCCTGAAGGCTCTGTTGTCTCTGCTGAAAAAATCTTACTGTGCGCCTCAGATATGGAGTCCAATCCAGAAGTTCTCAACGAGATTGAGGAGTTGATGGTTAATTATGATCGTATCAAGGATCATCTCATCCTCGGCAACAGCAAAATATTTCCGCGCCGTCCAGAATATACAAATGAGATTCCATGATGAATTTTCTCAAAAAGTTTCTCCTCACTACTGCCTTTATTACCCGGTTACCTTTACACCTGTCGCCCGAACAGCCAGACGAAATCGATCTATCCTGCTTATCTGCATATCTTCCCGCAGTCGGGCTATTCATTGGTGCTCTTCTGCTAGCCTGCGCTTCAGCGTTAAACGCTCTTCAAGCAGGAACAATACTGTCGGCAGCAGTACTTACCGTTGCATGGCTGTTAATAACAGGCGGTATCCATTTCGATGGATTGATGGACACAGCCGACGGTATCTTCTCACATCGCGATCAAAAACGCATGCTCGAGATCATGTCAGACAGTCGTGTAGGCAACTTTGGCGCCATGACAGGCTGGTGTACTCTACTTCTTAAATTTGCAGCACTGACCACGCTCACCTGGCCTTTATCAGCTCCGGTATTGCTGGTAGTGCCAGCCTGGGCCCGCTGGTGCGAGACATACGCAATAGGAGCATTCCCTTATTTGCGCGAGCAGGGGATGGGCAAGATATGGCATGACACAACACGCTTTCCTCAAGATATTATTCTTGCCAGCGGCTCTCCTTTCCTGGCAATTATCGCCTGCCAATTTCTCGGCTGGCAAATGGCAGCCCTATCAGCAATTTTTGCAGTTGTATCCGGTATGGCTACCTCCTATTGGCTTAACAGTATAATCAAGGGACAAACAGGCGATACTTATGGCGCATGCGTCGAACTGTCCGAAACCGGAGCACTCCTGCTCACAGCTCTCTGCATTCATCTACCAGCCTTGCATCTTCACATATAACAAATTCTGCGCAGAGCTAGAATGGGACTGTCTTGAATTGGTAGTTGCCTATTAATTGGCTTAAAAAATGAAGTTAGCAAAAAGGAGATCAACTACAGGCAGCTAGTTGCAAGCGGATATGATGCATGTGTAAGCGAATACACATCTTCACGCACCGGCAAAGATCATCCAGAATTGCAACCCGGTGCTGTCGTTCTTAGATATAGGGGGCAGTGCCGGTCTATCTGTGGCTAACTCTCTAGCCGCACACTCCAATGTTTGCTGATTATGTACGGATCCTTACAGACACCGGTTTTCCCATTTGCGACAGTAATACGATAAGGCATGGTTTCAGCACCACTTCTGCCAAACCAGAATCACACCATCTCATCATTTGCCGCAGAAAAGACTTACCGACGTTTACCAATTGAACCTGGCATTCGCTCTCTCGCAAAGTCAGATTCGTAGCGTGTGCACTTATTCACATATTCACGTATGCAAAAACACTCAACAAGGACACACAATGAGCGCTTCGAGCAAATTGCCGCTCTTACGTAAGATGCGTTTGAAATTGTGTCGGCAATGTGATTTGATGGTGACCGACAATACATGAACCTGCTTGCGGTTGATGCAGGCAAGATCAACTGTGCTTTCTTTCGGAAAACAGGTCTTTTGTCTATAACGCTCTGGTTCAGCAGCAGCATCTGACGCTATTATTGGGCCCTTTTGATTTGAGACAGCTTCCCTTTGCTCAATCCACTCCGTTTTTCTTGCTGGCGTTTTGTCCTCTGTCTGTCTTAGGTATCGACAAAGCATTTCTAGTCTGGAATCTGATGGGCCTGGCTGTTCTTGTGAGTGTTCTCATTCTCTGCCTGCGATCTCTGGAAGAAGCGGCAGAATACAAAGGACTAAGGGACAGATGTCTGTTGAGCGTCAACCTGGTTTATGTGTTAGCAACGCTTGCCAGTTATCCTTTTCTCACGAATGAGAGAGGGGGCAAACAGAAGCGATAGTCGCTGCACTAGTTGGTGTCTTTGCGTTTGCCTGGATAAAAGAAAAAGATTGGTTGGCAGGTATTTCCCTGGGTTTGATGTTGATAAAGCCTACGGCACTTCTCTTTTTGCTGCCGATGATCTTTACCTTTCGTCGTTACAGAATCCTACTGGGAATGACAGTTATTGCTTTGGTAGGGACATTAGCCGCCATGCTCTAGTTTGGTGCTGCCACTGTAATAAGCTATCCATCCGTGCTCTCGGATATAGAGCAGAACTCACATCATTATCTCGGCGTATTTGCAAATTGGATGGTCAGCATACGAGCCATACTGGTTTGTTTCTTGCCGGAAGAACTTGCTTTCAAAATTTCAATTGTGTTAATGCTTGCTTCGCTGCTTCTGCTTTTCGGGCTTGCAAATATAGTACGCCACTATCAAAACAAAACGATGGAAGCCCACATGCTCAGCCTATCTATAATTAGCCGCCTCATTATTTAGTCCCCATATATTGAGCTACGACCTCGTGATGATTTCTATTGCAGGGGCTTTGACCTGGCATGCATTCAAAGGTCCAGCCTGGAGCGAGATTCGCGCAATCGCTTACTGGCGCAAGATATTTATTATCTACCCACTACTTGGAGTGGGATTGTTCATTCTGACAGATCAACCCGGAGGGGGACGTTTCCTGTCTCTGTGCTTAGTTCCTGATCTGGGATTGTTCGTTTGCGGCATTCTTATAGTAACTGCCTGGAGACGTCAGAATCAGGTTGCAGCACAGAGGCAAATCGAGCAGAATTCCTGATTTTGAAACTTGAATTCACACCAACAGTGTCTGTCCGTTGACGGGACCCTTTCATATCTTCGGATCAAAAACCGCTAGCTGGATTATCTGGCGTGTTGTTGCTTCCGAAGCGCTTGTCAGTTTGTCCGTGATCCAGATTCTTCTCTGCGTCTGCTTGTTGCCGAGACAGGTCTTGCTGGACTCCTGCCTGCCAGTCTTTCAACTGTCTGGCATATTCAGCCTGATCGTGTTGAATTTTTTGAATCAATTCAAGCTTCTTGGCACGATAAACTGCCACTTGCATAATGTCATTCTGCCTGTTGCGCCTGGATCCTTCATAGATACATTTCAACTCTTCAACCGCCTGGGCTTTATCAAGCGCTTTCTTCAAACAGTATCTGTTGAGATCTTCCATTCCCAGATCTTCTATGTTCTTCAAGAGCAGGCAGAGATTCAGAGCATTATCTTCGTCATTAACCAGATCTTTGACCACCTTTCGCTCCAGGTCATCCATCCCGAGCGACTTTACTTCATAGGCGAACTTAAGAGCTTGCGGAACACTCTTGACCCCTGTATAAGCCTTCTCCATGGCCATATGAGCAACATCGTTAAGTGCCACCTCTTGCGACTTGCGTGCCAGGTCAAGCAGGTCGTCTACGCTGGTGGCACCTTGAATCAGGTGATTGATACACTCTCTGGTAACTTCAAAAAACTCAAAGTGCCTGCTCTTTAGCGCCACCAGAATATAGTCTTCTCGCGACGAGCAAAAAGAAAGCGCCTTTTGCATACAACGCCTGCGTGCTTCCATGAGCGGATAGCCATACGACTCAGTAAACGAAGCTACTGCTAAACATTTGGGAATGTCGTTGGCGGAGTTAAGTGCCGACTCAATGATTGGCGAAGCTTTTTGCGGCTTGCCAGACTTCAGAAGATGACCAGCTCTTTCCAGTTGCGACTGCACTTCTGGTGGCAAAGGAGAGTCAGACTGCCCGGCACGAGCAACTACTTGGGCTGGCACCATAGCGAGGAGGGCAACTACCACCAAGAATGTCTTTGGAGAATTAATGAATTGGCTTATCTGCATAGCGATGATTGTACCCTGGACTGGTGGCGACTGAAGTGGCTCTGATAACTCTTATCTCGCCTCCAACTTGACAGTTATCAGTTCATTGGGCTGAAACACAAGTTGGATCACATTTTGATCCTGGCAGTCTGATAATGAACCGTTCTTAACAGGCAGGACCTGCTGCACCGCCTCGGCAAGATTGCATAGACTCGCAGCCAAGCAATTAAACAGCAGGTCCACTTTGCACTCCTGCTGGTGATTTGTGACATTCAGGAGACGCACAAAAAAGTTGTCACCTTTACTGTCCGTATATAGTGAAACCAGACGGATAGCCACATTGTCCAGGCTTAAAAACCTCTTTTCCTCACCACTGTCGCTTCCCATCGTCGCCCACAAGCATCCTTCAAATTGCTCGGCTAGCTGATAAGCTTCAATCGACTGAGAATCAGGCAACCAGGGCAGATCGTTATCTGCCACAGCAACAGTTTCCTGAGCAGCAACAGACTCCAGCGGTGCCCAGCCATAACTGGCATGATTCAGTCCCAGACAGTTAGCGCCGGCGACCGGCAGATGCGGACCAGCTCCGCCACCACGTGTCCGTATACGCCCTTGCGAAAGGATAGAGACTGCTCGCAACAGTGTGATTGCAACTGCACTACCATCCACTCCATATTCAGGTAGTCCAGTATTGAAGAAAAGCTGGCTGTTGGCAGCAAAGAACCGTTGCGATGGAAATCGATCAAGTGGTGCTTCGCTACCTGGTTCCACAGGCAGCACCGGAGGTGTTTGAGAGTGCAGCCGGCGCACCAGGCTAAAGTGGCTCTCAGCCAAGCTCTGACTTACAGCAGCACCTGTATCGAGCATGACTTCCAGACGGTGATCCCGGCAACGATTCTCCCATACAGTCTCAAAAAAAACTATTGGCACACCACGTCGCAGCGAGACCTCTGTTGTGATGCGATGCCTGCGCCGGCGCAGCGAGCGTACCGGCAGTTTTCCACTCCGCTCAACCAGAGCAGTCGGAATGTCAATTTCATATGTAATTACAAGTGAAGCAACTAGAGGACCTGATGCCGCTGGCACAGATGACCGGAAAACTGCTTTTATCGGCAAATCTGCTTCAAGCGGATCAAAGTTGTATGTGTCTCCACCATCGCCTAAATCCTGCAATTTATGTCCAATGTGACACTGCCTTCCCCCTGGTAGAGTAACAAGCAGATCCCCGTCCGGTTTGACTGTCAGTTCAAGTAGTCCATTGCTTATACTGGTTGTCGACACACTCACTGGAGAAGAATGCGACTGTTTAGGCTTGCAGCCAGTCCAATCCAACTGACGGCAACCAAGACCCGGCACTGTCTCAGCCCACACCCAGGATTCGTTCAAAAATACATCTTTATAATAAGGTACAAGCTTTCCTGTGCCAAAAAGCTCTTCACGACGCACTCTAGAGATGAGCTGAATATCTGGATTTGACTTCACAGACAGCTCGTTTATCTCGGAAGCCCATTTGAGCCTGACCGGTGCTGAGACTGCCTGTGTACTCAGATTGTAAACAACTACCTTTTTTGGACCCCAGGCAGGATCTCGCGGCGAAACCTGGCTAGCATCCTTGCTGGTGTTTGTCAGACAAGCCAGTTCAGCTCTTTCTTCCAGAGCATCAAGCAGCCCGTTAATCTTGCTCGTTCTTGTTTGCATTTCATCGTGAACAGCATCAACACTGCATCCGCATATACTGTCGTGCGGGTGGTTTTTCAGCAACAATTTCCAGGCCCGCTCAAGTTCAGAGCTTGGGTAGCAGGTTGCGCCTGCCAAGTTCAACAAGCTTAATAGCGGCTCGCAAATGTGGACCAGTCTGTGTTCAGCTAGCCTGTTCTCCCTCTTCAAATAAAGTCTGCTGGAGACAACACCGCCGAGAAGATACGCGCTGCCATGCTCTCGGGAAAGGCTGTTGTCCCTCAGCTCTCCAATCACGCATTGAATTGTCTCCACCGCGGCTGTCTCATTTATTTTGTCAAGAAACTCTGGAAGAGTCACTACAACTGCCTGAAAACAGCTATCTGTTCCTGCTGCAAGGCTCATTTGCGCATTCACCTGCTGTATCTTTTCACTGGCGTCAAGCGCCGGACCAAGATGATCACAACCGCAAGGAAAGAGCGCTCCATCAATCAGCTTGCAATAGGGGCTGTCCAGCCCAAAACTCTCAGGCGCAACCCAGTCAGAAAGAAACTTGCTTAATTGAGGAACTGAAATTTTTTCATGAAGCGCTGACTGATAATAGCCACGCGTCAGATGATAAGCAAGAACGCGACAGCCGCCAGCACTTTCCCACCAGAAAAGTGGCGATGAATCAAGCTTGCCCACACCACGCCAGACAACTGCACTGTTTATGTCAAATCCAGCAAGAACGCGCGGCAGATCGTTACTGTGCCCAAAACTATCAGGACAATAGCCTACCATTGCCGGCGGTCCGTAACTGCTAGTAGTAGCTATGCCCAGACGTAAGTTCCTAATCAGACTCTCGCCACCGACAAGTATCTGATCAGGAAGAACATACCAGGGACCAGCCGACAACCTTCCTAGAGCCATCTGTTTGCCAAGTCGGGAAGCAAGCTGTGGAGCAATTGCTATTGCATCTTCAAGTAGGACAGCCTGTCCGTCCAGATAAAAACTTGGCAGTTGACCAGACTCCAGTCCATCAAGGACAGAGCCAACTAAAGAAGGCAACGAGGCACGGAACGTCTCGAAAGGACGATACCATTCTCTGTCCCAATGAGTGTGCAGATAGATATACAGCTTTCTCATTGTCACCCTCTCAAAAGTGGCTTAACCCCAGAGGCAGCACATATCTCTGCAACAGGATTAATAGCTGCTTCAGCAGCAGGCAGCTTACATATTCATCATGTAATCACGGCGGACAAATGGATCAGAGATATCGTTCAAATCCATACGTGTCATAGTCACAGCCATGTAGTCGCCAGCTCGCTTTATTGAGAGGGTCACAGTGGTGCCAGGCGTGCCGACAATCATGTCATAGACTTCCTCTTTAGTTAGACCGAAGGTAGGAATTCCGTCCACTGCCACAATAATGTCGCTTGTCCTGAGACCCATCTCAGCAGCTGGAGTAAGCGGGAAAACCCGGTTAATCACAGGCGGGCGACCGACAAACATGACAAATTTAACGCCGATAATACCTACCCCTGACTCAACCTTAGCATTAAACCCGTCATCTTTAACTCCACCACGCGCCTTGCGTGAGATACCGGAGCGCCCTCGCCCCCAGCCGCCGACCTGCCCGCCTGAGGCATAACCACCAAGAGGATGCCCCCACTGATCAACTCTCTCCACTTTGCCCTTAAGCGGTCCCCGTTGTTTAGTATCGCTTTGAGCTGGGTTAGTCTGAGCAGGCGCCTGCTGGCGGGTATCTAACTTGGGAACATCTGGCTTTAAGGATGAATCACCCTGAGCCTGCCCTTGTAGTCCGGACAAACAACCAAGCATAAAAACTGCCCAGGTTGCCGCTTTTATTCTCTTCAGATACCTACTTGGCATCTTTTATTCTGCCCTCTTTCTCTCCAGCCTCAGCTGGCATAGTAACAATCCAACCATTTCGATAGTGACTATTGCCGACAACCTAATGTTCCAATTTAATTTCTTCTTTCTATGTTACATCTTGTATTCTAAGTTTTTTAACATATCTTTGCCCCCATTTTTGTGATTGTCCAGTGCTTTCAGATGTTCAGCAAAGTTGCCAGGAATGGCTGTGCTTTCTGACCGGTAGGCAGCGTAATGTAAACAACAGGCAGCCATAATATAAACTAGCCCGACCAAAAGACAGAGCTGCAACAGGCAGTGGAATTTCAGCTGACCGACACGCTATATAATAAAGATGGCCAACTGCTCAGGAGGTGCGCATGCTTCGGAACCGCCGGTTCTCATGTTTGATCTTAAGTTTATTCCTCAGTTTGCCACTGTCGGCAGTTTCAATTGGAGCGCTAGCTGCTGAAACTCCGACCACTGCAGGCGATTTTCTCTCAGAGCCGGATAGCAAAGAGCACAAGGAGCTGCGCAGCGAGATCGAACAGCTGCTCAAAGAGATAGAAACGCAATGGAACGCCCACAACCTCGACAATGTCATGGCATATTATGCTGATGACTATATAAACAATGACGGATTGGACAAGAAGTCAGTATCTGTCCTGACGCAAGATTTCTGGAAAACTTACCCAGATGCGCGCTCTAGTTCGCAGACTCGCGAAATACGTATCGAAGGCAGCTTTATTACAGTACAGTCATGCGACACAGCTGTCGGCACGACAGCTAAAGAGATGCCTGGCATAGGCACCAAAGGTGACTTGCAGTCAGTTTCGGAAGGCGAATTATATTTGAAGAAAATTGGTCCGTCCTGGCGGATTATAGGTGACCGCATCGATTATGAAAAAGTGCGTGTCTCTTTCGGATTAGCCAAACAGTTAGCAGCTAATTTCTCCGCACCAGAGCAGGTAAGAGCTGGACACCAGTATTCAGCTAAGCTTGAACTCAATCTCCCTGCTGGACTGATGGCAGTCGGTTCAATTACCAGTCAGCCTCTCCAATACCCGCAACCCAACCCTACAGACGCCTGGCGTCCACTTGAAGGACCTACACTAGAGCGAGTCATGCCAGCAAACTCTAAGAATCGCAACGAGCTTCTCATGGCAACTATTGGGGTGACCAACTCAGCTCGCAATTCACTTGTCGGCATAGCCTTCTTAACCAGACGACTGAATGTGGTACCACCAATGGAAGAGCCAGCCGAAGCAGCACCTGTTCAAAAGCCCAAAGAAGAACAGACAAGCCATTAAGCCAAACTATGAGATGGATTATACCTATCACTGCCGGAGTGTGTTTGGCAGCAGATCTGGCAAGCAAACACTGGGTGCGAGCTAATTTTAGCGCAGGCATGACAAAACCTTTCCTTCCTGGTTTTCTCAACCTTGCATTGACGACCAATACAGGGGCCGCTTTCGGTGTGGGAAGAGATTACGCCTGGCTTATGACTGTCCTTGCCGTAGCTATTCTAATCGCTGTCCTGGTCTGGGTAGCTAAGCGTCAGAAGAGGTTCCGAAAGAGCCATTTCATTGAGAGCCTGGGCGCCGGACTGCTTATAGGCGGCGCTCTGGGCAATATCTGCGACAGGCTGGTAGCAGGCAGAGTTACTGATTTCTTACAGTTTTCATCCTTCGACTTCCCTGTCTTCAACCTGGCTGATGTGTCAATTGACATAGGTGTAGCTTTGATCTTGTTGCAGGCTCTCTTGCGCCATGATACTGACAGCAGCTGTGCCGGGCAGGAAGCATCCCCGCACAACTAACAAACATGGCTGATGAACATACTATCTATTTGCAAACTGAGCTTGCCGAGCCAGTACGAACTGACATCTATCTTGCAAGTCAGTTAACCGAATTCAGCCGCTCACGTATTCAGAAGCTGATTGATGCCGGATTGGTAAAAATACACGGGGTTCCAGTCAAAGCCAGTCTCAAGCTGCATGGCGGCGAACAGCTGACAGTCACAGTTCCAGCAGATGCGCCCTGCTACCTCGCCGCTCAAGAGATCCCACTGCAGATCCTTTATGAAGATGATCAGCTTGCAGTCATCAACAAGCCTGCCGGACTTGTAGTTCATCCTGGTGCTGGAGTTGCCGATGGCACTCTGGTTAACGCCCTGCTCTTTCACTTAGGCGAAAGACTTTCTGGCATCTCAGGTGTGCTGCGTCCTGGTATAGTTCACAGGCTAGACAAGGATACTTCCGGTGTACTGGTGGTTGCTAAAGATGACAGAGCACATAGAGCTTTAGCAGCACAGATTCGGGACAAAACTGCTCGGCGCGTTTATCTTGCTTTAGTGGAAGGCTCTCTGCCGGAAGACAGCGGTGTCATAGACAAACCGCTCGGCAGGCACCCGATCAAACGAAAACAAATGGCGATAGTGGCATGCGGAAAGCCGGCTGTCTCTTCTTATCAGGTAATAAAGCGCTGGCCCAGCTACACTCTTTTACGTGTTTCTTTGCAGACAGGGCGTACTCATCAGATTAGAGTCCACATGTCCAGCCTTGGAGTTCCAGTAGTTGGCGACATTGTTTACAACACTAAACGTACAGGCTCTCTGGCAGCCCGTGAGAAGTTAGGGTTGCTCGGACATGCTCTCCATGCCTCTTATCTTTCCTTTACCCACCCAAGTACCGGTGCTTTGTTAGAATTTGAGGCAGCAATACCCAAAGATTTCCAGAATCTGCTGGATTCTCTCTAGGACTGCCCTTGTTGAGGCACTGCTTATGACTCGTCACAAAGTGATCCTGGCTCTCTTCGCACCAATATGGTTTCTTGCTGCTCTGCTCGCCTTTCTGATCTACCCCCAGCCTGTCTCTATTTCCCTTTTTCAACATGAGTTTCACCTAAGTCTATGCTTTATTCTCATCGCTGAGCTACTTATTGGCTACGGTTTGGGAATCGGACATGGTCTGTCGCTTGTAGCTCAATCCAAGCAAAAGGAACAGCGCTCTGCCGAGTGGCAAGCACAAGACGTAAAGCTGGTAGCTGAGGTTAAGTCGGATCGTGAAAAGCAGCTCGAAGCCAAAATAGCCACTCTCGAAAGTGCTCTCAAACAAGCACTGAAAAAGGTTTAATCCAGACCGGCTCCAATCTGCCATCTCCAGGCGGCAGCAAGCTCGCTAGCTGTCTGGTGAGTCTTTAGGTCTGCCTTCACCTTTGCTCTCCTGATCAGCCGGTGTAGCCTTGTGCCCGCCAGGAGGAGGTATACCTTCGTGCTTCATCTTAAAGTCAGATGCTTTTAAGCCGTCAATAAACTTTTTAAACTCCTCGGATTCCTGCTCATCTTTCTCTGTATCAGCAGGTATAGTCCCTTCAGCTACTACCTGACTGGAAACAAAGATTGGCGCCTTGGCTCGCAAAGCTAAGGCGATGGCATCAGAAGGACGGGCATCAATAAGCTTAACATCATCTGTCTTTGCTGCCAGGTCAGCTCGACGCAGGATAATGGTAGCGAAATAAGTATTTGACGCAAGTTCATTAATCTCTACTTTCTCAACTGTATAACCAAGGGAAACAACCAGATTAAGCAGAAGATCGTGAGTCATAGGACGCTCCGGCTTTAAGTTATCCAGAGCCCTTGTAATAGCGTTAGCTTCTGCCATGCCAATCCAGATGGGCAGAGCTCTGCGTCTGGTCGAGTCATTGAGCACTACAATTGGATGCCCGTTACGAGCATCCAGTGCAATTCCTGCTACAAACATCTCGATCATTTTTATTCTTCTGGGTGATTCTGAGCTGTTGATGATTAATAGGCATCATTTGCTATTGCTAAATATGCCCAAAATGTGCGGGTTTAACTAACTTCAAGATAAATTCTTTCTAGCTACTCACAGCCGTTTCGCAGAGAAGGACAAGATCAACCACCATTTAGTTTCTTGCCCGGACAGATTCACCCTGGCAAAGACAAGAGGAACTTCAGGCAAGCACTCTTAATGATGAGCTTGACAGTGCCACCGCCTACATGCATAAATTGTGTCCATCCTCAGGTCTCTTTTAATGATTGGAAAGTCACAAAAAGAGACCGGCAGTTTGAGCTTTGTCCGGGTGGCGGAACTGGTAGACGCGCACGTTTAAGGGGCGTGTGGGCAACCGTGAGGGTTCAAGTCCCTCTCCGGACAAGTTTTTATTTTCCAGTTGATTAAGATCGCTTGAAAACCAAGTTGCACTAAGGGATCTTCAAGGAGGCAGGCATTGACTACTAGAGTCCAATGGCCCCGGACGATTGAAGAGATTGAAGAATCCCTTGACGGCATCTGGGGTCTGGTTGGCGCCACCAGTGTCAATGGCAATCTCTGGCATCTGGAAAGAAGCTTACATCAACCGCTCATTTATACAGTCACTGAATATTTTGGTCTGGACGAAAACAAGACTGTAGCCAAGCACTCTTTCCCAGAGGAAAACAAAGGAGAAGCAGTCTACTTTTTTGCTCAGTCCATAGGCTTTTAAGAGTTAAGCAAATAGCTGCCTCTGGCAGTAAACGTCAGTCCGACCAGGGCAGGCGGCTCATGGAAAGAAAAAACTGTCTCGGCATTATTACTCAAGGATCACTATCTGGCGGGCTGGAGATGCGTCTCAACCCGGAAACATCAGTAGAGGAACTTAGAGTAGGTCGGTTTGTAGTCATAGCTGGAGCAAACAATCGCTTCTTTAGCATGCTCACAGATGTAACTCTCCAAACAGCCAATCCACGCATTTTGCAGCACCCGCCTTACTGTGATGACTACCTCATGTCTGTACTGTCGGGAATCTCAACATACGCTCTGGTCAATGTTCAGCCAATGCTAATGCTGGAGCACTCTCAGGGAATTCCTGAACTGCGCCCAGTCAAAACAGTTCCCTGCCATTTTTCACCTGTCTTCGAAGCTACTGCCGAAGATTTCGCTCTTGTATTTGGACAGGAAGATGACGATGATGAGCACAACAGCTTCTTCAATGTCGGGCAACCATTCAATATGGAGATCCCTGTTTGTGTGGATCTGTCCCGCTTTATTGAGAGATCAAATGGCATCTTTGGCAAATCAGGAACAGGAAAATCATTTCTCACCCGCATTTTCCTTTGCGGCACCATCAAGAAAGATCTCGCCTCTGTACTTGTTTTTGACCTGCACAACGAATATGGTTGGCAGGCTCTTTCAGAGAACAAGAACGCTCCGCGCGTTAAAGGCTTAAAGCAACTCTTCGGCTCTGAAGTAGTCGTCTTCAGCCTTGATGCCGCCTCATCGGCAGCGCGCGGGGTACCAGATGCTCACCAACTTTATATTGGCTATGACCAGCTTGAAATTGAAGACCTGGAGCTGTTGCGGACAGAGTTAGCACTCACAGATGCTACTCTTGAGAATGCATACATAGTCAAAGATAAATTGAAATCAGGCTGGATATCGACTCTTCTTGAGATGTCAGGCGAAGAGATTGACGAGTTTGTGCAGGTAAATAAAGGACATTCAGTTGCGCTCAAAACATTGCAAAGGCGCTTAAACACTATTATTGCCAAAACTCCTTACCTGCGGCGCCAGGTTGCCCATGACTATATAGACGAAATTATCAGCTATATCAATAGCGGCAAGCATGTCGTCCTTGAGTTCGGCAGGCAGAACAATTTGCTCTCTTATATGCTGGCAACAAATATCATAACCAGACGGATTCATTCACATTATGTTCACATCTCCGAACTATATACAGCCGATCCTGAACATACTGCACCACCTCGCAAATTAATGATTGTCATTGAGGAAGCGCACAAATTTCTTGCACCACAAGTTGCCAGACAGACTATCTTCGGCGTCATAGCTAGAGAAATGCGCAAATACTCGGTCACTCTGCTTATTGTAGATCAACGTCCCAGCGGCATCGATCCTGAAATATTGAGCCAGATAGGAACTCGAGTCACAGCTCTCTTGAATGACGAAAAAGATATAGAGGCGGTCTTCACCGGACACTCAGGTAGCCAGACATTAAGGACAGTGCTCTCACAGCTCGATCCAAAACAACAGGCTCTCATTTTAGGATATGCAGTGCCAATGCCTGTGGTAATTCGCACTAGAACGTTTGATCCAAGCTTTTATAAGGCAGTCGCATCCAGCTATCCTGCAACACCACATCAGCTGAAAGCACAAGCAAGCAAGGCAGTGGAAGAGCTCTTTAGCAGCGATATGGAGTAGTCGCTGAAGCTGAACAGCTGCCCATAAACGCCCTTACCATACCAGAACAATTAGCAGTAGGCAAAACAGGCAGAGGGCTTATAATGAAAGACGCCGAAGGATGGTGCCCCGTTTGAATATCATTGTCAGCAAGGGCAGTTTTTATGCCTAATACGCCCGACTACGAGGGCGAACCTCAAGATAATTTTGTCGAAGCACGCGATCCTGCTGAGCTTGTAATGTGCATTATTCTGGCAGCAGCCTATGCTGGACTGGCCAAATGCTGCTGGAACCCGCTCAGGAGCTCAGGAAACTTCAGCATGTTCTTCAGTATTGAAGGATTTTTCGGCACAACAGCGCTGCTAGCGCTGCTTGTAGGCTTGAGACCTTATTTGAGCCCCTGCTCTTTGCAGATAAGCAACCGGGGAGTTAAATATCGTGGACCCTGCTGGCCTCAACGCAAGAGTGTCAACTGGGAGCAGATATGCAGAATCTATGTCAGCCCTGAGCTAATCATCATTTTGTACCACTGGAAACCTGACAGTAAGATTATCTGGCCAATGTTTATCCAGTCTATTTATCTTGCCGACAAAGACAAAGTTGCTGAGGTTATTGCTCAAAAAAGCCCGCTGCCGATAATCCGAATTTCAGGTCCTAACTGGAAGACCAGACTGGTTCTCATAGTAACCTTCTCCATGGTTGTCATTTGGATCCTGGAGATGCTTCTCGGTGGCGTATAGAAGTTCAATTAAGCCTCTTAGCCAGTCAAATAGCTTGCTTTTCCCAGTTTATTCTACCTGACACCGGATAGCACACCGGCAGCGGTGCTGCCTTATCCTAAGGATTAAGAGCACGCAGGTATGTGACCAAACTTTCAAGCTCCCTGTCGTTCAACACCTCTTTCGGCTGTGCCGGCATCATGCCGCTGCCAGAGCGGAGGAATTTCTTTAAAGCCTCATCTGATGGGAACAGTTTGGCAAGGTGGTTCAAGGCAGGTCCCATCCCTTCCTCCCCGCCAGGATGGCAGGTGTTGCAGCTGCGAATAAAAATCTGCTGCCCGGTCAAATCAGTAGGATTACTGAGATTGCGGCGCTGTTGCAACTGCCTGACCTGTTCAATTCGCCTTACCTCTTCAGACATTGAACAGCTGGTAAGTATCACGAGAGCGCCTGCTGCTGCTGCAGCCAGTCTTAAGGTGCCGACTGTGTCATAACAAAACTGTCCGGACAACTTCACTTTTTGATTCATAAACCCAGATGCTCACAGCCATCAGTTCAACTCATTTTAACATCACTCTATTCTCATCAAGATAAGTCCGCCTGACCAGACCCGGACAGGTGGGATGCCGGGACAGAGTCTGGCAATCTGCCCAAAACGCCAGATCAGCAAAGCGGCATATAACACAAAGAGATATACGCAAGATCACCATTTTAAAAAATGCAAATTAACAGTAAAGAATAATTCGAGAAAAGCAAATCTCATTCGCTGAATAAGAGCTGTAGTTAACACTCTGTTTACTTAGACATTGTAAATTATTTGCAGGGACTTCAATTCCAGTTCCCCCAGAGAAGGCGGAGACCGATATGACACCAGAGGCAACAAGGCTAGATCCACCAGCCAAACCAGTTACTGATAACGAGCAGCGTATTATCATTCGTGGGGGCAACCCATTGCACGGTACTGTTCGCGTTGGCGGAGCCAAGAATGCCGTCCTTAAGAAGATGGCAGCAGCTCTTCTCGCTCCTGATGTGTCTGTGCTTCGCAATGTGCCAAATCTTACGGACGTTCAGATGATGGCGGAGGTGCTCAGACACCTGGGAGCAAAAGTTACGATCTCACCTGGTGAAGTCGTAATAGACGCCCGCAATATCAACGAATTGGAAGCTCCTTACGAACTGGTAAGTCAGCTCAGAGCCTCTTTTATTGTTCTCGGACCACTCCTGGCGCGCTTTGGTCAGGCAAAAGTCTCGCTTCCTGGTGGCTGTGCTATCGGAGAGCGCCGCATTGATCTGCATGAGCGCGGGCTGAAACAGCTTGGCGCCGATTGTCGCATTGAACATGGTTATGTCTATGCTTCTGGAAGCAACCTTAGCGGCACCAGGATTTATCTGGATCGCCCTTCTAACGGTGCTACAGAGAACATAATGCTGGCTGCCTCCCAGGCTGACGGGCAGACCATTATCGAGAATGCAGCCCAAGATCCAGAAATAGTCAATCTTGCCGATTTCATTAACGCAATGGGCGGGCGAATTACCGGAGCTGGCAGTTATCAGATTGCCATCGATGGCGTCAAAGCTGAAAATATGCACGGCGCTGTTTTTGAGACCATTCCCGACCGCCTCGAAGCAGGTACGTTCATCATGGCTGTCATGACTGCCGGCGGGGAGATCACAATAGAAGGTGTCAATCCGCACCACCTTTACTCAGTAATTAGCAAAGTTACAGAAATGGGTGCAGAAGTGGCAATTTATGCACCAGATACGATGAAAGTTCGAACACAAGGGCGATTGCAAGGGCGCGACGTAACCACAGTCCCTTATCCTGGCTTCCCAACCGACCTGCAAGCGCCAATCATGGCAGTTCTAGCCTCTGCAGAAGGGACCTCCATAATTAGTGAAACCATTTACGAAAACCGCTTTATGCATGCCGGCGAGCTCCGCCGTATGGGAGCTGACATTGCTCTTACAGGAAGTGCCGCTGTCATTAAAGGGGTTCCACGCCTAATGGGTGCCGAGGTTAAAGCAACTGATTTAAGAGCTGCAGCAGCTCTCATAATTGCTGGACTTGGTGCCGATGGCGTCACTGAACTAACGGGACTTCACCACCTTGATCGTGGCTATGAGAACCTGGAAGATAAAGTGAGAGCGCTGGGCGCAGATATCTGGAGGCGTTGAAAACGCAGCTATGCTTGTCCTAAAATTCGGTGGCACCTCTGTCGGCAGCCCGGAGGCGATGCAACAGGTCGTGGACTTGGCTGCAGCTTCTACTGAACCTGGCACAGTTTTAGTCCTCTCAGCAATGGCAGGCATAACAAATGCACTTATAAGCGGCGCCGAAGCAGCACTAAAACGGGATCTCGATGCCGCCCTGTCCCGCCTTAACGAGATACGCTCCACACACCATCGGACAATCAAGACTCTTTTCGGCGCCAGTCCAACTGCCGAAGAGCTCCTAAACACCATAGACGCTCGTCTTGATGAGCTGGCAATTCTCTACAAAGGTGTAAGTTATCTAGGCGAGCTCACTAAGAGATCTCTCGACGCCGTCTCAGGTATAGGAGAGCTTCTCTCCTCTGGCATAGTTGCGGCTCTGGCTGCACAGAAAGGATTGCCAGCCAGCTGGGTCGATGCCAGGCAGTTCATGATTACAGATGACACTTTCGGGCGCGCTAATCCGCTCTGGTCAGAGCTTACCCCCCGTACTGAAGCTGCCATAAGGCCACTTACAGACGCAGGCAGGATAGTTTTTACACAAGGGTTTATCGGTAGCACCGCCTATGGTGCCAGCACCACTCTCGGCCGCGGTGGCTCCGATTTTAGCGCTTCCATTATCGGAGTTGCATTGAACGCTACAGAGATTCAGATCTGGACTGATGTCGACGGCATGATGACAGCGGATCCGCGGGTGGTTTCTGATGCGCGAGTTATCCCTGAAGCCTCTTTTCAGGAAGCCTCCGAACTGGCCTATTTTGGGGCCAAGGTATTACACCCGCTTACAATCAAACCAGCTGTCGAGAAGAATATACCAGTACGCATCTTAAACACCATGCGCCCTGACCAGAAAGGAACACTGATCAAGTCGCATATAGAAGCAACCGCAGAGACAATCAGAGCTGTGGCTGCCAAAAAAGGCATTACAGCCATCTTTATCGACTCGCCACGTATGCTCATGGCTCACGGCTTCCTGGCTAAAGTGTTTGCCATTTTCGAGCGCCACCATACGGCCATAGATCTTATCTCTACGTCAGAGGTCTCAATATCGCTTACTATTGATGATAGAACCAACTTGGCAGAGCTGTCTGCCGATCTCAGCGAACATGGAGAGGTGCGCATCGCAGACGATCTGGCCATAGTATCGGTGGTGGGGCGCCAGTTCAGGGAACAGAACGGCATTGCCGGACGTGTTTTTGATACGTTACGCGACATCAATATTGTCATGATTTCAGGCGGTGCCTCAGACATCAATTTAAGTTTTGTCGTCGCCAGAGCTGATGCAGACAGGGCAGTCAGACAGCTGCATGCCGAGTTTTTCCACTGATAGCAAGCTACATATTGCCAATTGCTCCAGACAAGATCGCACTTATCAACAGCACCAGTTTTACACCTTGTACCTGCCGACACCGAGAGTCAATTTAAATACCGACAGCTCTAAGCATAGTACGGTAACGGATAGCTTCAGCAACATGGGTAGAAAAAATATGCTCTTCATCAGCAAGATCAGCTATGGTGCGGGCTATTCTCAACACACGATCATAAGCCCGGGCAGAAAGTCCAAGCTGACTTACAGCTCTGGCTAAAACAGCACGTGAAAGCTCGTCAACCTGACAGTACCTGCCAAGCTGCCTGTGGTTAAGCTGCCCATTGTAAACAAACTGTCCTTCCGGCATGCGACCACGTTGCCGTTCAACAGCACGCATCACTCGCATTCGTACCATCTCTGATGACTCGGCAGCAGCAGTGCTGGACAGCTCACTTTCATGCAGCCGGGACACTTCAACATGCAAGTCAACCCTGTCTAGAAAAGGTCCAGACAGGCGAGACCAGTATCTTTCTGCTTGATTAGGAGTACAGACGCAAAACTTGACCGGATCACCACGGTGCCCGCATGGACAAGGATTGCAAGCTGCTACAAGAAGAAATGATGCTGGATAAGTAAGAGTCTGCTGAGCACGACTAATAGTGACACTTCCTGTCTCGAGCGGCTGACGTAAGCAGTCTATGTGAACCCGGGGAAACTCAGTCAGTTCATCAAGAAAAAGGATACCGAGATGACACAGCGAGATCTCTCCTGGCTTAGGAACGGCGCCGCCACCAACAAGTCCAATAGCAGAAGCGCTGTGGTGAGGAGAGCGAAACGGTCTCGTGGCAACAACAGTTGTTTTATCAGGGAGAAGACCTGCCACACTATAAAGTTTGGTCAGCTCAATCGATTCGGAAAACTCTAACGGCGGCATTATACCGGGCAGACGTTGAGCAAGCATCGACTTGCCAGAGCCGGGTGGTCCGACCATCAATATATTGTGCCTGCCAGCTGCTGCTATCTCGAGAGCTCGCTTTGCGTGCTCCTGCCCTTTCACATCAGAATAATCAAGATCAAACTGGCTGTCCTGCTGCCTGCGGTTAAAGCTCTCGCGAGCATTGCTGGAGAATCGTGCTGCTGATGACGGATCTGTTAATACTGTCACTACCTGCTTGAGATGGCTGACCGGGTAAACAGACAATCCTTCCACCAGACTGGCCTCTTCTGCATTGGCCTCTGGAACAATGATGTTTTTCATGCGCTCAGACCGGCATGCTATCGCAACTGGCAACACCCCTGACACCGGTCGTATTGAACCATCAAGACTCAACTCGCCGACCAGCCAGAAGTCAGACAGATTGGCTCCCGGTAAGTGTCCTTCAGTAGTAAGGATACCTACAGCAATAGGTAGATCAAAAGCTGGTCCTTCTTTGCGTGTGTCGGCAGGAGCCAGATTAACTACCCACTTCTTGCCTGGCGGCATCAGGAAAGAGCATGATTTAATAGCAGAACGAACACGCTCTTGTGACTCTTTTACAGCAGCATCAGGCAGTCCGACAATAAGAATCTGTCCTATACCTCCATGAGAGTCCACCTCCACCTCTATCCGATAAGCATCCACACCCATTAGTGCTCCAGAAAATACTCGTGCGAACATGATCAGCTCCTCTTACACATTTATTTCGCAAGACGCCGAGCCAGAACAAAAAGTTCACTCCCCATATTGTGGAGTGTCACCAGTGTTAGCATGCTGCTTAAGTTGCCGACAGTACGCTTAAATTAGCTGGAGTGTCAACATGGACTTACATTACCTTAGCTATATGTCGCCCAGCGCACGCACCACGCCCAGACCTGATCTCACGGGCACGTGTTTCTGCCTTTTGTGCTTCCTCGGTATGTCCTGTCTTCCTTAATAGCTCTGCATAATCAGCTAACGTCCTGGCCACTCTTACATCGTTGCGACCATAACTCTCTTCACTCACTGCCAAAGCCAGCTTAAAAAGAGGTTCGGCCTGTCCATATTGTCCTTTAGCAGAGCAGGCACGAGCCAATCTTTGCAAACTCTCAGCCACTTCAGGATCTTTAGCATCACGATGTTTTTCATAAATTGACAGAGCTCGTCTAAAAAGTTGCTGTGACTGATCAAATTCATCCTCATTGCAATAAACAGTGGCAAGATCGTTTAAGACGACACCAATGCGGGGATCATCCGGACCGGCATGGTCGCGATAGATTTCTAATGCTGATTCAAGCAGGTGCTGTGCTTTCTGATATTTGCCGAGGTTGAGATAGGTCTCTGACAACAGTTGCATGGCAGCTGCTGCTGCCGGACTCTTCTTCCCGTCTCTCGACGACCGAATGTCAAGAAGTGTCTGGTAAAGCGGTTCAGCCTTTGTCCACTCAGACCCTTGATTATACAGACGGGCCAACAGCTCCATGGAGCTACCAACTTTCATGGAGGAACTTGGTGCCGTCGGGGCAAACTCACAAATATTACGAGCTAGCTGATAATTGCCAGCTAGAGTGGCTGTAGTGGCAGCACAATCAACCAATAAGATAGCAGTGGAGAGAAAGGCAAAAACAACCACCAGTCCGTAAAGCACACTGGTGTTGAGATGATGTGGGTGATAGCGCTTCTCAAGTTTAAGAAGATATGGGGTGATAAAGCGGTCTGTTTCTAACCGTCCAGACTCTCGCAAAAAATTGAGATAGCGCAGCTCAGTATGAATAGCGAACGCCAAACGAGATTTCTTACCTGACCTGGCATTGATAGACACTGCCAGTTGAAAGAGACTCTGCGCCTCGTCGTATCTTTCATCCTTTGTGTAACAATCAGCCAGTGCAACACAAGTTCGAGCCACCAGAGAGCTGTGTGGTCCTAGAAGACGCTCACACCACTGCAACGCAATTAGATATATCGATTCAAGCACCATTCTTCGCCCCAGGATAAGCAAAGCAAAAGGTACAAGTGCAAGAAAACAAGCTAAAGCAAGCAAAGCAATATCGTCAAACGACACAGACCACCCGTGCGGGAACTGTTGTTGCAATATCCATATGAGCAAGATCAGCTCTGACAGAACCACCAGAGCACAACAGAACAAGATGACGGCAAGACTAATCTGACCGATACGTTCAACAATACTTACCCTAGAGATCTTTGGCGACACCTTTGCCTATCCTGTAAAACAGCTCTCATATTGCCTGTATCGTTCAGCTCTCCTCTTCTGACACACTCTTATTAATAAAGAGTCTACAAAAGAATTGTGGCAAACACGTGACATGAGATTGTTGTACTTATACAGTTAATCTAAAACTATATAACTTTAGGCGTCAAAACTCACCTGGCGCTAACTTGCGCTCAGCTGCCTGGACATGAGACTAAAAACTGTTATTCATTGCTGAGAAAGCGGGAGAAAGTAAATCCTTGTCTGCCTTTCTCTTCAACCGGCTGCCTGTCACCACCAGGCAGAGCTGTCTGGCAAACAGAAGACCCTGAAACGCCAACTGTTGCTGACAAGGAGAGATCAAGAAGCTCTCGATCGACCTGGGTGTGCTCAACAATAGTGACAAGATTGTCCGGGCTGTCCGTTGCAGCTCTGCTCCGGGAGAATTCCTCAATATCAGCCCAGACAGGCAGCTCAAGAAGCTGTCTGCTTTTAAGTACAACCACCCGCTTACCTTCAATCTCACTGTCTTCAATGTTGTGTCTATTGAGATCTGCTATCAGCCAGCCAAGATTGGCATCGTGAAAGAAAGCCTCAGCAATACTGACCAGAGTGTCACGAGGTGAAACGATAATAGTAGGCCGGTGCAGCACGACAGCAGCAGCCTGCTCCTCTTGCCGCCGGTGGGCAACCTCAGGCACCAATTTCTCCTCCTGAGAAGAATCTCCACCCAATCTACTGTCATCTCTGGACACAGATCTGTTTGACCGGGACAATTGTCCGGATTTGCTGGTCGGAGCTTCCGCTCTCTCTGCATCCACTTTTTTGCCTATCCTCTCAGGAGCAGTTGCCAAAAAAGATACAGCTCCCTGCAGATACCTCTCCACTATCCTGGTCAGTCCTGTTTCCCCTTGCTCACCGATATCTGATGAATCATGCCGGTCGGTAAGATCCGTATCGACGAGCAGATCGGCACCATTTTTGTTGGTAGTCCTCTCAGTTTCGCCTCGTCTCGTTTTCGCCTTATCATTTTTTACACCATCGGCAGTACCAAAGAGAGCCTGGTCCAGCCTCTGACGGCAGACTCCTCCAGAAGCTATCAGTGCAGCGCAAGCTATTTCGGCGCCAAGAACGAAGCGGCGATCCACACGCCCAGAACTGACAAGCGCCTCACCTCCACGAGACGAGACACTCCTTGCCACTCCACTGCCAGTAGTTTCCCTGGGAGAACGGCTACTGTCAGAAACTCTGCCTTCATGTTTATCAACAGCTCCCAGCGGATCGCCTCGCCGCCGGGCGATGCCAGCTGCGGCAATAATTGCAGCCAGCACTACTTCTGATCCCAGCACATAGCGTCTATCTATTCTAGAACAAGAGACGAAGGCAGCCGCCCTTTTGCTTACCGCCCCTTTAACCGGGTCTATTCTGGCAACGCCACCTGGTACCGCCAACCGGTTCACATCAGCGACCACTTTGCGAAGAGCACCACCGGCAGCACCAACCGAAGATAACGCTCTTTTGATCACTAGTCCGCCCGTTAGCTTTTGTGCCGGTTTGCTGCCGTCCGCACGGCGCAAGCCTGTTTCTTGCCTTATTCTGTCAGCTTGTGCTGCCACCAGCTTGCCACGGGAGCCATCATGCTTACTCACCACACTCTTTTCTGCAGATGCTGAACTTTTACGTATCGCCTGTCCAAATTGCTCTCTGGCAGCGACAAGAAAGCTCCTGGCAGTTGCTGTGCCACTCCTGAAAGATCGCAAGTTAGTGACTCGGCTCTCTATCAATCGATAAGAGGTCACAGTTTGTCTCCTGGAAATGACACCTTCGCGCTTTACAATCCGCCCATCACCTGCAGACCTTCCTGTTTGCCCGCGCTCAACTACCCGAGAAGCTTTCTCGCCGCTATGGCGTTCAACATCGATGCTGCCACCTATTAGCTTCTTGCTCCCTGACAGCTTTTCTCGCTCGGTCCGCTGAGCGCCATTCACTAACTTTGCAGTTGATCCAGCCACTGCCAAGCCAGCGTGCAAGTTCGGCATAGCTACTGGATCCTGACTTTTCAAAGCTCCATCCGCTCTCCTCTCTTGCCCAATCGGCTCAGTCTCATATGCAATCATCTTCTTATTTTCCGGAAGATGACCGGTCTCTCGAGAACTGGGCTCATTTTTGGTGCCAGAACGCGCCTGTGACTCCGGTTGCTGTCTCCGGGAGTGCTCCAACGAAGAGGGCAAGGACAGCCCATTTTGTTTAGGACCTCTGCCACCGTCAGAAGCTGTCAATCCTGGTGTACCCGGACCCTCAATTTGTGGCAGACTACCTGCCGGTTGTCGATGTCTGAGCACCGTCTCCTTACTGCCTGAGCCTGACTGTTCTTCCTTAGAAAGCATCAGATCAGGTAATCCTTTCGTCACAATGCCAGCGCCTGATTGTTTGTCATGGCTCTCCCGGGCAGGTTGAGCCGGACTGCTTTTCGCTACCGGATCATGTCTATATTCCTCAGCCTTTTCATGTAGCGCCTTCTCGACACTCTCCCTGAAAGCATCCTGTTCAAAGCCAGGAACCTTCTGCAAAGCAGTTTGAAACTGGTGGTAGTTACGTAGATCTTGCCGTTGCGGCTCAGTCAATGAATGCTCGCTCATCAACCCTGAATCAAGCTGCTGCTTCAGTAGCCGTCCTTGATCAATACTGGCTGCAACTTCGGGGCTGGTACTGCCTGCAAGCTGCTCCGGACGCAAGCCGGTCAAACCAGAAACCATATCGTTGTACAAGTGGAACATGCCAGCCTCAGCCTGCCCAAACAGATGCTTATGCTGGTTGCCTGCTGAGGCATCCCTGACAGCTTCGCTAAGCTCCTTCCAGTCGCAAGAAAGAAGATTCTGAAACTGCTGCTGCCAAGCTGATGCAGGTTGTTCACCGCCAGAAAGTTCGGGGTAAATATGCCTTTCACTGAGTCCCTGATTCACGTGACGCCCAGTCAGCTTGCCAGAGTCAGCTGGAGGCTCCTCTGCTGTCCGCCTGCCTTTACCATTGCCCATAGCTGTGGCTCCCCACTTTTCTTACCTGCTTAGACAGATTGACCCCTAATACCAATTTAGCGCCTGGCAGGCACCCCGGACCAACTTTAATTACATAACTTTTCAATCAGCTATCAAGCAGGCAAACATTCCCTATCAAGCCACCAGCGGCAACTCTGTTTGAACAGACAACATCCTGTGCGCGCAAGCTGTACAGGCAAGATCTCCTGCTGCTCTAGGGAAAAGCGTATGAATGCTCGCACTGCATACAGAAAGGAGAATCGTGATTGCGCGGTGCCCCACAGCGCTGGCAAAGATCAACGCCTGTGTTTGTCACGCTTTTGCCGCCGGCGATGGAGAGTGTCGTGCCGACCTCAGCGCCCTTGGTCGCGATTTGCAGAGTGTCCTTCTGGAGCTGTCTGCTGAAACAGAGCAAGATATTTCTTTGCTTCCAGATTTTTAGGATCTTTCTTGAGAACCTGTTTAATTACTTCCAGAGCCGGTCCAACCTCCCCTTTGTCACGCAAAGCCACCGCCAGTCCTATGTGTGCCTCAATATTGTCAGGGTTAAGCTCCACAGCCCGGCGTTCTTCTCTCACCTGCCCGGCAACGTCTCCACTTTGACCTATCGCCTGGGACAATCTGTGGTGCAAGCTGTCATTGTCTGAATCAAGCTGGATAGCCTCGCGCAGCTCTGCGCAAGCCATCTGGAGATCACCTTTACCCAGAGCCGCTTCAGCAAGCTGGCGATGCCCGGCAATTTCGCTTGGTTCTAATTCAATTGCTTTTCTTGCCTCAACTTCAGCCTGATCGTATAACTGCCTGTGATTGAGCGCATCAGCAAAAACATAATGAGCAATTGCATTCTTAGGATCAACCGCAACGGCTTTTCTCAAGATCACAATGGCCTCATCATATTTGCCTTCAGTATTGAGCACCACACCAAGATTGTTCGCAGCAGTCGAACTATTTGCTTCAAGTTTCAAGGCAGAACGATACTCACCCTCAGCCTTTGGATAATCACCAGACTTAAAATATTCGTTGCCAGCAATCAAGTATTCATTAGCTGTCATGATTCCACAGCTAGCCAAAAGGATGCTTGCCGAAAGTGAAGAGACCACCAGGCGGACACATTTGCCAGCAGTGAACAGAGTCTTATTTTGTCCTGAATAAGGAAAAGGCATGCAAAAAGTCCCACAAGATGAGCCTTTCAGCTCTACCGCATTCTAGCACGGCAACACTTGCAGCCACTTTTATCGCTCTTAGCAATCAACAGCTCTATACTGACCTGATTATTAAAAATACATTTGGCTAAACTTTACAAAAAACATAAAATCAGGTCAGTTAATATCCTCTGAGAAATATAAACTTATGCCTGTGGATATTGGTCAGCCCGTTGTCGTCGCTGGCCTGGTTAGTTCAACTATAGACCCAGCAGACAGCAACGCCATCGAGCTTCTCGAACAGCGAACAGTGCGTGTCATGCTCAGGGACAACACGGTTTTACAAGGGCGGCTAGAACGCATCGGTTGGATAAATCCAGACAGTAAAGCTATATCTTACCTTTGCCTGAAGCTCGACAGCGACTCCCTTTATGTCCTGGCGGCACAAGGGATGAGCACGTGCAGCGGGCTCTTATTCATTCCCTGGGACTGGATCTCCTGGGTCGTCGTTCCCTAGAATTATTGCCAGCGGAGCTTCTGCTCTTCCTCGCAGTATCTCAACAGTTTGATGGCAGTACAGCAGGATGGCTGGTCATCTTCAGTTCTTTCAACTGTTCCTCACCTGCTTCTGAGGGAGCGCCTGTCATAAGGCAACTACCAGACTGTGTCTTCGGAAAAGCAATAACGTCGCGAATTGAGCGTCCGCCAACCAGAAGCATAACAATTCTATCCAGTCCAAGCGCTATGCCACCATGCGGCGGTGCGCCCGACTCAAGAGCATCAAGCAAGAATCCGAACTTGTCACGTGCCACTTCTGCTGTTAAGCCTATGGCTGCAAACGCCCTGGATTGAACCTCTTGATTGTGGATCCTGATTGATCCGCCGCCAATTTCAACGCCGTTGTAGACAATATCATAGGCACGAGCCTTGGCTAACTGAGGCTCCGACTCAAGGAGCTGCACGTGGTCAAGACGTGGACTTGTAAACGGATGGTGCACAGCCATGAGCCGACCTTCCTTCTCATCAAACTCGAACATAGGAAAGTCAGTAATCCAGACCAGCTCATGACGTGTAGTATCGATAAGCTTTAGCTCCTCAGCCAGCTTGCATCTGAGCCGCCCCAGGATATTAGCTACATCTTTAGCAGTGTCGGCGACAATCAGAATCAAATCGCCTTCACCAGCACCGGTTGCCTGCTTCATTAAGTCAAGCTCCTGCCCGCTCAAGTGCTGGGCAACACCTGAAGAGCGAACTCCGTCAGTGCCAAAGCCTAGCCAGACCAACCCTTTTGCCCCTGCGCTTCTGGCTGCCTGTTGCCACAGATCAAGCTGCTTGCGTGACACTGATGCGTTGCCATCTGGTATACATAAAGCCTTGACCTGTCCGCCAGCGGTAGCCACTGCTTGAAAAGCATTAAACTGGCAGGTTTTAGCAATATCTGTCAGATCCTTCAGCTCAAGATCGTATCTGAGATCCGGTTTGTCTGAGCCAAAGCGCTCCATAGCCTCGTCGTACTTAAGGTGTCGGAACGGGACTGTCAGCTCCACACCTATACAGCGGAATACCTCCAGCAGAACCCCTTCAGTCACAGCCATCACATCATCTTCATCAATAAAAGACATCTCGACATCAAGCTGGGTAAACTCAGGCTGGCGATCTGCGCGCAAATCTTCATCTCTAAAACAGCGCGCAATCTGATAATACCTTTCAATACCGCTTATCATGAGAGTCTGCTTAAACAGCTGTGGTGATTGCGGCAAGGCGTACCAGGTGCCTGGGTTGAGCCGACTTGGAACAAGGAAATCTCTGGCCCCTTCAGGGGTGGCTTTGGACAGAATCGGTGTCTCCACCTCTATAAAGCGCTCTTTATCAAGATAATGGCGCATAGCCTGCATAATCCGATGTCTGAGCAGCAGGTTGTACTGCATCTCATCACGCCTGAGATCAAGGAATCTATATTTGAGCCTGAGCGCTTCATCCACTTGACAAGCCTGATCCAGCTGAAAAGGCAGCGGTTTGCAGGTATTGAGCAGTTCAACTTCCTCAGGATAAATCTCAATAAGCCCGGTTGGAGTCTCTGTGTTCTCACTCCCAGCAGGACGTTTGGAGACGCAACCAATAGCTGCGATGACATATTCACTACGAACTGTCGAGAAAATATCGTGCACCTGCTTGTTGCGATTAGGATCAGCAACTAACTGTATTTTCCCGCTGGCATCCCTGAGCTCAATAAAGATGAGTCCGCCCAGGTCACGCCTGGCATTAACCCAACCAGCCACAGACACCTGATTCCCTTCAGCAGCCACACTGAGGGCTCCACAGCCTGATTTATTCTTCAAAACTAACTTGCTCACCTGAGAGTATCTCCGCAAAAACGAGCTTCATTATATCGACAGGCGGTTGTACACTGTTGAAATAGTTGCTCTGCTGTTTTTCCCCGCTTGTTACAAAAGACAGATGAATATACAAGAAGTAGCAGTTGGAATCGTTCTACTTGCCCTGGCAATATCTTTTAGCATTAAGTGCGTTGAAGCTGTTTTTTTTGGCCGCACCTGGTTCTGGACAGGCTTTTTGCCAGCAGGCATTGTCTCTCCTTTCCTTCTTCACTGGTCGCCAGGAGAGAAGTCTCTTTTCAAGAAGATTCATTCCTGGTGGATTCATTTACTTCTCGGTCCAGCCTTTTTCCTTTGTGCTCTCTGTTGCTTTTCAATTGGAATGGATAAATTCGGATTTGACGGCACCGGTATGGTCAATTCAGTCTTAACTGTCTCCTGGTTGCCAAACACCTCACACCGAACAGTAGAACCAGCAATAACTTATTCAAAGGAAGAAGGATACAAGTTTCCGATTTTGGGAAGAATCTCGACAGCTGTTTTCAAGCTCTTGACTGGTCATATTGTTGGGCCTCCGGACGAAACGCCTGCTGGACAGAACGCTGCCAACCAGCCCGCCAGCAATTCCACAAATAATCCGCCAAGCAGGACTGATAGCCACAAATAAATTGACTCCAGGCTCAGTATCAGCTGAGTTGGTTAGCTGCAGCACTCACAATCCGAACAAATTGGATTGTGAGATTAATTCCAGGTCACCACTCTTGCTGAGAAGCAGCCTGGAGCGATAGTCTTGTCCTTACGTCAAATAATATAGATGCCTCGTCCCCTTGCCAACCAAAGGAGAAATCAGTGGCCACTTCTGTCTCTCAAATTCGCAACATAGCTTTCATTGGCATTAACCGCAGCGGAAAAACTAGTCTGGTCGAAGCTATCCTCCATCTGACCGGCACAATTTCGCGCCGAGGCAAAATTCAAGATGGCACAATGACAACTGACTTCGAGCCTGAATCTGTCTCACGTCAAATGTCTACCCAGGTGACGATGGCACGTGCAATGTATGGAGATTACACATTCAACATCCTCGACTGTCCTGGATTTGTCGACTTCAGCGAAGAAGTAAAGTTGACTCTCATGGGCGTCGACGCAGCTGTCTTTGTAGTTGAACCAGATCCGGGTCGAGTAATTCAGATGGACACGCTTTTGCGGTTTACTGAAGACATCGGTATAGCCAGAATGGTTTTCCTCAACAAGCTGGACAAACCTGACCTCGACATTACCGGCACACTTGACGCACTCAAAAACATGCCCGGAACTAAAGTTCCGCGCCCGCTAGCCCAGCTCCATTATCCGATTGGCAGCGGTGCACAATTTAACGGTTATGTAGACGTCTTAAAGAAAGAAGCATTTAAATACGGCGCTCAGGGCAAGCCGGAAAAAATGGACGTTCCTGCCGATCTACAAACAGATCTTGATGCAGCCAGAGAAAAGTTAATTGAAAGTCTGGCTGATACTGACGATAAGCTCTTGGAAATGGTACTCGAAGGTGTTGAGCCGCCGCTCGACCTGCTGGAAAAGGATCTGAACAAAGCTGTTCGTGCTGGTACTTTTGTACCAATTCTTGTTGGTTCAGCTCAAGCAGATCTTGGTGTCTTCTCTCTGCTCGACACTATAGTCTCGCTCTGTCCATCACCAGCCGATCGCGAATATCACGACAAAGACGGCAAGCAGCTGACAATTAAAGAAGATGGACCGGTAATAGCTCAGGTCATAAAGACTTACATTCATCCGCAGTCGGGGAAATTATCGCTTTCCCGCGTATTTTCAGGAACAATCACCGGCGACTCTCAATTGTTGGACATCTCGCAGGGTAGCAATAAAGAACGTGTCGGCGGACTGTACTGGCTGCTCGGCAAGAAAAACGAAACGATGCCAAGCGCTGGACCAGGATCAATTGTAGCCATAGCCAGGCTGGAAACACCCAAGACCGGCGACACTCTCGTCACTGAGAAAGAAACTACAGTAATGCCCGTGCCGCCTCCGCCTCCGCCTCTTTACTCGCTGGCTATTGCTCCCAAGAACCGCAATGATGAAGCAAAGCTTTCCACACTTCTAGCCAAGCTTGTTGAAGAAGACTGCGTGCTCAAAGTAGATCGTGACCCAGATACGCATGAATACTGCCTCTACGGGCAAGGAGAAGTGCACCTTACTCTTTCTCGTCAGCGTCTTGAGCGGAAATACAGCATTCAGCTAGACTCTCACCAACCAAAGATTGCTTATAAAGAGACAATTACAGGCAAGTGTGAAGCCCACGGCCGCCACAAAAAACAGACCGGCGGTCGCGGACAGTTCGGCGATGTCTATTTCAAGATTGAGCCGCTCGAGCGCGGAGCTGGCAACAAGTTCAGCGAATCAGTAGTAGGCGGTTCGGTACCGAGACAATACATACCTGGTGTTGAAAAAGGAGTAGTTGAAGCAGAACAACGTGGTCCGTTAGCCAACTTCCCGCTGGTAGACGTTCATGTCAACCTGTTCGACGGCTCATATCACGACGTCGACTCAGATGAAATGTCCTTCCGTATGGCTGCCATTCTCGGCATGCGCGAAGGTTTAGCCAAGTGCCATCCAATTATCCTGGAGCCGATAGCCGAAGTGCAGGTAGTAGTGCCGAGCTCATACACATCGGGCGTTTTGAGCCAGTTGAATGGACGGCGAGGACAGATTCTCGGCTACGGTGCCAGTCCAACTCGCTCCGGATGGGATGAAGTAAACGCCAACATTCCTCAATCAGAGCTTTGGGACTACATCATCGACCTGCGCACTCTCTCACAGGGGTTAGGCTATTACACTTGGAAGTTCTCGCATCTATCTCCCGTGCCACCAACAATTTCGCAAGAGCTTATTGCCGCAGCTACAGCTCAAGCGGAGGCATAGCAAACCACTAGAGTCGCTATCAATCAACAAGATATGCCTTTTTTATTAGGCATATCTTGTTTTTTTCTCAAGCAACTGATTCCAAGCAAACAAAATGTCTTAAAAAGGACGGACCTTTCAATCACTAGGATCAATGGTTGCTCTCAGAAACCGGTATAAACGGCTCCTTGCCGGTCAGCTACTTCCAGCTGCAACCACTCTGATGGATCGAGACAACTTATCGAGGCATAACACACTAAGACCGCAGAGCAGATTGAATGTCCAAAGACGTGTTAAGGAATTCTGACTGTTGTTGTTGCCAGCTACCAATAATGCTAACATTGGCCTATCCGGTGTCCAGCCGGAAATTTTGTACCGCTAATTTCTTACGCACATGGGGAGGTCCCTTGTCCGAGGTTAGAATCGCAGAAGGCGAAAGTATTGAGACTGCCTTAAAGCGTTTTAAAAAGAAAATTCAAAAAGCTGGCATTCTGTCTGAGATCAAGCGCAGAGAGCGCTATGAAAAGCCGAGCGTTAAGCGTAAACGGAAAGCAGAAGCTGCTCGCAAACGCCGCTCCTAACTTTAAGCCGACGCTGGCTTGGGGCTGTCACGCTGAGCTAGCGTGACAAGATTGTGTAGTGCAAGCAATTCAGCAGCAGCAGCGCCTCACGTCTCGGCGCTGCTTTTTTGTCACTTGTTTTCCCTCTCCTCTCACTCGATTTTGACCTGTTGGTAAAGATATGCAAAGCAGCAACAATCAGGAAAAATCTAATCAGTGTCTAAGACAAATTAAGACCAGAAAGTCAAGCAGCTGCCCTGCCAAAGGAGGCTGAGTCCCAGGTTTATCCCTTGACAACCATTAGTCCGTGGAATTCTCCCCCAGTCCGGGCATAACCTGCTTGGACCTATCCAGCCGCAGAAAACTCTTAATTTGAAAACGCCTGGTCCTGAGCACCAAGCAGCCCACCGGGGCAAGAGCAAGCTTATAGAGGAAGTAGAAGGAGAATCCAGTCATGGGCAGTTCTCATCAAAAAAGAAAAAAGACACAAGCAGGTTTACCACTCGTTACTGTCACAACTGCTGCATTGCGAGACAAGCTCAATAGAATTTATAACACCCGAATGGCCAAGCCAGGATCGCTGACTAATTCCGGATTATTTGAGTGCCTCTGGGAGATGAAAGAGCTGGCACTCATAGAAGGACTCTCTTCAATTCAACTTCCGATCAACTGGCTTGAAGAGCTGGAGAGCGAGTCAACTGATACTATGTCAGAAGCTGGTCATCTGCACTAAATCAACATGCCAAAGTCAACAATGCGCCTGATATCCGCACTAGCGGCTATCTCTTCAAGCCTGTTCATCTGTCTAACCTGCGCACTGGCGTCGGTGCCGCAAACAATGGATGAGCTAAGGGAAGTATGCTTAAAGCAGCTGTTGCACAGGGAACCGCGCGCCTCAGATTATATCGAGAAGCTGCACAGCAAAATTGCTGCCTTGCGCCACAACATGACTGTTCGGGGAGCTCTGGATGAGGAAAAAGCTCAGCATCTGGAGCTGAAACTTGATGAAATCATTATGAGCGCAGGCACTCTGTCGGAAGATCGTCTGCGTGCTGCAGTCGATCTTCTTGCCGATCTAAGCGGTCAGGAATTCGTGTTGACACCATCAGAACTAAATGATGTACGTGTGAACTACAGCAAAATATGTGCACTCTTAGACGATCAAATCTTTGTTAAAGATCTTGATGACACACTGTTGCTGCACGATCAATTTGTTCAACATGTACTCTGGCGTCTGTGGGAAAAGAGAAGAATAGATCGTGAATTAAAGCACCTGGAACAATCTGTCAGCAAGGCTGCACCAATTCCTTACGGACGCCTTGAGCTGCTCCGCAAGCTTCAAGACCACAAACTGGCCGCTCCTGCTGTCGGATGCTACATAGGCACCTGCGAATCAGATGGACTGCTTCTATCCACCTACCGCCCCTCAGTAGCCATCCTCGAAGAATCAACCGGTGCTACGCTCACTCTGGAAGCTATTCAACTTGATCTAGTCAACAAGCAAGGACAGCTAGTCGACCTGGACACAGCCAATTATCGTGATGTGTCTGTTTGCCCGCCAGTTTCATTATGGATAAAATGTCGCCTTCTCGAAGGGCGCATCCCCTCTGTCAACTTCAACCTTCCAGATTGTGTCCCAGACTCCTTGCTTGCAGCCGATCTTGTAGCAGAGAGCTCCAGGAGCTCGCTGCTACAAGAGGCGCCGACACAATACACTATCCAAGCAGTTCTGGAAGGCAAACTAGACGACTACTTCTCAAAAAACCTCAAGCTCATCGCATCTACTGGAGCAGCCACATTAGTCGGTCTTTTCGGTAAGTTTGACCATCTTGCCTGCTCCTCTTTTGGTGCAGACGGCAAAACTCCCTACTACCTGTTAACTGATCAGAAACTGGCAATGCTCCCTGCACACAAACAGCACGAAGAGATCATATGTCGCCTGAGGAAAGGTGCATTTACAAAAGATACCGACTCTGAACTGCGCAAGTACTATGGTGATCCGAACGTGCCAGACGGTCCAGAACGAGTGCGTGATGCCTGGAAGCACATTCGTGCTATCGGCACCGCTGCCGGTGCTCACTGCGTTTCGTATTATTCAGATGTCGGTCCATTTCACGGCTACAAGAAAGCTCTTTCAGAGCACCCAGCTGCCGGAGTCCAGGAGTGGAACAAGCTGGAGAATTACTGGTCAGACAGCAGTGCATTGGACTGGCTGGCAGTCTCGGGCGCCCAGCTTGAGGCTGCTTCAGGCAAAACGAATATAGTGCCGCCACTCACTGAATTTATATCGGAGCTGCGAACATCGCATTGGCATTCGACTCCAGTTATTCTGACAGGAATCGCACCAGCGCACAAAGAGCCGTTTTCTGAGATCAAGTGGTTGGGTTTCTGCTTCCAAGATCTGATACCGGTAAGATTTCCGGAAGTTAAGGCGTGCGTTTTAGAATTTCCCGGTAAGCTCACCCTAGAGACGCCCGACGCTCTTTCAGCCTTCCGCCGCGCAGTTGCCAGCGAGAAATACTACAAACAGAACAGCAGACTTCTGCCGAGTGCCCCTGGCAGCCAGTAAAAGTTCTCACCTTGAAAGAAAGATTCAGACCTATTACAGTTAGGCTACTGTTGCTGAACAGTTGAGGCTTAATCTTGTCTGCACGCCATCTACTTGTCATCTTTGCTGTAGCCAGCGCCATTTTACTGAGCTACCCAGCTCAAAGTAAGCATCTGACAAGGCAACAGCTGGCTCAAAAAGCAGCACTGGCTATCCAGCTCAACTCTGCTGCTGAGCAAGAACTGATGATACAACTCCAGACAGTCTCTTCCTGGCTGGCGCAATTTCGCCAACGTTACGGTCATTTCCCTCAATCAGCTCAAGAGATCGACTTCTTTCAAAACAATTTGAGTTCGCTACTGCCGCCTAATCCTTTCTTACCAGCCCAGCCTCCGCCTGAAGAAGAGCAACCGCTAGTAGCTCAGTGTATCAATATGCTTGATCCAACACCTGGACGCTCTAGTCGCATCCACATAATCATCGACACAAGCATGTCTGCAGGCAGGCTTGCACTCGCAAGAGAAACTCCTCCTAGCGAATGGTCAACAACACCTGGAGACATTGCTGTCATCAACAACGGCGGAAACCTTTGTGCTGTTTGGGCAGGCGGAGGTGATGGCCGTCCCTGTCACGATCAAACAAACGGACAACCAGTCTGCATTATTGTGCCGTAACTTGAGAGTTATTTGTTATTTCTCTTTCGATTTGTTTCCGGCGGCGGCAGCAGTTTCTGCCTTCATTATTTGATCTAACACAGCCACAACACGCTCATCTGACGGATCAAGTTTGAGAGCATAGCTGAGCTGTTTCTTGGCTTCAAGGAGCTGTCCATCTTCAAATAGTTGAGTACCCAGGTGGTACATGGCATTTTCATAGTCAGGTCGAATTTTTAGCGCTGCACGATACTCTTCTATAGCTGCTTTGCGATCTCCGCTCCCGGACAGTGCGTTGGCAAGAACTACATGAAAAACCGGCTGTCCGCCATCAAGCGCAACTGCCCGGCGTGCTTGCTCTACTGCTGAGGCAAAATCGTGTCCATCAAGTAAAACCACAGAGAAATTGGAATGTGCTTGCGGCATCTTTGGTGCCAGTTTCAAAGCCTCAATCAAAGCTTCTTTTGCTCCAGAGAGATCGCCATGTTGCCTTAAGGCCCAGCCCAGATCATTTGCAGCCGAGGCATCAGCAGGATTCTCTTTGAACTGTTTGCGGCACTCATCAACTGACGGTGAGCCCTGTCCAGCTCGATGCCAAAATTCCGACCTGCCTGTGCTGTCTGAGCCACCCGCCAGCGCACCACCTGCCAGCCCGACAAAAATACAAGCTGCCGATAATCCTGCAGTCAATACTGTCTGTCTTTTGTTCATAAACCCCTCAAATACTGGTCCAACTCTGACTTGCTTAACCTGGCGGTCCGAAGATAGCAATGATAACAAGAAAAACACCAATAGCCACTCCGAACAAGGCAAACAGTGTTGATTCAATGAGATCTTTTGCCTCCATTGAATCTTTCACGAACAGTCCGCCTGCGCCTATAAAGATTATCCCAACCAGAAATAAGGAGATCCTTAAGATCCATAGATCCATTTACAGTTCGCCGAGCCTCCTATTTGGTCTTAGTGCCCTCACTGCCGGCAGTCTGTCGCCTTTAGCCTGGTCTTACCTCTTGACCCTCTATCATAACTGAAAGTCGGCGTCTCCCCCAGTTGTCGGATGGCGTAGCTGGTCAATTATTCTTATGATCTGTCCAATTCTTCCAACAAGCGTATAGATTATCCAAGATAGGTTGTCGCAGCAGGCAATTACTAATTTGCTCACAAAAGTCGTGCCAACCAGGTAGGGATTGATAGAAGCTTGACAAGTGTTTAATGCTGGCTGACAATGGTCTCTACATATCCAGGGAAAGCTTCGGACGCAGAGGTTAAGTCAGACTGATATGGTAGACCTACCAGACAAAAAAATCCAAGCTGAACAGGCAGAAAAGGCACACGTTAAAAGTGCAGCCCACCCGTCAGTTAGCAAGCTTACTGAGCAACTCCAGAATCTGCTTAACCCAAATCCTCCTGAAGCCCGTCTGCATACCCTTGACCTTTATAGAAAGGCAGGCAAGCTGCCCGGAAATGTCGCTGATGCAGCCAGTCCAGCCATAGTAAAGCCAGACGGCACAATAGAGTTCCAACGACATGCTGCTTCCGATTCTCATCCGCTTCTGCATACCTGGACTGACAAACACGGAAATGAGCACCATCTGGATATCGGGTCCGATGGTATCCACTTGAACAACTACACAATCACCAACGACAGCATAGTCAGGCAGTCAGGTGACGGCGGACAGTGTGTCTTCAACAAACGCACTGGCGAGATTGACATAGACAATAAGGAAGGCAAGTTTACTCAAAAGGGCAAGGAGCGGACAGTTCACCTCACAGGTGATTCATGCACTTACAATTGCACAGGCCAAAATTGGTCCATAAAGGACGCTACAGGCAGAAAAGAAGCTACTTTCAGCAATTTGGGAGTATCTTCCGTTAACGACGACACAACTCTTACTTATGTAAGCCCGGGACAGTCAGCAGAAAAACTGGCGCACGACACACACCCAGGCATCTTTGTTGACCACACCGGTCATATGTACTCACTTTTGCGTGATGGAACATTTGTCTCCTTCCAGCCGGCAGCTAAAGGTGACAATTTTGCCGATCTGTTCTCTTTTATGAAAGGCGATGTCGAACTGCAAATGTCGAGCGATGGAAAACATAAGCGCATTCGTCACGGCAACGGACAGTGGTCTGATGTTGCTGATGAAAATATACCTAAAGATATACGCCAGCATATATCAGGGCATTTCATCCACCTCGACGATCACAGACACTTTGATCTCCGCCTCAAGCACATTTTTACCGAAGATAATTCAGGCAGGCATCTAGACTGGGAGTATCGCAAGAACAACCTGAGCGTCTTGCACATTGTCAACGGACCCGATGTTCAATTGGTCGGCGGTCACTTTACCCTCACCGATTCTCACCATCCAGGCCGCAAACCTGTTATCTGGGATCCCCAGCAGCAAGAACTTACAACTGCAATGGGGATTGTGTCGCAGACTGTGACCCGTTTTAGCAACGGTGATCAAGTGTACACCGACGGACATATGCGCTTGCGCAACAACGATGGTACATACGACAACATCGACAGGCAGGGCAACCTACGTACAGCAGACGGCACCACAGTTAGCTCCGACGGACACATACACACTTCTGACGGACAGAACTATTCTGCTTCCGGCTCAGGCAGAGGAGATGCAGCCACCATCGGCTCACCTGCCAACGCTGATGCTACTGCCGCTCAAGCAGACAGTGTGGCAGCTTCAGTGCAAGGCAAAAGCACTGTAAGTCTTAGCGATGTGCAAGCCCTGATCGCAGAAGCAGGAAACATTGGTGCACTTATTGCCACCTGTATGGCCAACGGCAACCTCGAGTCAGTTAACAGACTGATGGCTTCACAAGGGACACTAACCGAGGCCTTGTCCAGAGTTTTGGCCAAAGTTCAAGAGCTGGACCAGTCCAACCAACAACCAACATTGACACAAGAGACCAACCAAGAGCTGCCAGGACATAAGAGTGCAATTGGTTAGCAAGATTGACACTTAAGCAGATCTTGCAATTGATCTCTTAGTAATACAAGTCTCCCCAGACCTGCTCTATATCGTCCATCTGCCGGTACAAAATGTTGCGCTCATGTTTGTCACTGGCGCAGTAAGCTTGCCAGTAAAGTCCCCACCATGTTTCGTAAGCCTGCTGTTTGCCGGCTCGCGACTCCTGATTTAAGACCTCTTGCCCGAGCACAACAGGTTTAAGGAAGCAGCCTTGTTCAGTGCAAAGCGGACCTGTAAAGTCAGATGGATGCACCATCGCTCCTTTGGCTCTCCAGAGACCAGCCAGCCTGTATTGCGTTGCTGGATAAAGATACTTGATCTCCAGTTGGAAGGCATCGTCGCGCCGGCGGCACCCTTCAGGATAAAACTCCAGCATCCCATTTTCAGGAAAGCTGTCTTTAGGCTTCACCTGACGGCCATTCTGATCCACAACAAGCACATAGCCTGGGCTAGAAGTCATAAGTTTGTCAAAAAGTGCCTGATGTATCCTGCGCCAGAGCTGCTTGGTCAGTTTAAAAACAGTGCTGTCAGCCATATTAAGGGCGGCTGTCACTGAATGCAGGCACTTAACCAGCTTGAACAGATCCGGAGGATCGTTTGTTTTGTACAGATTTAAATAATAGCGATACGACTCATCGAGAGCCATCTTTGTTCGACGATCCATTAAGCACAGTCCCCCAATTCAACAATAGATAGTGGATCAAGTGAGTACTTCCTTTATACCCAGCTCTTTGCTTTATAACCGAAGCAGCTAACCTGGCTGGCAGCCAGGTTAGCTGCAACTGCCAAGACAAGCAGAATTTACGGATCAATCTCAAAAGCCGCCAGCGCTGACTCCCAGCAACCTTTAGCTTTGAGAATAAGCTCAATCGCCTCCCGGACAGCTCCTTCGCCGCCTCTGGCGGTTGTCACATAATTAGCTTCTTCTTTCACCTCAGTGCGCGCATTGGCAACAGCAACACCTAAACCGGCTCGTCTGATCAACGGAAGATCTGTCAGATCATCCCCTATGAAGGCAACCGCCTCGTCGCCAACGCCAGCATCCTTGAGAATCTCCTTATAAGCAGCCTGCTTTTTCAATAAACCTTGATAAACATAAGTCATCTTTAACAGCCTGGCACGCTCCGAGACAGCTGCCGAGTCGCGCCCACTTATTACGCCGGTGGCAATTCCAACCTGGTTACAAAAATGCAGCCCCAGTCCATCTTGCGCATTAAAACCTTTGCTCTCGAAGATTCCACCTGCCTCACCCGGGATATAGAACAGCAGACCATTAGTGAGCACGCCATCAACATCCATCAATAGCACCTTGATTTTAGCTGCCCGTTCTTTCAACTCACGCCCAATATCTGCTGTTGCCATCTCTTGCCTCTCCTGTCTACTTCGGTAAAGCTCTCCTTAGTTTAACCTGACAGACATCCGGCAGGCACTTCCATGTCTAATCGCCAACTGGGATGCTTGAAATCGCTAAAAAATAGAACTCCGTGTTTTGCAACTTCGGCAGTAAGCAGCAGATCCTATACTTAACTCAACTCCAAGCAGAACAGCTTGCATATTCACGTTCACGCACACGATTCGCTAGCCTGCCTGTTCGCTTCTGCGCTATATTTGCTTCGTGCATTGCGCTGGAAAATTGAGTGGATGTCATGAATAGAGACACTAAAAGAAAACATGAACAACAACTTCCAGGCAAAAAGAGCCCAGTTGAGCTGCTCGACATCCTTAAAGTGACAGTTGAGGAGCCATCCCAGGCTGTAAAATCGTTCCACCGTCAGGAACAATGCCGAGTCATAGATTGTGACATATTGATTGTCGGTGGTGGCACTGGAGGAATAGCTGCAGCGTTGCAAGCATCTGCCTCAGGTGTGTCTGTCTGCTTAACAGAGGAGACTGACTGGCTTGGCGGGCAGATGACCTCACAGGGAGTGTCAGCGCTTGATGAGAATTATCTTGTCGAAACAAGTGGTGCAACCCTCAAATATCAACAACTGAGACACAAAATTCGCGAACATTACTGCACTAAATATCAGTTAAGTTCAAGCGGACAAACTCAGACAGCACTCAATCCTGGCAACTGCTGGGTCAGCCGCCTCTCATTCGAGCCGACTGTGGCGGAAGATGTGCTTGAGCAACTTATCTCTCCGACACGCAATAACGGTTCTCTTGCTGTCTTCTTGCGTACCAAGGTTTTTGCTGTCCAGCAAACTTCCGGCAAAATTTGCACAGTGCACACAATCAACCTGGATAATGGAGAAGAGCTTGAGTTTCATCCCAAAATCTGTCTGGATGCAACCGAATTAGGTGATCTCTTGCCGTTGTGCCAGGCAGAATACCGCATCGGTGCCGAGTCATCCCTGGAGACACTCGAACCTCACGCTCCGCTGGCAGCCAATCCTGACAATGTTCAAGATTTCACCTTCCCGTTTGCTGTCGAATTTCGGCCAGGCGAAAATCACACTATAACCAAACCACCTCTCTATGATCAATTCAAGCAGACCGGCATCTTCTCTTTCTTCGGTTACAAAATGTTCCACCCCACCACAGAAGAGCAAGCTAACGGAAACACGCGACAGCTTTTACCGTTCTGGACATACAGGCGTCTGCTCGATTGTACCAACTGGTTGAACCCACCATACGATCATGATCTGGCTATGATCAACTGGATGGGCAACGATCTGCGCGGAGAGAACATAATTGACCAGACAAACATCAAAGCTGCTGAACGACTGTCTCTGGGGAAGGCGTTAAGTCTTGGTCTCCTTTACTGGCTGCAAACCGAAGCTCCACGTGACGATGGAGGTTCAGGTTACGTCGAGCTTGCCATGCAGAAAGAGGTAATGGGCAGCAGCGATGGGCTCTCAAAATATCCTTATATACGAGAATCACGCAGGATTAAAGCAGTTCACACTATCATTGAGCAGGAGATCGGCTCTGCCACCAATACTGGTGCTCGCGCTCGGAACTTCTCAGACACAGTCGGCATAGGATTGTATCCAATAGACATACATGGACCGGAGGAGAAGCCTGGTGGCGCACAACCGACCAAGCCTTTTCAACTGCCTCTCGGTGCCCTCATTCCTCTCCGCCCGGCAAATCTAATCGCCTCAGCAAAAAATATCGGCACCACTCATATTACCAACGGTGCTTACCGCTTGCACCCGATAGAATGGGGTATTGGCGAAGCTGCAGGTGTATTGGCAGCAACGGCAGTCAAACACAAAATCAATCCAGGCAAGGTGCTGAAAAACAAACCTTTGCTCAGACATTTACAACACACCCTTGTCAGTCTGGGCGTCCCTCTCTACTGGTATGACGACATTCCTGTGTGGCACCCGTCCTTTGCTGCTATTCAGTTTCTCTCTGTAATTGGAGTAACTCCAGGCGCTGCCAACCATCTCCAATTCAGGCCGAACGACCCTCTCACCCGTTCGGAAGCAGCAATTGCCATGGCAATTTTCTTGCAGTTAGATCTCGCAGAACGACAACTGCCGCAAGATGTCAATCGCACTGACCAGGCAGCAGCAGAGATTGCAGCAGCACTGGAGCATAAACTTTTGCTTTTAGCGCCCGACGGCAGATTCAACCTAGCCGAGCCAGTCACCTGGAACGATCTTGCACCTTTTGCCGCTCACATTAAACTTGTTGCTCCACCCAACTTAAATACACCTGTACTTCGATCAGACTTTGCCCAATGGCTATACGAATCAGCCATAGCCACACACAACCTCGGACGTCTTTAGCATGCAGTGATGTCTGCCAATTCGCATACACAACAGCAATGCCTTTGTGCAACTTTGACAAGAACCGATCAATTTGTTGACTAAAGGTGCAGGGGTTGTGTAGCGGCGCGTCGGGACGCGCTCGCTGGGCGGCTCTCGAGCCGCCCCTCTTACTATGGTTGTCCAAGCGACTTGAGTTAACGGTATTGGGCGTCCTCGTCCGCTCCGGAGCACGCCGGAAGCTCGCCTCCCAGGACATCGTTGTAATTCAAGGCACACCATCGAGTACGAAAGTTAATTAGTTGCAACTCTTTGTGCACATTGGTTAGGTTCAGCATGACGATCATCATGCCGATCAGTGACTGCAGTGCGATGCGTCAGTGTGTGGACGGCTGTAGAGTGGAAGCGTCACAGCAGTGCAAGAAACTGTCACTTTTTCAACTCAGCTTGCCGGTCGTACGGGGGATTGCAGCATGTCTAATTCAGATAAGCGAAAAAGCTTGATTAACTCGAAAGCATCCAATCATTACGAGCCTCACCAACCTTGTGCCTGTTGTTTAGCACTGTCGACAGTGGTGAGGAGCCCCAACCAGCAAGATGCCAGCCGCCAGGACCGGCAACAACACGATCGACTGCAACAGGATTGGTTGCAACACAACCGACAAGAGCCGGCTCCGCCTGCTAGCCGACAGCACGACCTCATCAACAGACTGCTTGCATCCAAAACATTAGGCTATTCAAAGGGTCAGCCAGAGACGGATCAAACCGGCAGCACCGGAAATGCAACTTCTGAGAACATCACCAATCAGATTGATGGCAGTGCAACCCCAAAACGTCGCCGGCTGTGGCAAGGCATCGATGGACTTGCTGTTATGGTATTTGGAGTATTGTTGCCATCTCTTCTAGCAGTGCTGGGCTGTGCCTCAGCACCCAAAAGAATGACTCTCGTACTTTTAAACCATCCGCTGGAGACTATAGCCGAGCTCATCCTCCTGTTTGGCATACCAGCAGTCAATTACATGGCATGGTCGTCATTGTGTCGCAACAACATGCGTTTTACGCCGGTGCGCGGCATGGCTCTTGGTGCCACATTTTGTGCTTCAGCAGCGCTTGGAGCAATCTGTATTGCTGCAGAGTTTTGTGGCAGTTCGCAACTGGCCTGTGATCTTGGCACAAATTTCAGCACCGGTTTTTGCTTCATGGGATTAATTGGGGTTCTGGCAGCGTTGAGTTCAGCCTATATTCTAGGCAAAGTGCGTCTTTCCAGAGAGCTTCCCCAGTCGCGTTCCCGGGTCACGATTCTGGCTGCTGCCGGTGCAATTCTGGCTCTGCTGACCTTAGTAGGAGCCGAAGCAAGACCATGGTGTATCCGCCAGGCAGAACACATGGCTGTCTCCAACTCGGCTACCGAACAAAAGGAAGGGTTGAAATGGCTGCGTTTTCTTTATCCCGAGCGCGAGTTGCGGATGGAATGCTCAGATCCCAGAGCAGCCGGATTATCAGGATTATTTATCCCCCTCAAATCCAGCTCTCTGCACCAGCTCTATTTCACTTTAACAGGCAAGCCATACAGCTTCAGGGACGCCACCAACACCAACCTGGCAGCGCTTCCCGACGATTATCTCAGCCGTAACACGGTCGGTGACAAGGTTCCCGGTCTTACTCTTACACGTTCTTCTCTGGACGGCGTCATTCACCCTACCGTCCTTTCATCAACTATTAACTGGACTATGGTTCTGAAAAATGATTCGTCGCAACCACAAGAAGCGCGTGCTGAAATCAAGGTGCCGGCAGGTTCAGCCATAACTGGACTGACCTTATGGACTGCCGGAGAGCCTCACAACGCTGTGATCGCTGCCTCAGGAGGAAATGGTTACAACGGTGCATCTCTAGGCGTTGACCATCCGGCAATGCTCACAGATCTCGGACGCGGCAGAGTTCTTCTCCATTGCTATCAGGTACCGCAAGAGGAGGAGCTTAAAGTCAGAGTGACCATGGTCGTTCCTTTCCACCTGGATAACACGAACTCTGCTTCAGCAAGCATGCCAGCGCTCCTGGCAAGCAATTTCGACCTGCAGGGAGAGCACCAGTATCGATTGCGCTCACTGGGGCAGATGAGCAGCACAGCCGCTGAATTGAAACATCTTATCAACCAGGAGGGCGAACAAGTTCTATCCGGTACGCAGTCTAGCAAGCAGTTAGAAGCTAACAACCTGGTCATAACTGTGAACAGAGCAGAACAAACATTGCCTGTAGCAGTTGTAGACAAGGTGGGCACCGAACTCGCACGGCAGCGTGAAGAAGAGAAGGAGGAAGCCGACCGAAAGAAAGAGGAAAACAGCGAGCAAACCAAACAAGTAGTAGTAATGATTGACGGGTCAAAAGAAGTGGAGCGGCAGCTGGAAGGCGTCACTAAAGCGCTGGCACGCAAACACTCCGACAGTGAGATGCAAAAGATAAAAATCAAGACGGTCAAAGCAGAATGGGTAAGGCAGTGGGTAACACCAATCAGAGCTGCCGCCCCCAAGCATCTTGTAGTCGTAGTAGATGGCTCGGCTACAATAGGCCAGCACATCGACGAGCTGACAGCCGCCTTGTCCAGGCTTCCTGCAGGAATTCCAGCTTCACTTATCATCGCCTCTCAGGAAGACAACAAGCTTCAGGAAGCAGTTGCACTTAGCGAGGGACTGAAGAACCTGCACAAGGTAACTTTTGTTGGTGGACAGGACAACTTGCAGGCAGTAGTAAAAGCTTCCGAGCTTGCCGGAGAGACAGACCACGGTGCGGTTCTCTGGATTCACGGACCCCAACCAACCATCAATCCGGAGATCTAGAGACTGTAAAATATTTTGTGTCAAAGGTTAGAGCCAAAATAACTAGAAGGGAGCTCGACCATGACAGCAATGAAATTGAACGATATGCTGGACGAAGTAATCAAGCGGCATGTAGCTGAGGGAAGGGACACGCGAGAATT
>CAILLX010000206.1 GCA_903835185.1 uncultured bacterium | reverse complement strand
TCTGGCAGTACGACACCCTACCCAAGCAACATCGCCATACCAAAAAGATGTAGTTATTTCAAGTGCCTTCACACCGAAATCTATCCGGCACCGGCCGAACTTCCTTGTTCAACACCGGCCGTATTCCCTTGCTCATAACACGATCCAGTCTGATCTTGTCTTGCAACCAGCCACCATTTTTGGTGCCGACAAGAGCTGCTCTGACCTGTTGATCGGCACCGGCGCACGCTGAGTGTAGAAGATCTCGCATTCTGGCAAATGCCATGCGGGTCGCAGTGAGATCCCAAGTCAGTCCGCCCGGAAAAGGGAACTCCTCCCAGTTTCCTGAGCTTGGGGCAGCAAAATCCCACTGTCCGAATAGGTCTGTGTTGATCATCTTGAGGTAGGTAGTGATGTTTGCGATCGTGTTGACGATGTTTTTCATCGCCTTCTTGTTCTTGAGGATGTCTGGTATGAACTGCAAGCCATCCCAGCCGCTCCAGGTCGTGAGCAGGGTCCTGCACATGGCTTTTGGGGTGGTCTATAGAGATGAAAAATTCTTTTGATCAACACGTAAGAGCCCCCCCTTGTATGGCTATCTGATATTCGTGCAGCTAGTGAGTCTAAACAGAATCTGCAGAATTTGCAGATTTGCAGATTCGCAGAGATCGCGCAGTATGCGGAGGTTATGAGTAAGCATTCGACCAGTACCCGAAACTCAATCGAAGTACTGGTTTGAGGCTGCTCCCAGAGAGCCAAATACTGACAGTCATGCAACAGCGCCTGTATCCAGGTTGCCCGCATTGACGAACAAGAACCTGGAAATCACACAGGTGAAGATCTGTGGTAGCAATCGAATATCTGATACCAACACTAGTGCTCAGTTGTTCACTACCTGCACTGCTGACGCCAGATCATGTAATTTGAATAACAGTCATAAGTTTTATCAGTTTATGCTTCTGTTTTAAGCACAACTCGTACTTGGCAGCGGTCCCATGAAGTTGCCTGGGACAACTGTGGTGCCATCATAGTCATTATTGAAAAACAGCTGGGCTTGTCTGAGCCGCTCATCAATGCCTATCTGCGACCCTACCTGTTTCATAGCATCATTGAGTTGCAAGCAACCGTCCGGCATTGTTCTGTTTAACATCTCAGCTGCGCGCCTGTACATGCGGACCGAGTACGGTCCTCTGCCCTGACGGTAGTAAATGAAAGCCAGATCGCAGAGCAGAGCAGCAAGATAAGGATGTTGCTGTCCCAGCAGCCGTTCGTATAAGGATATTACCTGGCGCAGAAGTGAAGTTGCTTCTTTATGTTTCCCCTGTTGGCTGTACACCAGGGCAAGCTCGCTGCTTACAGCGCCGAGACGCAGCTGGTTGTTTGTCTCCTGCCGGGTATGCTTGAGCGCAGCTCTATATAGTTTGACAGCAAGATCAAGCTGTCCAGCTTTATATGCTGCAGCTCCCAGATCTCTATAGGTCTGCCATACAGTCTCTGTTACACACTGGTCGCTGCCAAGCTCTGCGTGAGATTTGTCGGTTCGTAGCAATGTCGTACTCCAGGGGATTTCTAGATATGCCTACAGTAGCTGCATTAGTTTGCATAACTGGTCCAGCGATTTGGCAAATTCGGTTCATAACGTTAAACTTTGTCGGCAGGTAGCTTTTGTTGAGGCAGCAAGCCTGTTCTGAACAGATTCACATCTGGCGCGTTGTTTCCTTAAACACATCAAACCCACATGACAAGCCGGTTTGCGTAGTCTTACGATGGACTCGCTATATGCATTGCTTTACCATCCCTTCCTGGGTTGACGAATTTGACCCTGCAGAAAAGATATTTGCCCGATGAGGGTGTGAGGACATGGATAACATCTACAAGTTTTTCAAGAAAGAATTTGAAGCTTCCGAAGCAGGCGGGGTGGCTGTAGCCAGGAAAGCTGACCGGAAGAGCACAAATACTCAAAGAGCTATTGCGCGTGGATCCGGTACTTCCAGGCGCTGTGTAATAGACCTCAGACAAGCCAATCTGGCAGGCTCTGATCTCAGCGGAGCCAACTTAATGGATGCGCAGTTACAGTATGCCAATTTGCGCAAAGCCAATTTAAGGGGAGCCATTCTCCATTTTGCCGTGCTTGCTGGTGCTGATTTGAGAGGTGCAGATCTGACTGGAGCCGATCTCAGCTGTGCTGATCTGCAAGGTGCTGACTTGCGTGGAGCCATTTTTGATGGAGCCAATCTTAGCGTGGCTAACATGGCCCATGCAAAAGTAAACTGGGCAGATCTTGCTGGGGCCAAGCTGGAGAATGTTTATATGTACTGCCGCGATCTGGCAGATCAGGTCCGTACGTCTCCATGCAACAAAGTAATTGCAAACTGATTGATGCTTCTGCCTATCGAAAAGATTGTCTGTCTGCGTGTAATTTCTAAATTCCAACCAGGGGAGGACAGCTTCTCAGGTGAGGGAGAGGCAAATTAGACATACTATAACAAATAGATGGTGCGCATGAAAAAAGGGGAAGCCGAAAGGCTTCTCTTTTTCTGGGTTGAACTGCTGAGTCTTAGCCGTTTTTGTGTATTATCGTGTTGAGCAGATCCTCAATGGCGTCGGGTGAAGGTGCCATGCTCAACTCGCGCAAGTAGTGCGGCTTGGCTTCTTCTCGTTGTCGCTTGCGAACCAGTCCGCTGCTGAGGGCGTCATGAACGAACTGGTAGAGCTGGGTGTCCAGCTTCATCATCTCATTCTCCAGAAGTCCGTGGTCGTCCAGGTCCTGCAGCTTTGCCTGCAGCGCCAGCATCGCTCTGTCGTCAATCTTGCGGAAGTGCTCGACGGCAGTCCAGATGGCGTCAGCGATACCATCTTCGCCTTCCCGGTAGAACTCCTTGTTCATGTCGAGGAAGAGCTCGCAGGTCGAAACAACCTTCTGCCAGGCGTCCGGATCCCGGTAGCTGTTGGCACCGCTGGCAAGAGAGTCGAAGTCGAGGGCAACAGTTTCCAGCTGACGGCGCTCGTTGATGCTGCGTGCTGCTGTGAAGAGCTTGCCGGCTTTGCGCCAGGCGGTTGCCAGCGGCTCCACACCGGTGCGGGCAGGCTGCGGCGACAGGAAATGGTCAAAGCCGACAGCTGTGAGCACACAGCGGAGTGAGCTGCGCGTCTCGTCTGTCAGTGCATTGAGTACAGTCTGCATGCAGGAGGTGTCTGCCAGCTCGATGAGCATCTTGCACAGCTCGCTGATCTTGGACGAAAATTCATAGTCGGACTGGAGAAATGCCTGTCTGGCAGCGTACTGCTCGTCCGAACCGGCGTCAGTAGCTGCTATCCAGGAATCCTTGGACGTGTTCTTGACCCGGTGAGAGTCGCGGACATCCTCGATCAGGTGAACAATGGTGTTGAACAACATGAGAAAGCCCTCCCTTCAGGTCGTCGGACAGAGTATTCGTCCAGCGTCATAAACACAGCCAGGAAAGAGATGTCGAAACAAACACACCACCGCCAAGAGCTTGTTGCCAATGCTCAAGGTTTAGTACATGCGTGCTTGTGGGTCCAGCCTGGGGTTTTAAATTTGATTCCTAATGACGAATACATCTGAGAGATGGTTGAACCTTAAGGGGAAACTAAGACAAACAGCAACTTGATGATCAAAGAACCGCATGACAGCTGTGATCTCTTGAGTTCCTTAATTTTTACTTTATATTTATAGCCCTGGTTGGGCTTTGCAAGAAAACGGTGCAATCTTTTTGGGTGAGAAAATAGACTCTTGTCCGGGAACGCTGTTGTCGTCTCGGGTAAAAATGAAGGAAAAACGAACCGCTGTCCGATGGCGAGGCTCGCGCTAGCGCGCCGAAAACACTATATGGATAAATAGAAGTATGAGCAGGAAAAGATTCAGCAAAGAGGATTTTTCATATACAGATTCTCTACTGAACTTTCCCAGCCAAGACGTCCTGCAATCGGGCAGTAGATGAATGAACAGCAGTGACTGCTGGCGAGATCGGCACAGGTAGGATGTTGTGCGCTCGGGCAAGAGCAACGACTGGATACAATCAGCTTTGTGCGTCCATAACCAGAGCTTGCTCGATGAAAGCTACAAACAGAGGCATATGGTCAGCAAGAGCGCGCTCGGGGTGGTACTGTACGCCCACCACAAAGCGTTGACCCGTGAGTTCAATTGCTTCGATGACATTGTCGTCGGCCCGCCCGCAGACAACGAGGAGCTGACCCGGCTCGGATGCCGCCTGGTGGTGAGAGGTGGGAGTAGTGATCTTCGTTGATCCATAAATTGCTGCCAGCCGGCAACCTGCCACAAAGCTGACAGTGTGTGCAACAGGATCTTCAGTCCAGGAACCGTTTGCGCTGTGGCGAACAGTGGACTCTGGCAGGTCGGTCTGGATGTCTTTGTGGAGCTTGCCGCCTGTGCCGATGGCAATAAGCTGGTGTCCGGCGCAGATTCCAAGCACAGGCAGAGTCGGCATGCTGAGAGCCATCTTTATGAGTCGGAGGTCGAACTCCTGCCGCACAGGATGGATGAGCTGGACTTTGTCGCTTGTTTCCTCTCCGTATGTCGACGGGCAGTAGTCCAGTCCACCGCTAAGAAGGAGTCCTTTGAGTGTAGAGAGCCTTTGCAGTAGATTGGTGTCATCCATCGGCTGGAGTGGCACTGGAATGCCGCCGGCAGCAACGATTGCTTCGCAGTAAGAGCTCTGCAGTGAGAACACCAGCGAGCCCGAAACTTCTTTAACGTCCATGTTGATGCCAATGAGCGGTTTCATAAGTGCCTCCTTCCCGGTTACCGGATTGTTTGTGGCTGTTGAATCCGAAACATGTAAGACACGATCAGAACTGCCTCAGATAAAACAGCGAACATGACTGCTCTGAAGTCGAATCTTTCCCCCATGTAATCGGTGCAATACAGCATGATGTCATCCTGGTGATTATGTCAGAGCCTGAGAGCCCGGAGGAGAGTTCTTTCTGTACACCAACTAGAGACCAGCTATCTCGCAATGACGTCTTACATAGGCAGCTAATGGCTATTTGGTCAGGTGTTGCAATTCTCTATATCAGAAGGGAGTGGGAGTTGAGTACACCTTATAAAGTGCGGCATTCTTAAAGCTAGGTTTGTCAAGGAAAAGAATATTTGTGTTCCTTAAGGATGGTCTGGTTCTAAAACCACTTTAGCCAGGAGTCTAACAATTGGCACTTGTAAACCAGGGGCTGTGTGTAGCTGATTCTGGTGTGATAAATGTTCTTTGCATGTATCCTGGCTGCAAGTACAGAGAATGCAGTGAGGTCTGCATGCAAGCAGTTTCTTTGTAGACTGCCAAGCGACGAGCCACGTTGCCATATTCGGTACAATTATCAAACTTAGGACAGTCACCTCGTGGTGCCAGGTGCTGAGTAACATTAGCAAGTTAGCCAGGTTTAACTGTAAGGGGCATGATTGAATGAGCACACCAACCAGATTCTCAGTTCGCCAGGTACGAGCCTGCACTATATTATTTGTGGTGACAGCGACGCTGTTTTTTGTCTGCCAACCTTTCTCAGTTGCCCTGACACTTGGTGACAGCTCTGCGCCGCCGCCGGTTGCCGAGCCAGCTGCTCTGCCAGTGCCAACAAGCATCCTGGGCAAGATAGTGAAAACGGATGCTTCTCCTGAGGCTGATCGCTTGAAAAAAGCCGGCGACGATGCCCTGGCACTTGGTAATTATGCTAACGCTCAGTGGCTTTACACAGACGCGCTTAAAGCTCTGGGGAAGGGGGATGCTGTTAAAGAGAGCGCCATACGTGATGCGCTGGCGCAAGCGTTCTTCTTTCAGGGTAAGCTCAAGGAGTCACGCTCTGAGATTTCACGTGCATTGTCGCTTGCCACTAAAAAGATTGGTCAGGACAGCCTGGAAGCAGCCCGAGAGCTGGATGGCATGGCCTGGCTTCTCGAGGGTGAAGGCAAAGTAGCCAAAGCGAAGGATTATGCTGAGCAGGCTTTGAGCATTCGTCAGGCTAAACTGCCTGCCAATAGCCCGGATCTGGCTGATTCTCTTGAGCATGCAGGCTGGCTGTCCGAGAACAAAGGTGTTTATAGTGATGCAGAACGTTATTACAAGCAGGCTCTAGGTATTCGTCAGGAAACAAGTGGTAAAACCAGCATGGTTGCTGCCGATATTCTGGAACGACTCGGCGTTGTGGCGCGCCTGAATGGAAATGTCACTGAGGCACAGTCATTGTTTAAGGAAGCGCTGGACATTAAAGAGCCTACAGGGGCAGTGTTTCGCCCTTATGCACCACAGGCGCTTGATAAACGTGTAGTCTTTCGTTTCTCCCAGGGCGCTCCCAACTGCCAGACCAGCTCTTCTGGTGGCACCTGGACGCAGCGAGTTACAGCTTCAGGCGTCAGTGTGGAAGCATCCTTTGCCTCGCGTCCGAGCGAGTTTGTCAAAACAAAACAGGCCAGAATTGTTGTGTCCAACAACAGCGGGCAGAACATTTTCCTTCTTTCTCAACCGCCGGTTCTGATGGCTCTGGCACCAAAAGTTCAACCAGCTAAATACCTGGATGCTGAGCAGCTTGCCCAGACGATTCAAGACAAAGGTGAGCGTAAAGCCACCAAAGTCTGGAAGTCTGGCAAAGATGCCACTACTGCAATCTTTAGCACAGTAAACGAAGCCAACCCGCTCTGGCGCCGCACCTGGACACCGTTTGGCTATGCTCCAGTTGCTGACGGCTGGACTAATAATACGAGAACTGTCACCACTCTGGTGCCTGATATGGAAGCGCGTGCTCAAGCAGCACAGAAGGCTGCCGAAATCAGCAGCAAATCTAAAGCTGAGGCGGCTACCACCAGGCGTGAAGCGCTCGGTCCTACTGCCGTGGCGCCAGGCACCGTCAACGGTGGCGTCTGCGATTTTGATTGCGGTGACTTCGATAGGGCAGTATTGCGCATTCCGGTTGGAGACGCCGTCTTCGAGTTTCATTTTGATAGCAAGAAACCCTGGTGACATTGACAGGACAACTGTATGTCGATAAAGGCTCGATGGCTCGTGTGATTGCCGGATCAAACAGCCCAGTAGCCAGTATTGCCGGGCATGGCACCAGAGTGCTAGCTGCAGTCGGGCTGGCGCTTGCTGCAAACGATATCGTCGGCCAGTACCGTCAAGGCGTTGGAGCCGGTACTGGCCGACTGACACGTGTTGCTGACCAGCGACAATATGAATTGCCGCTTGGCGACACTCAGCACGGTACCCCAACAATTCCCCGGGGGCTGATCACCGGAGCGGTCTAACCAAAAGTTGATACAAGATATCGCCATTAGCGTTGCCCTGGAGCGCGAAGC
>CAILLX010000205.1 GCA_903835185.1 uncultured bacterium | reverse complement strand
TTTACTCATGGTGACCTCCTTGTCACAGATTTGTACCTTTGCAAGATCAAACCTACCCAGGCTTAATCCGCTTGGTCAGGGGGTCACCAACTAAATCAACGACAAAAGGGACAAGCTCGTGCGCTGCAATTTAGCCTGCCATAAAAGCCTGCTTATAGAACTGGTGTGCGGTGCAGCTTATCGACCATAATACTGGACTCCTTTATCTGAGTGAGGTCCGCGTGCCTCTTCTGCTGATAGTGAATCTGCCGAGGATGGTTGGAACTCTGATGATGTGCGTGGATTGTCAGCGCCTGGTGTCTGCTTCCCCACTTGCGCGGTTTCACGAGCTAGTGGCTGATCTGCAGTGCTAACTGGAAAGGCAATCTTGCCAGCTGTATGTCCGGTTGTTTGGACAGGAACAAGTGGGGGTTTAACAGTCGTGCTTGATTGTGAGCGATTGCTGAATTGATCTTGTGCTTGCAGTAATGCATCTTTGACAGTGATAGTGGCATCGGTGGCGATTGTTTTTGCTGGTAAGGCAACCGGGTTCACAGGTCTTGCCTGTGTGCTGTTTGTCCTGCGCCATTTTGCTGCGCGGGTCCCGACATTTTTTTGGTCAAAATCCCCGCTAAGCCACTTGGCATTTGACAGAATGGGAGTTTTGTCAAACTAAGAATCTGATTATATGAGCGTTTTCAGCTTCATTCTCTTTTTTTGCCCAGTTAGACTTGACGAAAGTGTTCTATAGATATCTTTAGTCAAGAGGTAATCATGCCGGGGCAAGCCCAAATTTTGAGCAGTAAGGAGATCACTGCAATTCAGAAATTTCTGCCGACAGCAAGGGACAAAGCGTTGTTTGCGCTGGGAATCTACACGGGCATGCGAGTCGGCGAGATCGTTCAGCTTCAGTACGATCAATTGTTCACCGAGGCTGGTGGCATAAGAAGCTTACTCAAAATCAAACGTTTAAAGCGAAAGAATACTGTATTTAGTGGCATTCCGACTCATCCGAGGCTGAAGGAAGCAGTGTCAAAATACCAAGACGAACTGGAGAATCACAAATGGCTGTTTCCATCGAAAGATTCTGCCACTGGGCATTTGACGAGAGCTCAGGCACATAATATTCTCAGGAGAGCATTCGACGCACTCGGGCTGGAAGGCGCATCCACGCATTCCATGAGGCGCACATGCCTGACGAATATGAGTAGAGCGGGTGTTCCACTTCGCACGATACAAGAGATTTCAGGGCACTCAAGCCTGAGTGCATTACAAGCTTATTTGGCTGTAGATCCAGATGATAAGCGCAGGGCGATTAATCTTCTGAGGTACTAATGAAATCTCGAAACACCAGTATTCTCACGCCAGAACAGCGTTTGGAGCTCATTCAAATTCCTGAAGATATTTCTGACCGGCTTCTTGCCCGGTATCACACGTTCTCAGAGCAGGACCTGAACGTAATTCACGGACGCCGCAGAGATTACAACAAACTCGGATTTGCTGTACAGCTCTGTATGTTGAGGTTCCCTGGACGAATCGTGACAAACAGCTCAGACATTCCGCAACGGGTGCTTTCACATATCGCCGCCCAGCTTGCATTGCCAGTTTCCGCATTGGATGGTTACGGAAAACGAGACAATACGCTCTACGAACACATGGATGAAATCCGCGCCATATACGGCTTTCGCAATTACGGCTGGAGAGAGATTTTGTTACTGACGCGAAGGCTTTTGCCAATCGCCATGCAGAACCATAGACCGTTGCCGCTAGTGATGAAAGCCTTAGATGCCATGCGAGAAGAGAAGATCATTGCACCAGGAATAACAGAGACTGAGCGATTAATCTCACTGGTTCTGGCTCTTGCCGACGCCCGTATCGAAATTCGATTGACGTCAAAGTTGGACTACATTCAAAGAGCTAGGCTCGATGGACTTCTACTACCAGAAGCAACCCTGAAAGGCAAAACCACTTTTAGCTGGCTTGCACAGCCAGCGCAGACACCATCTGCAAAGAGCTTGAAAAAACTAGTGCAAAGGGTGAAGCTGATCAAAGAAATAAATCTTCCAGCAATTGATGCAAGGCTGCATCGAGACAGAGTTGTCGATTTGTCCAGAAGATGTGGCAAGTACAAAAGCCAGGCATTGCTGAAGCTTCCAAAGAATCGAAGACACGCTCTATTAGTCAGCCACCTGTCGGAAGTATCTCAGGACCTCATTGACCAGACATTGGATATGTTCGACCGCCTTATGACTGAGCTGATGACTAAAGGCAAGAACCGCCAGAAAGAGTACTTTAAGATCAACGCTCGCAAATTCAATTCTCATCTGCGGATTTTAGCTTCTGCCACAAAAGCGTTACTACAAGCCAAGTCTGAAGGGCTTGATCCATACACCACGGTCTTCGAAAAGGTTGATGAAACGACCCTGGCAGCAACCGTCACAGGGGCTGAAGGTATTGTCAGACCAGAAGACTTGGACTATATCGATATGATTGAAGGTAAGTACAGGCACATGAGAGCGGCTTTGCTTGAGATGTTTGACACCTTGAACTTTCAATCAGCGCTGAAAAAACAGCCCGCTATTGAAGCACTGAATCACGTCTCCGCGCTTGCGCAAGCAAATAAGCGTGTTACTGTTGTGGAGCAAAAAGTTTCTGGAGCCACAGTGACGGCGCCGCTTGCCCATGTTACAGCCGCCTGGATGCCGCACGTTGTTTCCGAAAACAAGGTAAATCCGAACTTCTTCGAGGCTTGCGCCTATCAAAAGCTGAAGGGGACTATGCGCTCTGGTGATTCGCATGTGCCCGGAAGCCGTCGCTACAGAGACTTTGAAAGCTACTTAATTTCCAAAGAACCTTGGGATAACCTCGTCAACTCTGACGCTGTAGGCTTGTCCATAAAGTCAGACGCCGCCACTTATCTCAAGTCCAGCAAAGAAAAGCTGATTGAGTTGATGGGTTCGTTGCATCTCAATCTGAAAGACCTTGTTGATATATCCATAGACGCTGATGGAACCTGGCATCTATCGCCATTGGACAGTGAGGTGCCGGCAGAAGTAAAAAACATTCAGCGGCGTATCTATAGCCTGTTCCCGCGTGTATCCATTCCTGATCTACTCGTTCAAGTGAACTCCACTATTGGATTTCTCCAGCACTTCACTCATATCGGCACGGGTGACCCAGTGCCTGAGGACAGGCAAATGGTTCTGCTTGCCGCAATAACCGCCTCGGCACTGAACCACGGTCTCACTAAAATGGCTGACTCTTGCCCGTTTACATACAAGCAGCTTGCAGGAGCTCGAGATTTATATCTTCGAGAAGAGACCTTGTCTCGCGCTCAAGCGGACATAGACAATTTCGTTTTGCGTTCTCCGATATCGAAATCATGGGGTGATGGAACCACATCATCCTCTGACGGCATGCGAATCAAGGTTGCTGTCTGGCGTCAAGACTTTTTGCCGCTAGCGACAGTTTAAATTTGCCGCTTAGCTACCAACAATTGGTCCTGCTATTAGCCGACAGGGAGGCACACAGCTTTAGCTGTTGCCTCCCTGTCGGAACCGTTGGCTGGGAAAGC
>CAILLX010000204.1 GCA_903835185.1 uncultured bacterium | reverse complement strand
CTTTACGCCAGAACTGCTCTTTCGCAACATCGCGTCTTGACGGACGAGCCATTCATCAACTCCCGTGGTTCACCAATCACCATGATTAAACACTCGGTTGTGTTGGCATTCAAGGATGTGGTTCGTGCAACGCTCTCCTTGCAGAAAACAATCGTGCCCTGAGCGCCTCTTCATGCCTGAGCAGCCACTCTTTGCGCGCCAGTCCTCCTCCGTAGCCGGTTAATGTACCATTACTGCCTATGACACGATGACAGGGAAGTACAATCACAATTGGATTACGCCCGTTTGTGATACCGACTGCTCGGCAAGCTTTCGGACTGCCGACTCTGGCGGCCAACTGTCCGTAACTAAGTGTGGTACCAAGTGGTATGTCACGTAGCGCCAGCCATACTTGGCGCTGAAACATCGTACCGGCAGGCTCGACAGGAATACTGTCCATGGCGGTAGCATCACCGTCAAAATACTTTTTAATGGCAGTGGAAAAACCAAATGGATCGTGTGTACTGCACAGAGTAAACTGCGTCTTCAAGCGACTTAGACTCACTTGATCCGCATCTTTGAATTCAAGCGCACAGAGCCTGCCATTACGCGCTGCCAGCACCAGTGTTCCGACCGGCGTCTCGAATTCATCTACAAGCAAAACATTATCGCCTTTTGAGTTATCTCGCGAGAGCGCAAGGTTATCACCTGGTTCTATCCCTATCTTCTTCTCATTTACAAATAACACTTTCCTTCTCCTCCTCTACAACACTTGCCCCATGCCACAAATACATGACGGCATAAGCTCGCCATGGTCGCCACCGCTCCGCCCGCGCCACCAGTGCTGATGGCTTATCTATTCCCTCACAAGACACAGCTCGCAGCAACCCCAGGTCACTGCCTGGAAAAGCGTCCGGCTCTCTCAGCGCCCGCATCGCTATGTACTGTGCCGTCCATTCGCCAATGCCCGGCAAGCGGGAAAGTTTCGCCACTGCATCTTCAAGATCGACAAAATCATCAAGCAATCTTTCGTTCTCAACTACCGCGGCAGACAGCGTCGATATAGCGCGGGCTCTGGCTTTTGTCAGTCCAACGACAGTCAGGTCCGCTTCAGCTAGAACCTGAGGTTCCGGGAAAATGCAAGAAAGCACCGAGGAGCCCACCACGCCACTCTCAAGCGCCAGTCCGTCAGGCAGCGGCATACCATAAGTTTTTGCAATCTTGCCAGCCATTGCAGTTGCTGCTTTTACACTGACCTGTTGCCCAAGAATTGCTCTCACAGCCAGCTCGAATCGACTCCAGCCACCAGGCACTCGTAATCCAGGACAACGCGAAACAAGCTGTTCCAAACATTCATCCTGCCTTAAATGCTCGCCAATCTCATCTATATTGGCCGAGCAATCAAAAAGCTGTTTGACACGACTGACAATTTGCCCCAGAGCAGAAAGTCGCGGAAACCGGATAGTGAGTCGCAAACAATTCTCTTCTGGCTCTGGCGAGACTTGCACAACACCGCAGCTACCGGCTAACAAAATGGTACGCCTGTAACAGCCATCACGAACTTCCTCTACTCCAGGCGTGGCACGAAGCGCCAGGAAGTCGACAACAGCCTGCCAGTTATAGGGCGGACGATAAGGAAGTCTTACACTTATGCCATGACTGAGAGAACTTTCCTGAGCACGCCGTAATTCACTGGGCATACACTGATAGATCTGTCTGATTACATCATTAAAACGGCGTATGCTGCCGAAACCGGAAGCCTGCGCCACGTCACTGATAGAAAGACTTGTCTCACTCAACAGTTGCTTGGCAAGCAGTATTCTTCGCGTTTGACATACAGCCAGCGGCGATGCTCCCAACTCTTCCTGAAACAGTCTGCGCAAATGACGTTCACTTATACCAAGCCTGCCAGCCAGGACGTCAACACTGAATTCATCGAGAACTCCTTCGTCAATCAATTTAAGAGCGCGAGAGACAAAAACTGATTTGCTCAACTGTTGAATCAGATAAGGAGAAAGCTCGGGACGGCAACGCAGGCAAGAACGAAAGCCCGCTTCCTGTGCAGCCGCAGCACAAGAAAAAAACAGACAATTCTCCTCTTTGGGTGTCATGGCCGGACAAATTGGCCGGCAGTATATTCCAGTAGTCCGCACTGCCGTGAAGAAACGTCCATCAAAACGTGCATCACGCGATTTGACAGCTCGATAACAAATTTTATGATCGAGTTCCATGAGAACAGCTTAGACCTTCGCGATAAGAAAATCTGGCTGGATTCGGACATGATAGTCGGCACAAGCAGTACACAGCCAGACACAAGCGTGGCCATACATTATTGCCGCAAGCAAGAACTTGTTAATCATCGCAACCATTCAGTCAGCACCGGTAAAATCAATCAAAAGGGTGGGGATGTCCAGGGCGTCGTTGATCTTTTGTGACATGCCCTGACCACCCCCATCTTAGCAAGTGCAAAAAGCGACCTCTTCTGGTCGCTTTTTGCACTTTTTGGCCT
>CAILLX010000203.1 GCA_903835185.1 uncultured bacterium | reverse complement strand
GTCTGAACGCATTGGAGCAGCTGAAGAAGAGCCCAAACCTTCGTTCATTTCTGGAGGGGGAGTTGCCTAGTGCAGACACCATCGGTCGTGTATTTGCACTAATTGATCCGAACACAATTAGGCAAGCCAACCGCGAAATCTACAAACATTTGAAGCGCAACAAATCCCTGGAGCTTCTGGGGCATGGGTTGGTCGCACTAAACATCGATGGGCACGAATCGCACGCGACGTACATGCAGCACTGCGATGGCTGTCTTAAAAGAACGATGAACAGAGGCACGAAAAGCGAAAGGGTTCAGTACTACCATCGCCATGTCACAGCGCAGCTGGTTTTTCGCAATTTCTCCTTGTTGTTGGATATTGAGCCGCAGCAGCCTGGTGATTCAGAGACGGCAGCAGCTGAAAGACTTCTTGGTAGAGTCTTAAAGGACTACCTGCGAGCGTTTGATGTGGTTGTTGTAGACGCTCTCTATTGCGGCGCACCGTTCATCAATTATGTAATTGACTCGGGCAAACACATTGTTGTTGTGGCGAAGGACGAACGGCACGATCTCGTTAAGGAAGCAGAGGCATTCCTAAAGGACAAGCCCCCGGATGTAACAACCAGAGATGGAAAGATCGAGCATATGTGTTGGGACATGGAAGGATTCGCACCATGGTCGAACGTCAAAAAGTCTCTGCGCATTGTTAAATCTCTAAAGATCAAAACTGTAAGGCGACAGCTTGACGGCAAAATTGAGCAAGAAACCTCCTCTTGGATGTGGGCAACGACATTGCCAAAAATTACAGCCCGCACAGAGACTGTAGTCCAGCTCGGGCATGGCAGGTGGAAGATTGAAAACAATGGCTTTCGTGAAATGGTCCACCACTGGTTCTCAGATCATCTCTACAAACACCATCCAGTTGCCATCATCAATTTCTGGCTGCTCTGCATGATGGCGTACAACATTTTCAGGTGCTTCTATCTACGCAACCTCAAGCCGACCTTACGCAATGCACATACCATGCTGCACATTGCTGCCTGCGTAAAAGCTGAGCTCTACCCAAACATGCCGTTGGCAGTGCAACCCCCGTAACAGATGAAATCTTCGTAGTCGTTGGTCTCCTAAAAAAGATTACCTCCAGAAAGAGTGAAAGCCCCGCTGGAGCGGCTTTCACTCTTTCTGGAGGCGCATTTACTTAGAATTCCGTGTCTACTCGCTACTATCCCGGCTGCTTCTGACCCTAAAATGCAGCCTTCACCTTGCCAAGGACCCCAAAAACCTACTCCATCAGTAGGTCCCGTGGGAAGTTGCGGAATCCCTGTGTCCGAACAGGCACGAATTGCCCTGCTCGCTTAGATAATTTATAGTCATTGTTATAATAGCTCTATGATTACAAATTGTAATCATAGAGCTACAAACGGACGTAGAAATGCAGCAGCCAAAGAGGGAACTGATAGTGTTAAAAACCCAACCGATCACAGTATGGATGTTTTTATTCCTTGCTGGTGTTTCACAAGCAGGTGTGCTTCCTTTGAGTTTTACGACTGTCTTGGTACCTGCCGCTATTGCTCAGACAGCTTCGCCGGACACAGGCATAAATCCGCGTTCTTACAGTCCAGATCCAATGATTGACAAATTAATTCGCAAAGAACTGGCTCTGGAAGATGCTGGAAATTTTGAGGGTGCACTTAGCGTCAATAAGACCATTGTGGACCTGGACCCGCAGAATGTGTATGTGCTAAACACAATGGCCGGGCTCTACGGTAAGGTCGGTAGTCCTGGTGAGGAGATCTCTTGGGCAAAGAGAGCCATTGCAGCTGATCCAAAATATGCGCTGTCCTACATAAACTACGGTACCGCGCTTGCTACCACCGGGAAAGCCAGCGAAGCAGAGATATCCTTTAAAAAGGCAGTGACGCTTGATCCTAAATTGGCAGACGGTTACTATTCGCTGGGCGTGCTGGCGGATCAGGAGGAGAATTTCACTAAAGCGGTTGTTTGGTACCAGAAAGCAGTACAAGTGCAACCAGATTTTGCACCAGCTTACTTCAACCTCGCTATGTCCTGCGCTAATTTGAAGCAATTTGATGCCGCCAGTATTGCTCTCAGGAATCTATTGAAACTAACACCCGATAACACTGAGGCAAAGTCCCTTCTCTCCAAGTTTGAAGAATTGTCGAAAGCTCCCAAGCCATAGGGAACAGCTATGTCCCATCCGCAATTGAAGAGATCAGATCGTTTGCAGTCTATTGCTGATTGAACATCGCCCGGAGCTTCTGCACTGTCGGATTGTTAGGCTCAATCGCAGCAGCCTTATTGATCTGGTTGGCAGCCATCTCTCGCTGTCCTTGCGCTTGATAGACTAGCGCTTCAGCTACCAGCGCAGCGACAGAGCGGGGATCAAGTGAGAGCGCTGTCCGGGCATCGGCAATAGCGCGGCCCTGCAGCCCTGCTGTCGCGTAGATTAAAGATCTCATTGCCACGTAGTTAGCTTTCTTTGGATTCAGTTTAATTGCCTGGGTCATATCAGCAAGAGCTGCATCGGTTTGCTTTAAGTCAGCCTCGGCTTGTCCTCGCACAAAGTAGGATCCGGCATCATCCGGTTTGAGAGCCAGAGCTTTCTGCGCGCTGGCAAGAGCAAGATCCGGGTGTCCTGAGTTCACATACGCAAAGCCCTGACCAAAGTATGCGTAGTATTGATTAGGGTCATCCTTAATGGCTTGATTGAACTCACGGAGCGCCTCATCGTACTGTTTGTTCTCCAGCAACCGCTTCCCCTGGTCAATATGATTTGCCGAGCTCGCACAGGCAGACAGCATAAGCAGGCAGAACGGAACTGCTAATATCGATCTTCTGCTTCGAGCTTTATCTTTGTTATCCATGAGTGCTCCGTGAGTGGGGTCGCGTCAAATTATACCCTGCTAATCCCCCCAGACCGCTTGAGACACCTGGTTCTTTCATTACTATCAACGAGGATGACCAACTTTTCAGCCACATGCCTTCACATTGGCAAGACTATGCCCAGCTCTCTAGCTTTGTGGGAGATTTCTGCTGCGCAGTGTTTCAGCTCTGCTTCTGTGATGAGTCCCCGTTGGAACCCTGACCATATGGCTCGGCAACGAGGATTAAAATAGCTGGCGCTTGAATCTCCCTTCTGCGGAATAGCAAGCTTTGCATAGAGCAACTGCAGTCGAGCCTGTATTGCTTTTTCAGTCAAGCAGAGAATTCGTGAAGAGGCTTGATCGCTAAGTCCAAGCGCTATGAATACAAGCGCTTCGTGCTCATTATCGGTAAGTGAATAATTGCGCTTTCCAAGCCGGGTAATAACCCGCATGATTTCAGGTTCTATCCAGCAGTCGCCAGATAGAACCGCCTTGACAGCTGGAATAAAATCTTGAATCAGCCTGTCTTTTAGCACATACCCATACGAGCCCTCACTCGATATTATCTGGTGAAGATGCCTGATGTATGTTTCTGCTTTATAGTTGGAAACTACAACTATAGCGGCATGCGGGTGTTCTTTCCAGATCTGCTCTGCGGCATCTACACCATTCATTGCCGAATCATTGTCAAATTCAATATCCAGCACCACCAACTCTGGTCGCTGCACTATGGCCTGCGAAACGGCTTCTATTGGATTATCACTTTCGTATATATGAGTGAGCTCAGGGAAGCTGTTCGTAAGTTCATCTCGCAGACAGTTGCGAACAAACTCATGGTCATCGGCAATTAAGGCACTAAAGCTTTGAGCTGGACTGATGGTATCGTCGGTTCTTCTCTGCATCAAACACGCGCTCCTGCAGAATATGGGATCAATGAATCGAGCATAATTTACTTCCACAGCGCTCCCAGTATATCCTACAGCCGTCCGGTCGGAGATATCATCTTGCCACCTTTCCTATTAATTGCACCCGGTAAGATACTTACTGCAAAACCGGATAACGAGACTGTTGCGAGATATACCAAGGCTAAATCAACCATCAGTTACTGCTGGGACTAGTCACAGAATCAGGGTGCCTCTCCCGCCCTGTTTTCGTTTGTGTCATTAACCGGTATCTCAAGGCAAATCTGAGTGCCATTCGGATAACAATCTGGCGGGCTTACCCAATTGATCGTAGCCTGCAATATGGCAACTTTATCTTTGATTCCTTCAACTCCGTAACACTGGAGGTTATGGACAGGCTGAGCTATACCCTTTCCGTTGTCCGCAACTGATACAAGCAGTTTTCTGCCAGCGCTCCCAAGCACAATTCGTGCTTCAGTTGCTTGAGAATGCTTTTCAACATTGTTCAACGCTTCTTGAACAATTCTATATATCAACAACTGAGAGTCTTTGTCTAACCCATCAAGCCTTTCAGCACCATCATTGACAAAATCCATATGGATAGACGAGCTATTGGAGCTGCTTGCAAGGTCTCTAATTGCAGATACTAATCCATACTTTTCCAGTACGCGAGGATACAAATTCTGCATAATTCTTCTGATATCACTCATAGTGCATCGCACTTTCTCAAGCGCTTGTGATGCTGCATCATCCTTCCCTTCTTGAACGAGACGACTGACCGCCACTGAAACCTGGAACAGTTGTCCCAAAGTGCCATCGTGTAACTCCTGCGCAAGGCGGCGGCGCTCTGCTTCGGCGCCCCGGTTTATTGCCAGAGCAAGCGCATGTTTCGTCTGAGTTAATTCTTTATTGATGCTTGTTAGATCTATGTTCTTTTGTTGAACTCTTCTTACATGCAAGTATAGAAAATAGAGCTGAACTGAAAATAGAACAGGAACAAAATCCACCCAGAGAGCAAAAGAAGAAAAGGCGATGAGACTTGCGAGCAAACCCAGCGCCGGAATAACGAGAAAGCCCACAATTGAAACAATATAGCCACCAAATCTCCAGTTCAAGAATACAAGGACAGCAGTGGCGAAAAGTTGCGCACAAAGAAGTGCCATATCGTTGAGGCGACTGATACCACCGCGTTGCAACTCTGATTCAATAGATTGAGCTATAAGATCAACGCCTGCCATACGGCCCGAAGGTGTCATATAGGAATCATGAGCAACTTCATAAGAGCCGCCTAACAGGACAACCTTTCCGCTGACCAGCTTTTCCCAACCACTTCCCTGCCAGACCGACAGAAGATCGCCTGCTGAAATGTGGGGGGTATAATCAGGACCACCAGAGAAAGCTATGAGATATTCGTCGTATGGCACGCCGCCCGTGAGCTTCTTGCCATTTTGATAAGCCCTTACCGCAGCCCATGGCAAAGTATCGAGAGCTGACATTGTGCCAGTCCGGGAGGGCACTTGAGGTAACGCGACTAACCGGTAATAGTGGCGCACAATACCGTCAGTATCCTCAGGCAAAGTTGCCACGCCTGCAGCACTTGTATTGCTAAGCTTGGCTCCACCAAGAACCAAGCTCAATGTTTGTGAATGGTCTCCACCCTGCTTGCCCCGAGCCGGAAGGTTCTGGACATTTCCATCTGTCTGCGCTGGTTTTAGGCTACGTGCCCACACGATTGTGCTTTGCGTAGAAGGTAGTTTCAGTGTGCGGAAGGAGGCATCAGATGTGTCGATATCCACAACCACAACCTTAGGCTTCCCGGAAAGAATTGCAATGAGCACTGTTTGCAACTTTTGACTCGTGAGCGGGCTATGGCTGCTAAAAATATCATGATAGTCAGAGTCTGTAATCTTCACAACAAATACATGCCGTGCGCCCATGGGATTGAGCCGAACAAGCGTATCCAACATCGTCGTTTCCAGCGGATTCAACCAGCCAAGATGGTGGACCTGCAAGGTTAACAGGCTAATCACAACAACCAGAGGTAAGGCGCAAATAATGCACCTCCAGAGTGGCTCTCTTTCCTGCCGCGCAGCTGACGTGTTCTTAGAAAGCAAGCGATGCCCCAGTGCCGGAAATGCCAGACGGTTTATTTGTGCGGTTGCGAATCGGCTCCATTCAGCGCCTCCATACATGCCCTGACAAATGTTTTGAGCCTCTCTGCCGGCACATCATCCTTACACTGACTGGCTACGTCTGCAGCTTTCTGAAATTCAGCTTTAGTGCTTGTGTAATGGTTTGAATCTGTAGCTAGAAGCCATGCTTCTTCACCTGCTGAATCTTGGGCAGGATCAACAAAAACCATGCGGTAAAGTCCAGGTTGCCCATTGGCAAAAGGCAGGATCGGTTTTGTCCCGTTACGATAGACAAAGCGCACTGTGCTTGCGGATGTCTCCTTCTCATTATGAGCAACAGGCTGCATACGCAAATAATATGTCCCGTCAGTCAATTTGGTAACTGCAGGCGTAAGGTCTATCTGCTTATTATCAAGGTTTACCACTGCATCCTGAATATCAATAATCGAGCTAAGCTGCCTGCTCATAGGAATCACACTAGCACGCACCGGTTCTTTGCTGAAAATATTCAAAGCTGTAGTCCACCAGGTGCTGGTAGCAGATGGTGCCTTACTAACTGCAATCGGTGCTGTGCACAGCGAGCAACCAGGACAATTTAACTTGGTGCCATTGACAAGAACAACTGTGACCCGAGATTCCTTTGAAACAGGCTCCAGCCTCCAGCCGTTGTAGATAGCATCGCCAAGCTTGACATTTTGCGATACGCCATCCCTGGAAGCTTTCCAACCACCAGACATGCCTAAAACCAGTCCGGCCATATCATCAGCTTGCTCCAATTTGCTCTGGCGTTCTTGTTGCTTGTCTGTAGAGTTGACGCTGGCGGAGACAGGCACGGCATTGGCAAACAATGTTTTTTGCGCCATACCGGCTAAAACAATAAGGGCACTTAACCAAATTATTGCATGTCGTTCTAACTTATTATTCAACATATCACCAGCTCGCGAACCACAGTACAGTATAAAACAGGTAGTGTTGATTACGGTATTTCTACCAGCTTCCACCCACATTCCTTTGACTATTCTATGCTCGCGTGACACTAATACCAATGACTATCCTACCAAACAAGAATTGGTAGTAGCACCAAAGGCTTTGATTTCTGGCTTAAACAGGTCGCCAGTGAGAATCCTTGCTGCAAGTCACACGCCTGGAGCCTCGCAGCCAACTATCAGTTATCTTCTTTGCAAGTAAAATAGAGAGCGGCTCTCGAGTCAGCAGTTACCGTCCGGTGTGCACCGACTTTCATCAGTCCGTCACTGTAAGCAGTATTATGGGAGGATTATCAAACTCAGCCTGAAACGCCTTTTGCTTGTGAGTGCTGAGTCTCAGGAACTGAAATGATTAAAACCACAAACTATCGAAACTTCCACTTGCGCGCCATTCTTGCTATTGTGGTTTCACTGACCTGCACTGAAAGAATCGCTGCATTGCAGTCTCAGGCAGCTGATACAGGGCTTTTCTTAGACCATACGCTTGCACTTCAGGGCACAGCTGCTAATCCTGTAAGGTCAAGAGAGTATTACTGCCCCCTTGCCAATCACACGGACCAGATAAGTTCCGGACCATATGCAAATGGAAGGTGTTCTGGAAACTTGAAACTTCGCCTGGCGGACTCTAGCTTCCCAGACGCTGGGCTGAGACCAGATACTGTTCGCTTAGCCTGGGAGCGCGAGAATCTAGCCCGCCCAGAAGCGGACGTCCCAGTCAACTTAGTGCGTAGGGGCGCGTCGATAGCCGCCCGTTGGGCGGCTCGTGAGCCGCCCAACGGGCGGCTATCCCAGCGCCCGAAGCTAACTGTATTGTCCTGGACACCCGCGCTCCCAGCGGATATCGTTGCTTATCCGAACGATATTTGGCTGGAAGCATACACCCCCCCGACAGAGCGCAGAACAATCCGTGAACCTGACACGAACCGGTCAGTACTGTCCGAGGCACCAAAGAAGCTACAAACGCTTGAAAGGCTACCACTAGTTGAAGACGGACAGGTTGAGTCTGTTCACTCAATCAATCAACATGTCAGACAGCTGCGAGCTGCCGGTGATGTGGCAGCAGCCAACCGGTTGGCGCAAGAAGCTGTTCTGCTCAGCGAAAGAACGTTTGGTCGGCTGCACCCAGAAATTGCTGTAGCCTTAAACAATCTTGGCTGGGTTTTGCAGGCTCAAGGCAATTATGCCAGCGCCAGAGACATGTTTGAAAAAGCGGTAACCGTGAGCGAAAAGGCAGCCGGATTGGCCGATCCACTTACTGCCGATTGCCTGAACAATCTTGCCTCTCTCTTTGCCTTTCAAGGTGACTACACAATGGCTCGTCCGGTGCTTGAAAAAGCTTTGCACATAACCGAAAGAATTTATGGATCTGACTCTTACCAGGCAGCAATGGCAGTCAACAATCTGGCAGCCATGTATGATGCTCAGGGCGACATGCAGTCTGCAAAGACATCTTATGAACGCGCTGTCGCCATTTTAGCTGGACTGAACAAAGGCGAAACCCCAGAACTTGCTTCAGTACTCAACAATCTTGCATCAGTAGATCAAAGACTTGGTCAGATCTCAGAGGCAATTAAGCTGAGCGAGAACGCCACCAAAATTCGCGAGAAAGTGCTCGGTCCGGATCACCCCGATACAGCCGGGGCACTCAACAATCTGGCGATGCTCTATAAGTTGGGAGGCAAGGTTGACCTGGCAATGCCTCTGTTGCAACGTTCGTTAGCAATCATGAGGAAATCTCTAGGACCTTATCACGCAGATGTAGCGGATGTTTTAAATAATATTGCTCAAACTGAATGGGAAAAGGGAGACCACTTATCAGCCTGCAAGAATCTGCTTCAAGCTGCCGCTGCAATAGACAGCATGGTGCAAAATGTATTTCCGGTACTGTCTTTTGGTGAACAACTTGCATTTCTCAACAGCAGAATTCCTGAAGAGATATCGTTGTTACTGAGTTATTGCAGGGGGGGCGAATCGCTGAAAGCTGCTTATGGATTTATCTTTCGCTGGAAAGGATTGCTAGTAGAGTCGCTGAGATTGCAAACAGAGATTGCCGAGCTGGACAAGGATGGAAAGCTGGCACCAACTGTCCAGCGACTTGCAGAACAGAAAGCAAAATTGGCAGCCTGGTATCACGAATTGGGTGATGTAGCTTATCCAGACTGGATTAAGAAAAACGACGAATTAAGTCGCGCCACAGAAGAGATCGAACGGGCGCTTATCAAAGCCTCAAACAAATATACTGCCTCACCCAATCACTTTATTGACAATCTGGACATTTATCAACAGCAGCTCCGCGATGACGAAGCGTTCATTGACATATATCAGTTCCACGATGCCACCACAGATAGCACTGCGGACCATACACATTATGCGGCTATCGTTGTGGTCCCTTTGAAGAAGTCTGATTCAGCCAATCCAGTCTTGGTTGATTTAGGAAATGCCACAGCTATTAATAGCGATCTGGCAAAATGGCGCATAGACGTTTTTACACTAACCGATGCCAAACAGTCCTGGCTAAGCCTTGCCAATCATCTATGGAAGCCATTAGTTAAACTTCTGCCGGCAGACACCAGACATGTTTGGTTGTGCCCTGATGGCGAGTTAGCTAGAGTGCCCTGGCATTATCTGCCGGTCATTGAGAACGTCTCAAATCCGCTCTGTGTATCCCAAATCGACTCGGCTCGGGAGCTTGCTGCACTCTGGCACAAAAGCCTTGCTGCCCAGAAGGACAGTGCAGAGACCGCTCTGGTTGTCGGTGGGATTAATTTTGACAACGTTGTGCAGCACACAACTGTCTCTAAGAAGCTTCATGCCAATGCAATACATGCAGATCCACTTCCTGGCACCCTCAAAGAAGTACGGGCTGTAGAAGAGCTGGCCAAAAGCCAGGGTTTTTCTGTTGTAGAGCTCACCGGTGAAGCTGCCTCCAAAAGGAAGGTACTTGAGTGTTTGCCGAAAGCTACCTATGTCCACCTAGCCACCCATGGCTTTTTTGGCAATGAGAGTTTCTACAGAAGGCTCAATCCTGGGATAGAGAACAAAGAAGGAAAACGGGAGCAGCGCAACCCTCTGGTTGAATCCAGTCTGCTTTTTGCAGGGTCCAACTTGCCCTGCCCTTCTGGAGAGGAAAACCCAGCAATTCTGACCGCAGAAGAGATTGTGGGGGTCGATCTTAGCCTCTGCAAGCTAGTTTCTCTTTCAGCATGCCAGACTGGCAGAGGAGAGGAGATTACCGGGCAGGGGGTAATGGGTCTGAGAGCCTCATTTATGTCCGGTGGCGCCAAGACCCTCCTTATGTCTTTATGGAAGGTTCCAGACGAGTCGACAGTAGCGCTCATGAAGGAGTTCTATACCAATTTGTGGGTAAAGAAGCTTCCACCACTGCAGGCTTTGCGATCGGCTCAAATATGCATGGCTCACGGCACAAACGTCTCCTGGAGATATCCGTTCTACTGGGCTTCCTGGGTACTTGTAGGCTCCGGCTGGTAACTGTCAGAGAGCCTGTTGGTAATTCAAAGAACTTAGCTGCTCCAGTTTGGCTGCCGCTCAAGTTCCTTAACTTCAGGACAGGATACAACAAACCAATAATGCTCCCTGAGCTGGAATAATTCATAATGCTTTTTGTGCGCCTGGAGCCTAGCTCCTGCCTGATAATAAGCAGCTGGAGGTGCCCATTTTAGTGCTAGCACCAAAACAAACTTCGGTTTAGCTGCCTTACACAGTCCGTGCATATCGTTCATGCTGAATGGGTAAGGCGTTATTGCGCTGACACTTTCTGCACACACAAACAGCAAATATTAAGGAGGGCTGTTCAGATTAATTCAATCGATTACAAACGTAAAACTCCCGATAGAAATATAAGGGTTTAAACACTAAATGTAACTGTTTTGATAGCATGGAATTATGGTCGTGCGATTTTGGGGGAATACGGGTTGGCAAACATGGTGGTTTGGCGAAAGGTGACCTTCCGGGTTCCGGGGAAAGTCTCTCTGCGAGTCAAGGAGCAACCTTGACTGGACTGGGGTGAGGCATTTTGCGCATTAGCTAAAGGCAAATTGTCCCCTGACTCTTCTGCTGTTTTGCCTGCCGGCTGCGCAGCGGTTGTGGAAGTTAATCTTACTGTCCAGCCATCAGTTTCCAGGTTTACACAGATTAGTAGTGCAATTAAGTATGGGAACAATTAGACAAGCTCATATTTTCATAACTTCGCTACTTACTTGCTTGCGATTGAAATGCTCTATTTTTGCTCTGATTACAGCAGTTCTTTGCGCTCAGCTGGACTGTGTTTATGCGCAGATAATCTCACCCGCCAACACAGGAGGAAGCTCTGTCCGACATCTCTCATCAGCCGGCTCGGAGCATCCACAATGGACATCGGGGCATTTACCACGAGCTCCGGTTAATCTCGACCTCAGCTCTACTGCACAAAACGTACGGATTGGTAATCGCCTTGGATCTCGCTGCGTAGCCATCGTTGTGGGTGATACCAGTTTGGCTGTGACACCGGGAACAATGCTCACATCGGCTGAACGGGTCGCCCTGAGTCAGGTGTTAAGAGGTGGTCAGCAATCCATCCAAATTGGGGCTCTCGGCAATGCTGTTGGCGGCACAGTCAACCTTAGCGCCAGGCTGGGACAGCACCTGGGTAATCTCGTAATTCCCCAGGGAGTCACCGTTATCGACAACTTTGCACAAGGTTCGACTCTCAAGCTTACCGGCAATCTCACAAACGCCGGAACCTTTTTAGCTGTGTCAACCAGCCCGTTTTATTCTTCCGCGTCAATTATTGCCAAGAACATATTCAATCAAGCTGGCGCACTCCTCACTAGTGTTGTCCCACCAACAAGACTGTCAGGACTAAACAACGCATTGACCACTCTAAACCTGCAATTGACCGCCACTAATGACATTGTTAACGCTGGAATAATAAGCTCGTCAGGCAACCTGACAATCACTGCTGGTGGTTCTGTCACCAATATGCTACCCGCCGGGCTCAGCAGGGCAAGCCCACTCATGCAGGCTGGTGGAAATCTAACCTTACTCGCCACCAACGTTATTAACGCTGGTGTAATAAACTCGTTAACCGGCAACCTCAATATACAAGCTCCGTCAACAGCAAGCCTTGTCCTGAACAATACATCCGGAACATTACAGGCATTAAACGGCACAATTAATATTGGCAGTTCACTTTCCTTGCTGCCAACCAACCTGAATTTGTTCGGTGGAGATTTTCTGTCCAGTGAAATCAATCTCTATGCCGGCACTGGAACAATTGTTGCTAATATCGGCAATGTTTCAGGCAAGCTAAACACTTTTGCAGGCGAGGCTCATGTCTCTTCGCGAAGCAACAATTTAGTTCTCGGTCTGATCTCGATAATTGGTGACCCGACCTATTACAATATCGGGGACATAAACATTACAGACGACATTTCAGTAGGTGAGAATCTGGCGATTCTTGCCACAGGGTCTATTACGAGCACATCTGGGCTTAGCTTAATATCGACAACAGATCCCTCTGGACAGGGGCATAACATTGAAATAGTCGCTGGGGCAGGCTTGACTCCAGCTTGCGGTTCCTGCACATCTTCAATTGCCGGCGGTGCTGCTACTGGCAGCATAATCGTTGATCCATTCAGCCCCAATGGTGGCAACATTGACTTCTCTGCCAGTTCAGCACTGCGGATCAACACAAACTCCACAACAGACAATTTTAACGGTGGGAGTATTACATTAGTCGCATTTTCCAAGAACGGCACCGGTGGTACTGTGACGTTACCAGCAGCAATAAGCATGAACAATTCTGGCAATGGCGCAGGCACCAGCGGTGATGTCAGCATCTTTGCCGGAGCAGCCTTCAGTCCTGCAAGTTTGACAAACGCAGTATCCCCTGGCACTCAGTTAAAGACCAGTGCGACACAGCCAACAACATCAGACGGCAATCCTATCGTTTTCGACAGCCACGGCACAGTGACCTCCGGCAATTCCTTCACAGCATCGGTAGGCACATCTAGTGGTACTTCAGGCAGCTTAATTGGTAACAGTTACAGCAGTTCAATAGGCTCTAATCTGGCACAAGGGAATCTAATAGCTCCCAATCTGTCTGCCGGACTTGTTTTAGCTACAGTTTCTGGTGTCACCAATACAAACTATTCCAATGGAAGCATATCCGCCACTGTAACTACATTAACCTCAAACTACATGCCTGGAGCATCCCTTTCATCATATCCAACCACAAGTAACTCTATCCTTACGTCCAGCGATTCCATCAGGGGCTATTCGGCCACCGGGAACACCTCGCCTACGACCGCTAGTACTTTCGCAATGGGTAATACTGAGACAGTAACCAGTACAACCAGCTCTGCCGTCGCAACAATCTGCCAGGCATCCAATGCAACCCTGTCGGCGGATGTAATAACAAGCCTTGGACTGACACAAATTTCCACCGCTACATCATTGGATCCGATACTGATTGTCCCGTCCGGGAGCAGCCATACCACCGCTGGCGCAGCTGTGAGCACAGACGCGGCTAACTCGCATTCTGGACATTTCGGACCGCACACCGGCATTGTAGACACATTAGCCAACTCTGCCGGTTATAACGCAGCATCGGCAGGCAACTCGTCTAATGCAATAGCATCGTCAGATGTCATAGCAACAAACCATTGCTTACCAAACATTTTTAGCTTCACATCATTAGATCAAGTATTGGTGGGCGCTATCGGCGGCAGCCACAACGCCCTGGCTATGGGCACCCCTGGCACAACTGTCAGCACCGATGGCAACCTGGTAATTCTTCATGCTGGACACCTGTTTGCCGACAGCGGTAGTGAGCCGCTGACCATAGCAACAGATGCAGGGACGGTGACTATCGCACCGGAGTCTGCTGTAGTAATTGAAGTGCGGTCAGGCACTCCAGTACATGTCATGTCTGTTGGCGGAACCCAGGGCTGCACGGTGACTGTGAAATCTGAAAACAGCCAGGGAGAGGTACTGTCATTGGGCACAGGACAAGAGCTCATTATTGGCACGAAAGATCTTGTTGAGGAAGACATGATCCCAGCTGATGGTATTGTGCGCACACCAATAAGCGGTGCAATCGAGGTGCACAACAAGTACAGCAATATTGCCAAAAGGTCGTTTGCTGTCGAGCAGTTCGCCAGAGCAGAGTTTTCGCCCTTGCGCAGCTCTTTCCGTTTAGCGGAATCGAACAGAACAATACAAGGAAGAGCGCTCTCTCATGTGACTGCTGCCGCAAGAACACAAACTGCAAATTTCAACCCACGACAACTCCCCTGCATGTCCTCTGGGATGATGCGTCGACACGCCGGACCCGTGCAAATGCTTGCCACGCCAGGCACCAGCTTCTCAGTCACCGCAACTGGTGCAATCGATTTGAGATCGGGAGCAATTTTCTTATCTCCTCACAATAGCACACGGATTCAAACAGACCTGGGTGAAATAGCAATTAAGAAAAATGCCGTTTCATTTGTAGAGTTCGATGGAGGATGCCTCCGCGCCAAAGCCTTAAGTGGACCAGGACACGTGTCTGTGCACGTTGGAAAACAATCCTTCGAGCTGACACCAGGACAAGAAGCCCAGATTCTCAATCATATGCGCCCGAGCAGATTCGAAGTCATGCCAACAGACGGAGTGGCTAGACGCGAGCTTACAGCCTATAAGACAGACAATGGGAAGTGTATAGTGCTGGGAGATTTTTCCATTACTTCGCTTCTAAATACAGCTTCACAATTAAAAGCTCTTAGAAACAGCGACCAGCCAGACAATCTGCGACTCTACAACAGAATCATCAAAACAGCTGCTGCTGTCGAATACCTGCGAACATACAAAGGAAATTATCAGCTTCGTTCGCCTGCTACTGCAGCAGTCAATCTTTAAGAGCTGCTATTAGTTAAGACCTGGCTGCCAGATTCTGCCATACATAATATCTTATGTATGGCATCTCGCCAGAGAGATAGATCATTACTCGACTCGACAGTGTGTACTGTTGTTATGCTTCCACGTCTGGTGGATGCTCGCCTCCCGTCCCATTCCGCTGCCCTTGCAGCATGGAACATTAGCCTCAAGCGATGATACGTCTGAGGCCGTCCTATTCTACGCTGCACACCGTCTGCTCATTTCACCAGCAGCGAGCCTGTCAGCACGTTTGTGTTTGCCGCCCTAATTCAATGTCCGCGAGGAGGTCGAATGGAATCCCTAATCTTCTTAATCTACTCACCTAGTCCCCTTTGCTCGTTTGTCAATGAGGATCTGTCCAATCTGTAATATCAAGCTGTCAAACCTGGTGATTGAATTTCGGCAAAAGCTCGTGATTGATCACAACAGATTCAGGCAAATACACACGAACTCCGACAGGCGGGACACATAGTGACACTATATTAACTGTCGCCAGACAAGACATCGGTTCTTCACCAGAGCAGTACACTGTTGACGAGACTACACCTTCTTACAAAGCAGAGTAAACAATATGCGGCTCAACCACTCCGGTGCCTTTCTTCTGGCTACACTCCTTGTTTACAACATGTTGACAGCAACGCAACAGGCAAGAGGCTCTGAGCCACAACAATTGTTGCCTGCGGGTGAACCTGTCAAGTTGAGTGGTGCAGCACACACCACTCCTGCCTCATCATCGCAGCCGGCGCCTGAAAGTCGGCTCGCGGAAGGATCACCCGATGACATACGAACAAGTGACGATCTGGGCAAATGGAGTACGTTCTATTACCTGCATCCCCGTCCGGAGCTAACAGTAAAAGCCTTGCACTATGCCGCCAAGACCGGCATGTTTGATCAGCCACACACTACTGCAATTATGTTCACCCTTATGACTCAATTGTTTGCTCAGAACCCTCAGCTGCTGCCGTCATGGATCGCGCAACTATCATCGCTGTCAATTCGGAATAAAGCCCTTGTCTGGAGGTCCTTGCGACAAGTCAATACTGCAGAATCGCAGCAACTGGCTAATAGCCTCAGGCAACAGTTCCCGGCTGACAGCCGGCCACTTCTGCTTGCTCAAAACAATCCGCCCCCGCAAGCCATCGAAAAGATGGATCTTTCACCACCTGTCCTCGACATGCTCTGGATTAGTTTCTTTATCACAGGCGATGAAAAATATGTAGAGCGCATAATGTCGGCGCTAACACTCTGGAGCCCAGATCAGCACGATGCTAACAAACTAATCACAGCCGGCGCTGCTCAATGGTCTCTTACATCCAATGCTCGACAGCACAAGCGCGTTATGACAATTTGCCAGTCAGCCCGCAAGACACAGCCTCAATGGAAGTCTCAGCTGGACAAAGTTATTGATCAGGCTCAAGCACCACCACATAACTAGAACTGGATCTGGTACCGCACCCCATTAGTGGGAGCGTTGTTTTCAAGTAGCCATTGCAATTTTCATTTCCTTCTATCATCATAATAGAAGGGATTCTGGGGTAAGTTCAATCAACAAAGCTTAAGTCAATCGAGGCGTAGATAATGGGAGAGCGTTGCACGAACCACATCCTTGAATGCCAACACAACCGAGTGTTTAATCATGGTGATTGGTGAACCACGGGAGTTGATGAATGGCTCGTCCGTCAAGACGCGATGTTGCGAAAGAGCAGTTCTGGCGTAAAGC
>CAILLX010000202.1 GCA_903835185.1 uncultured bacterium | reverse complement strand
CTCTGGATCAGGAATTTTTTCGTTGAGGCCTCTCAGCAGAACAGAGAGGCCAGATATCACCTGATGTTTCAACTAGCTTGGGATGCAAAAGGCTTTATCATCGATCTCGAAAGAGTGCCTGATGAGATGCTCAAGCTGTTTGTAGACTGGAGAGAAGAAAAAATTGCTGAAGAGGCAGAAAGCACTAAATGAATGCCAGCACCCTAGTCTGCGACGCAAGCTCTCTGTATGCCAGGAGCTATTTTGCCGCCAGGAACATCAGCCCGGATTGTAGCGAGACTCTCCGGCTGATGATGTCTACAATTTTCAATCTGCTGCACCCGGATCACAGCAAAATAGGCCAGATATCGCACACGCTGTTTTGCTGGGATGCCAAAGCAGACGTTACGAAGAAAGATGCAAAGCACCGGGAGCCCAAGCCTCAATCTTACTACGAAATACGAGATATAGCCTACGATCTCGTCGCCCTGCTGCTAGGCTCAGTCAATATTGAGCAATCTCCCTATGAGGGCGATGATCTGGTGGCTTCAGCAGTCTACCAGATCACCGAAGCACCTGACGCCGATGTCTACATTCTGTCAGGTGACAAGGACCTGACCCAGCTGGCCAGCAAGCGTGTGCACTACTACAGCCTCAATGAAAAGTTCGTGCTCAGTGAGGCTTACATCTGTGGAAAGTTCCACGTGAAGCGGCCCGTGCAGGTGGCCATCGCCCTGGCTATCCAAGGTGATCCTGTGGACTGCATACCCGGTGTGCGAGGGTGGGGACCTACCAAGGTCAGGAAGATCTTCAATGAAGTGACCAAGGATATGAACTTTAAACAGGCACTGGCTGTTGTTGAAAGCCACATGAATCCTGAACAGCACGAGCAATTTTATGCTTCGCTTGAACGCACTCTGCCAAACATGAATATACCAGTGCCACCTCCGGCTCCCCTTGTATTTCCAGATGTTTCTGTTGTAGACAGCCTGGGCTTGCCAGACGTGTCTCGCCGCTTCAAGGAGATAAAGTTCCTATACGAAATGTTTTAGCCATGAACGCTAAAAATGATCTATTAAAGCTTCCTAAGGCTAGACTGTGCCCGCAGTGCAACAAGCAGATACCGATTAATGACGTAAGTATAAAATTAACAGCTTTCGGTCTTAGAGGCACAAAAGTATGCAAACCCTCACCAGCTTGTCGCAGAAAAGTAAGCATAGCTCAACAAAGCGCGCTATGCTTAGAATGCATCTGCTTGCTGCTACCCACTAGAGGCTGAGTAGGGGCACGGCAGAACCTGAGGCCCTGTTGTAATATCTTGATACACTGAACTCAAGATAAGCCCCACCGCTGGCATTGCCCACCATCTGTATTTTAGGATAGGCGCTGCTCACGCTAACCAGCTTGACTTCATTCGGCGACAGCGTGTTGTAGTAGTCGCTGCCAGCAGTTCCAAGATCCACCCAAGCTGTCCCAGAGTAATAAGCTAGCCTGTAATTCATCGTATTGACCCCAGAATTCTTCAAGAAAATCTGTGCGTCAGTAGGGCCTGACTGAATGAGCGAAAAAAGCGTACTTTCAACCTCGCTTACGATCTGACTGTCTATTGCAATAGTTAACATAAGTTGTTGTATTTGAGCTACATACGAATACGCCAGCTACAGACGGGGCTGAAACTGCTGTTCTTGTTTATACTTACTGCCCGGACTTTCCTGGCAATGATAGCGCCACCGCCTGAAAACAGGCCCATCTCGGAAATTATGTAGCCATTGGCATCTGCAAGCCCGAGCGTAAAAGAGATGCGCATCACAAAGGCTGACAGGTAGTCCACTGCATCAATAGGCTTAAGCAAACCTGTGCTCAAAGTGATGGGTGCCTCCAGGGCCACATCCGTAACACGGGCGGCGGAGATACCGGTGCCAACACCAAACTGAGATATGACGTAATTGTAGATAGGTGCTCGACCACCCATGGCGTAGCAAAGCACTTGCCTGCCGTTGTCCAGGAAGAGGTTGTTGCCAACAACTATCTCGTGCCGCTCAAGATCCCAGCCAGCAGGCTGACGACTTGTGCCTGGATTAATCCAGCCATAATCCACGGCTTTCTGAGTTGAAATCTCTTTGCCGTCATCAGTCATTACTCTTGATATTGTGACAAGTCCTTCGGGCATGGCTTACTTTCTGTTGAACTGACGCTTGGCGTGACACTCAAAAACTTTGCCCAGTATTCGCTGGAAACCAGAT
>CAILLX010000201.1 GCA_903835185.1 uncultured bacterium | reverse complement strand
GGCAGCTCACGCCTGGTGTGTTGTTGAGGGAAACACGTGCAAGAGCATCTCTTCTTACAGATGTTCTGCATTGCTTCGCCTGAAAACCCCACCAGTTGATGCTTGCAAGCAAAAAAAGGCCAAAAAGTGCAAATAGCGACCAGAAGAGGTCGCTTTTTGCACTTGCTAAGATGGGGGTGGTCAGGGCATGTCACAAAAGATCAACGACGCCCTGGACATCCCCAAATCATCTCTCAACAAAAAAGGGCTTGTCGGCTAAAAAAGGAAGCAGGATATGACGCACCTCAGCAACAACATAAAGGGAGCCTGTCACACAGACCAGATCTTCCGGTGCTGCATGGGACAGAGCTATTTCGACAGCATGTGCAGTTGTATCTGCAGCAAATGTATTGACACCGGTCGCAGCAGCAATCTCTGCTATCCTGGCAGGCTCCATTGCTCGCTTGTTACCTGACTTTGTCGCTACAACTGTATCAGCAATCGGCGCCAGTTCTGCCAGAATTGCTTTTATATCCTTGTCTTTGTTGACTCCAATTACCACGATACATCTGTTGAAGTGAAAGTGCTTCTTAAGAGCTTCACGTAAAGCTCCTGCAGACTCGCCATTGTGAGCGCCGTCCACTACAACCACCGGCTTTTGCGAAACCACCTCCAGCCGCCCTGCCAGCCGAGCAGAAGCCAGACCACAAGCAACTGCCTGATCTGATATCTTGCAGCCGCTGTCAGAAATAGCATCAGCAACTGTCACTGCAGTTGCAGCATTGGCTATCTGGTGGGTCCCGAGAAGCGGCAATCGGAGCTGCACGTCTCTACGCTGGCTTTTAATCCTGCAAATCTGCTCGCAACCAATCTGTTCCAAAAACTCCCAAGAGCAAGAGGCAGCAACATCGATCAACCTGGCACCAACCTTGCGGCAACGTTGCTCTACGACAAGTTTCACTTCTTTGTCATGTTGAGGAGCCAGGACAGCTGTTGAACCGGCTGTAATAATTCCTGCCTTTTGCGCAGCTATCTCTGCTGGTGTTGACCCTAGAATGGCTGTGTGTTCCAGGCTTACTGGAGTAATTACAGCAATCTGTTTTTCAGCAAACACATTGGTGGCATCTTCACTACCGCCAAGTCCAACCTCCACCACTTGCCAGTGCGCCTGCGTGTACCTGGCAAGCTGAAAGAAAAGAGCTGTCAGTATGCCAAAGGTAACTATCGGACCGTCGCCACTGTTATGCTCAGCTTCGACAGCGCCTACAAGACAACTGGCAGCAGCAGCAAATTCATTCTCTGATATAAATTGCGAATCGATCTGAATACGCTCTGTATATGAATGTAGATGCGGACTTAAGTAAAGCGCAGTGTGCTCTCCAGCACAGTGCAATGCCGAAGCAATCATTGTGCTTGTGCTGCCTTTACCTTTCGATCCGGTCACATGGACAGTCTTGCGTCCCAACTGTGGATTGCCCAGGCGCGCGAGCAGAGACTTCATAGAGTGAAGGGTCATAGTCAGATTGTCAGTTGGTGCCGTTCCCCGCTCCATGTCAGGAAATGTTTGCATCCAGGCAATCGTATCTTTGTAATCCATCTGTTAGTTGCTCAGCGTCACTCTCTCATCAGTGTAACGGCAGAAATTGCTGGACCGGAGAGCGAGCAGCAACAATATCTGGTCTTAATGTCAGGCAGTATTGTTGCAACAAGGGTTGAAAACATTTGTAAAGCTGCCGCGGTTAGCGGAGCCAGTCCCCATGCCAGTCTCGCGCCATCTCGCAACAAGCGACAATTTCAACAACCGCCGCGAACGCCCGTCGTACAAGCCACAACACAGCACGAGCAACCGTATTTACAAATCAAATTTTGGGGTAAGCCGATAAAGTTATGTTGCTAAGCCACTTTCCGACTTAATCCAACCTAACTTAACACTTATTGCAACCATGCAATCAGGTTCGATAGGCTCAGGCTCTAATTGATTATCAACTTCGCTACAAGAGCAATATTACCGGCACCACTAAAATCCAGCCCCTTCCCAAGCCTACTGCCACCAAACTCAATCGCCATTGTAAGCGCCGCTACATCCAACACACTTGCATCAAGCGGTTGAGAACGCCGTTCTCATAGCCATTGCCCTGCCTGGTCTCCTGCCAGTCCCGTACACATCAAAGTTGCAGTGTCTGCACAACAGTCCGGGCAGTGCTACTCTAGTGGCACACACTTGTCAATTCTGATACTCCCCAACCAGTGCCCACTAGTGGCTCAAAATAATTCGCGTTGAGAGGTGACTTGAAGATGAACACAAAGAAAAGCATCAGGCCAGTCACGACGTCTACATTCAGTGGACCGATGATGGCAAGTTTCATGGACGACTTCGAGGCAACTCTCGCGCAGATGCTGGATTGTCTCAAAGGTACCTCCCGCAGCCTGAACACAAAGTTTTCGGAGGATGGTTGCCCTGACTTTCTGGCAGCTGCCAACAACATCCGTCTCGAGTTTGCTCATCCGAGTAGCGCCGAGGCGACCAGCGACGAGCTCATCAAGAGAATGAGGGAACTCAACCGTCACATCCGCCGCTTTCTCAACAGCAGACTCGCAGCCATACAGAAGCAGATCTCCAGTTATGGAGAAGGCCCAGCCCTGGAGACGCTCGCCAGCGCACAGAAACGACTGGAACTGGTCAGAGACGCACTCAAAGAGTTGAGCGAAGCTATCAGCCACCAGATGAAGGCGCTCTCCTTACTGAAAGCAGCCAGCCGCCTCCCAATGGACGGAAGGTACTTCTGAGTTACTCCTGAAATCAAGACATCAGGCTGGCGCGCAGAATGCTACCCCGCGGTAACGTTCTGCGTGCCAACCGCTTTCTTGGCACTTACCTGCCAGAATGAGATAGCCGGTGAGAGCCTGCGCCAGCTTGCATTTGGGGATGTCCAGGGCGTCGTTGATCTTTTGTGACATGCCCTGACCACCCCCATCTTAGCAAGTGCAAAAAGCGACCTCTTCTGGTCGCTTTTTGC
>CAILLX010000200.1 GCA_903835185.1 uncultured bacterium | reverse complement strand
TCTACGTCCAGCCCCTCTCTTCTGCAGAAGTCTGACTTGGACAGCTTGCTTACTGAAAATCTTGCAATGGCTTTACGCCAGAACTGCTCTTTCGCAACATCGCGTCTTGACGGACGAGACATTCATCAACTCCCGTGGTTCACCAATCACCATGATTAAACACTCGGTTGTGTTGGCATTCAAGGATGTGGTTCGTGCAACGCTCTCGCAGCATGAACCAAAGGCAATACCAACGCAAGACTCTATTAGAGCCTATGCTATGCATATCCAATGGATGCCGAACCCTTATACTGTCAGCTCGGGACATACACTAAATTCTTGCCCGAGCTTGTCTCAACCATCATAGACACAGAGGGCAGGATCGACAATTCCCGCACGTCCTCCACCTTTCCCTCCGGCACGCGGCATACTGCTTGTGCTGATGTTCCCCAGTTTCTACGGACAGTAAGCTACTCGCGTATTTTGTTGTACGAGGATCTATATAATGAGCAATCGAAGAAGTATTGGAATCCTTGTCGCGATAATGACTAGCCTATTTCCCATGGTGCTCGTGATTGACCAGCCCTCATATGGACGTGGGGAACATGGCGGTTATCGAGGTCATTACCATGGAGGTTATCACAACTACGGCTATCCAGCCTATTACGCTCCAGCCTACAATGGCTACGAGTATAGAGGATATGCACCTTACCCACGATATGGACTGGAGGTCGGTATAGGGGCTGCTGCTGGTGCCCTGCTTGGCGGCTTGTTGGCTCCGCGTTATGGGCATAGGTACGACTACTAAAGCAACTACAACTTGGCTGCGAGTTGTTTCAACACATTAACCTTTACCAGTGCATTTCTATAAGGATGAGAATTATGGTCAAGAGGAACATTTTCGCATTGTCATTGGCTCTTAGTGCCATTGTCAATTCCGGATTCCCAATATTTGCACAAAGTGCGACAAGCTTGGGCGACAAAGAAGTCATAGCTAAATCCAAGGTTGCGATAGCACATAAAGGGAATGATGTTCTCAAAGAGGAGAAGATAGCGAAACAGTGGTTCAAAAAGGCAGCCGACCAGGGTGACAAAGAAGCCAAAGAGAAGCTTGCGTCGCTCGAACATAAAGCACAGCCAGAAGCCACGCCGCCGAAATAGCAGACCGGTATCTGCCTGAAGCCCTGGTCATAGTACTATGGTGCTTGAGCATGTTGGCATTGACAGACTGTCGTTGAAGGTGCTGCAACCTCGCTTCTAAAGCCATGTATTCGTATGTGGCAGCGGGCGCGGTAAAATCTTAGAGAGGTCAAAGTAATCGTCCACTTGGAATCATTTGGAATTTTAAGAAACCCATGAACACTCCTGTTGCCAACATTACCCCCAACCTGTCGCTAATTGCCAATGAGTTATCTCTTTCCATTACGCAGGTAAGAGCAACTGTCCAGCTGTTGGCTGAGGGGTCTACGGTGCCGTTTATCGCGCGCTACCGCAAGGAAGCTACCGGCAGTCTTGATGAGGTATTGATTGCACGCATCAGAGACAGAGTCGAAGAGCTGGATGCATTCGATAAAAGGCGAGCAGCTATAATCAAATCGCTTGAAGAGCGCGGATTGCTAAGCGATCAACTCAAGCACAGCATCTCCAGGGCAAGCACAGTAAACGAGCTGGAGGATCTTTACCTGCCGTATCGTCCCAAGAGGCGTACTCGTGCGACTGTGGCGCGAGAGAAAGGACTGGAACAGCTCGCGCAGAGAATTTTCTCCTTCACAAGCAAAGATCCTCTGGCAGATGCGGCCGGCTTTGTCAACGTGGACAAGGCAGTCAATTCAGCTGACGAAGCGCTGTCCGGTGCCAGAGACATTATTGCCGAATGGATTAGCGAAGATGCTCCCGCTCGGGCTGATATGCGATCGTATTGGAGCCAGCGAAGCACTATCCGTTCGATTGTAGTGCGAGGCAAGGACACTGATGGCGCTAAGTACAGCGACTATTTTGACTGGAATGAGCCGGTGAAGAGCGTTCCTTCCCACCGCACATTGGCCATTCTTCGTGGTGAGAATGAGGGATATCTCAATGTTAGCCTCTCTCCGCCAGCTGAAGAGGCAATCGGCCGCCTCGAGCATCGTTTTGTCACTAAGGGCGATCCAGCTGGAGAACAGATCAAGCTGGCAGTTCAGGACGGTTATAAGCGGCTGCTTGCGCCCTCTATGGAGACAGAGATTCGCAACGACTTAAAGGCAAGAGCAGATACAGAAGCTATCAAGGTCTTTGCCAGCAATGTTCGGGAGCTTCTTCTGGCTCCACCGCTTGGGCAGAAGAGAGTGCTTGCAATTGATCCTGGACTGCGTACAGGCTGCAAGGTTGTTTGCCTGGACCAGCAAGGCGCCATGCTGCATCACGACGTCATTTACCTGCTGGGTAGTTCGACAACGGAAGCTGAATCCAAGCTGGCAGCTTTGTATGAGAAGTACAAAGTCGAAGCTATTGCCATTGGCAATGGTACCGGTGGGCGGGAAGCAACAGCGTTTGTCAGGCAAATAATGGACGGACGCAGGTTGCCGAAAGACCTGCCAGTGGTGGCTGTCAACGAGAGCGGCGCATCAATATATTCAGCGTCAGATGTTGCCAGAGAGGAGTTTCCAGACCACGACATTACTGTGCGTGGGGCAGTATCAATCGGCAGGCGATTGGTTGATCCCCTTGCCGAGTTGGTGAAGCTTGATCCGCGGTCTGTTGGAGTCGGTCAATATCAACATGATGTAGATCAGACTGCTTTGAAGAAGAGCCTGGATGACGTTGTAATGACTTGCGTCAATAGCGTCGGAGTGGAGGTCAATACAGCCAGCAAGCAGCTTCTTATGTATGTCTCAGGGTTGGGTCCGCAGCTGGCTGCCAGCATTGTCGAGCATCGCAACAGCAACGGACCGTTTAGCTCACGTGACCAGCTCAAGAAGGTTAAACGTCTGGGTCAAAAGGCGTTTGAGCAAGCTGCAGGCTTCTTGAGAATAAGAGGAGCTGACAATCCTCTTGATGCCAGTGCTGTTCATCCGGAAAGTTATCATATCGTCAAGAAAATGGCGGATGATCTCGGTTGTTCAATAAAAGACCTGGTCAACAGCGACAAGTTGCGGCAGAAAATTGAACTAAACAAGTATGTGTCCGACAAGTTGGGACTGCCAACCCTTCAAGATATCCTGGAGGAACTGGACAAGCCCGGACGTGACCCACGCCAGCGGTTGGAGCAGATCACTTTTGCCGAAGGCATCAACAAGCCGGAAGATCTCCAGCCAGGAATGAAACTCGATGGAGTGGTGACCAATGTCACTGCATTTGGTGCATTTGTGGACATCGGCGTCCATCAGGACGGGCTTGTGCACATAAGCCAGCTCGCTGATCGATTTGTCAAGGATCCACATACTGTCGTAAAGGTCAATCAGAAAGTCCGGGTAACTGTAGTTAGCGTCGACCCGGATCGAAAGCGCATTGCCTTGACTATGCGTGGTTAATCATTGGGCAGACTGGTGCTGATAGCATAGAGGATGCTGGGAATGTTTTGGTCAGACTGATTTTGAGCTCTTCTAGATCAGCTGGTTGCTATTTGGTCGGTATGCTGCCTATCAGTAACGTTCCGGTGCACCCTGGTGGGAAAACGGACTAACAGTGCTTTGTGCGGCTGTGCGATTTATGGCATTTCCATACTCTTGAGCCCAGGAAGCACGTGTGCTTTCCATACATCCTCGGATGTATGCAACAGGAAAGAAACGTTTGAAATTATCCCCAGATCAGGGTCGGACTTGGCATACGAAGGTATGAGATTGTGCAGATCAACAGTGCCTTGATAGGCCTTTGACACAGAGAGACTGTACTGAATACCATGCAGCGCAGCGATTGGTCCGAGCGATTTCCGCAGCACTGTAATGCGGCAGTCAGGGTCTCTTTCTAGTAATGCATTCAGTGTCCCCGGATCATACAACGGTTTGTCGACAACATCGACGAGCACCACTCCTGGTACTACGGCGACGGCGGTTTGAGCTAGTGCCTGAGAAACCCTTACAGCTTCTTCGTAGAGTATCTCGCGCTCTTCAAGACGTTTGAGGGCTGTCTCATTGCCGCAGACTGCCTTCAGCCAGTCGCTAAATAGGAGTTGATGGGCTGCTTCGCGCTCCTTTGCTTTCGCTGGATCGTAGGACGGGAGCACGGCTATTCCTTTGGCAAGCAATTGGCTAATGGGCGTCCCTGTTACCTGAAACTGTGGCTCTCCGTCGAGTTTAGCGGCATCGTCGTCAAGTCCAGGGTAGGATACCCCTGCTGCCTTCATTGCCGCAGTCAATCCATCAGCGTCTGGATCGGCAATAATTGCTACTGCATTGGCAAATTCACCTACTGACACAAGGGTGCTGCAAGCTGGGTGTAAGTCCCTAATTGTAATGCGACAATCCTCACCAAGCAGCTGCTCGAGCTTTGCCGCCGCTGTAACAACCTTCCTTTCTCTGTCGTTTGATGGATTGCCTGCGATGCCGTGGTGATCTCTAAAAGCGACGCGAAATCCTTCTGATTTCAATCTGCCTACAGCTTCGACTGTGGCGGCTGTAATTGGCGTGTCGATGAACAAAACTGTGTTGCCAGGACCGGCGAAGCTCGCAGCAGCATTGCGAACGAAATCCAAAATGATCTGAACATCTGCGGCAGTAAATGCTTTGATAAACAGAGTAGGAATGTTGTTGATCTTCAGCGTAATCATGGTTGGCTAACACAATTCGGATCTGAGAGACTTTCGCCGTCAATCTGTGAACTCACCACTGCATACTACTCAATAGGAATACCACTTGCAAAAAAGATAAGTATACACGATGAGTTCAACGCCTGTTGTGGCTTTAAGGTCCATGACAGTAGCCGCTCTTCGTTGTCTTGTCCGTTGCCATGATGGTTCCCGGTTGTCATTGGCTGGAGTGTGGAATAATAAATATGATTGTTCCAATGTCTGGGGTAGCGCAATGGTTCCAATCGATGAACCAGCAGGCAGTATTGTCGCCTGGCTGGCGGATGCCAGTAGTGAGCCGTTCAAACAGTTAATCTCCGGGGTCGGTGAATTACTGGGTGTGGTCACCGCGATTGTTGACAGGCATGGGAATGTGCTGTTTGTTTCTCGAAGGCAACGTCTCTGTTCTGAGTTTCATTGTCTCAATGAAAAGACCGGCGCTCGCTGTCTGATCGGCGGTATCGCGATGGAGCAGCCGGTAGACATAGGGTGCAAAGCATACCGCTGCCCGAACGGTCTGAGTGTCTTAACCGCGCCAATCATCATCGATAGCAGCCATGTGGCTAATGCATATATCGGACATGTCCTGACCGCTCAACCGGACTTGGAATTTTTCACCCGGCAAGCAAAAGAGTTCTGCTTTGACACGCAGAAGTATCTGGAAGCGCTTGCTGAAGTTCCCGTTATTGACGAAGAGGAATTAAGTGCCATTAGCGATTGTCTGAGCGGGCTTGCGGCATTATTTTCATCAAAATGGCATGATTTTTTTCAATTGCAACAATCATGCAGTTATTTCCATAGCCTTATCGAGTGTTCTCTGGATCCAATGTTCACCGTAGATAAGGAAGGAAAGCTCACTAATGTTAATGAGGCGACCATTAGAATTACTGGAGTGCCACGGGATGAGCTTATCGGTACGGAATGTGCCATCTACGCGACGGATCCGGATAAGGCCAGAGCCGAATACAAGCAGGTCTTTGCCAGTGGTTCTCTCAGGAACATTCCCATCTCCGTCCGTCACAGGGATGGGACGTTGACGGATGTTCTGATTAATGCCTCAGTGTACAGGGATGAAGGAGGCAGTATCATCGGCGCGCTCGGTGCTTCGCGCGATATAACAGAGCAGAAGCAGGCATCCCGATATGCCCGCAGTCTTATAGAGTGCGCTTTGGATCCTCTGGTGACGATCAATCCAGAAGGAAAGATCACAGACGCTAATGAAGCCGCCCTCAACATCAGAGGTGTGACCCGAGATGAGCTTATTGGGACTGACTTTGCCCAGTACTTCACTGAGCCGGATAAGGCCAGAGAAGGATACAAGAAGGCTTTTGCCTTGGGACAGGTTCTGGAATGTCCGCTTACCATTTGCGATAAGGACGGTAAGCTGACTGATCTAGTGTACAACGCTTCTGTGTACAGGGGTGTGGATGGTAGACTGCTGGGTGTGTTTGCTGCGGGACACGATGTCACGGAGCGCAAGCTATTGGAGTCCCAGATTCACACGCAGACTCAACGTTTGGAAGGTCGCAACAGGGTGTACAGGGAGGCGTTAAACTGTCACACGATGGAAGAACTGGGACGGACATGTCTTGCCGTGACGGAGGAGATTACCGGCAGCAAGTTTGGCTACATCGGGTTGTTAAACTCACAAGGACTTCTGGATGCCTTTGCTATGAGCAATCCAGGATGGGATGCTTGTAGCGTTCCTGCAGAAGAAGCGCTTCTTAGTCTGAGTAATCTGCCTATCCGTGGAATTGACCGCGCAGCATTGCTGGATGGAAAGTCCAGGATTATCAACGGTGCGGCGGTGATCAATGCTCATCCTGATCATTTTGCAGCTCCTGCAGGGCATCCGCCGCTGACTACGTTTTTAGGAGTTCCATTGACTGAGGCAGGCAAGACGATCGGATTGATTGCACTGGCAAATAAGGACTGTGGTTATACGCCCCTTGACCAGGAGAATGTGGAGAGCCTCGCTGTGACAATTGTGGAGGCGCTGCAGCGCAAACGCGTAGAGGAAGCGCTGCTGCAGGCAAGAGCTTCGCAACTGCGTGCCGAGGAGCTGGAACACCTTAACGAAGAATTGATGGTGGCTCGCGATCAAGCCCTGGTTGCATCGAGGTTGAAGTCGGAGTTTGTCGCCAATGTGAGTCATGAATTGCGAACACCGTTGACCGGTATATTGGGCATGAACGAACTGTTGCTTGGCAGCGAACTTGGCGAATACCAGAAAGGATGTGCTCAGGCTGTTGAAAGTTGTGCTAAGAGTTTGCTATCCCTGGTTAACGATATCCTGGACATGTCCAAGATTGAAACGGGCGGAATAGACATGCACAGCGTGCCTTTCAATCCACTATCTCTTGTGGACAGAAGCATTGCGATAATTGAATCGTCCGCCAGAAGCAAGAACCTGCAACTGATTGAGGAACATGATGCCAACGCTTCAATTATTTTGCTCGGTGATCCTGACCGGTTGCAGCAGGTCCTGGTCAACCTGCTGGCGAACGCTGTCAAATTTACCAGTCGCGGAGAGATCAGATTGAACACGAGTATCGTGCCGCGGGGCGAGAATCTCTGTACTCTCAAGTTTTCAGTCTCTGATACCGGCATCGGTATTGCCAGTGAAGAGGAAAAGTTCCTCTTCACTCCATTCTCTCAAGTTGATGGCTCTATGACCCGGCAATATGGTGGCAGCGGACTTGGACTGGCAATCAGCAAGCGTCTTGTGGAGCTAATGGGTGGCGAGATTAACTGGTGGAGTGAAAAAAACAAAGGATCTACATTCTGGTTTGCGGTTCCCCTCCAACGGAGCGGCGAGCGATCTGCCACACCGGCTTCAGAGCTAACAGTCGCCTTGAGCATGAGCGGCACCATCCTTGTGGTGGAAGACAATTTGTTGCTGCAAATGATGGTTGCTAAGCAACTCGAGAAGCTCGGATTCGGCTGTGTGACAGCAGGCACCGCAGAGGAATGTCTGCAGTGCCTTGAAGAGAGCTCTTATTCTTTGATTCTCATGGATTGTCAACTACCGCAAATGGATGGGTTTGAGGCAACACGACAGATTCGGGCCCGCGAAGCAAACACTGGTACCCATATTCCTATTATTGCAGTGACGGCAAGTGCCATGGACACAGACCGGGATAAGTGCCTGGCAGCGGAGATGGATGATTATATCAGCAAGCCTTACACAACTGACCAGCTGCGACAAAAACTGAATCGTTGGCTACCAAAGTCACAGGTCCTTTGAGCCATCAGCAGGTAGCCAAATTTTATTTAGGCATAATCTCCACCTGGACCCCATCCACCCATTTCTTGTGCTCGTCTGTGTAATACAGGTAAGCACGGCTGGCAGGACCAGTGTAACTGCCCGGAACAGCTGCAATTAGACTCAGCGGTATCTCCACCTTTGCTTGAGCAGGCAACGTGCGCCAGTAGAGCACTACTTCACGGCCCAGCACTTCGTAAGAGTCAATTGTGCCTTTTTTAACCAGTTCTTTTAATTGGTTGTGGCGCGGCTCCAGCCCGCCCGGCAGTCCAACGATTGCCACCGGTGTTGGTACCGCTTCACTTGTCTTATTAATCACTGTGACATTGGCTTCAGTTGATGCACCTTCGAAGACCTTGTCCTGCGCCATCTTCACTGTAAGGTCAAGTTTGCATTCCTGGGAGCTGGCAGGCGTGAGTGCATTGTACTTCACAGCCAGCGAATAGGGCATTTCGCTGCCGCCTTCCATGCGCAGTTCTAGTTTGTGCTGTCCTGCAGTGAGCAGTTCGCTCGCATCAGGCAGTTTAATTGCGCCCTGTGTGGACTGATTGAACTCTGCCCAATCGCCAATAGACTGGCCGTCTATGTACATACGCACCTTCCCTGGTGCCTTGGGACGCGCGCGCTGCTTGTCGTAGTTGACTATGGCGCGCAGCGCCAGCACAGTCGCCTGCGTCGAACCGTACCGGCCAGCTTTGCAGGAATCTGCCAGGAACTTGATGCTTTTCTCAACATTGCCTGCATATGCTGGTTGGCGCAGCCAGGCAAGAGTAGAGAGCGCTGTGCCTTCCACTTCCAGCGACTCGCCACCACTGCCCACGATTGAACTCGTTATGTTGTCTACGCTGCCGTCAGCTTTCTGCTTTGCGACCAGCCGATCCATCAGCTGCGTCGCTGCAGACTTGTCGCCAGCCAGGTGCATGGCGTTGGCGGCCAATGCCACCACATAATAGTTCTGGCTAGCCGAGGCAGCTGTCTTGAGCGCATTCAATTCTGCCTTCAGGTCGGCTGCCGGCTGTCCGGACTCTAGCAGCGCCCAGACAATGTAGGCATTTGAGCAGTCCTTGTCCTCAATCCAGCTGTGCAGGGCACGGCGCTTGCGTGTAAAGCCGCCCTGTCCGTCCTTCTGTTTGAGCAACCAGGCGCGAGTGGTTGCAATCATATTCTGGTCTACATTGCGCACTGCAGACATGTCAGTAAAGTGGAGCAGACCGAAAGCAGTGAGCGCTTCATGCCCGGGGTTTTCCCCAAACCACTCGTATCCCTTGTCCGGACACCAGAAACCGACCAGCCGCTTGTAGCCGGCATCCAGTTTCTGCCGCGCCATCTCGACTAATTTCGGGTCAACTCCAGTGTGTCCAATGAAGTACTGTTGAGCCATCGTCAGCGGATAACTGGTTGAAGAAGTCTGCTCGAAACATCCGTAGGGGTCCTGTATCATCCGGCCAAGAGCCTCAGTCAGATTGGCTAGCGGCGTCGGATAGACAGCCGTGGCAGACACCAGACTCCCTGGCACTGCGCCCTGTGGAATGGTTATGGTGTGCACAACCGGCTTGCCTGGTTCAAGCATCCCACCGAAGGCCGTCTCTATAGGAAAACCGCTCGGCTTGACTGAGAGTTGTCTCGTGACTTTGTCTTGATAGAGCCCGGCGCTAGCTGTCAGGACAAAATCTTTTAGTCCGTTGCCGAAGCCGATATTGACAGGTTGAATCCAGCGCACTCGGCTGCCCGCACCGATGTCTGCCGATCCCTTCAGCATAGCCAGCAGTTTGCAGTCGCCGGTCAAGTCGACATTCACATTTGTGCCGGCGAGGATGCTTCCGGTTGCATTGACGAGAGTGATAGGCAGGAGAATCTGGTCACCAGCTGTCACTTCTAGTGGTAGTTTAGCCTCAGCGTAGAACGGCTGAACAGCTTCCACTGCTAGGTTACTGCTACCGACAGCGCCGTTGTCTGCGAAGGCGTCGGCAAATACCCGGAATGTGGTGACGCTGTCGTTCAGTCCAAAACTTATTGTGGCTTCGCTGTTTCTGGGATCAGTCTTGACACCTGCGTTCCAGTAAAGCGTATCGGCAAAGTCTACGCGGTCGGTTGGCTTTCTGTCGTTGCGCACCTGATGTGCAAACTCACGCACCACCACCAGATTGCTGTGCGGCGCTGCGATTTCTTGTTCCTCTACAATCATGCGTTTTTTTGCGACCTTGAACTCATTGCCGATTGCTTGCTGGAGTCTGTCGTTGGCCGCCTCCAGTGCAGGTTCTGCCATATCCTTTTTGACTTCTATCAGATTCTCGGCAGGAGCGACTGGAGAAGGTGGTGGTGGCAACAGTACTTCTCTTGCTGCTCCTGCCGGTAGCATTCTGGCTCCTTTGACCAGAGCTCCAAATCCGCCTGCGAAACCTGGCCGTGGCTGGGCGGCTCCGTCCAGTGGCATTGCCTGATCCATTTCAATGCGTGCCTGAATCTTTAGTGCTGCCACGCGTCGTGCCTGGTCGCCATGGGCTTCGATGAACTTAGCCAGGTCAATAAGCGCAAAGCGTCGCCAACCTTGCGTGCCAAGCAACAAGTCAGTTGCAAGCGGCGCTTTGGGGTTCTTTGAATCGAGGTAAATGTGCGCGTCAGCCAGGTCTTTTACTTCCTGTTCCAGGAAGACCATCACAGGCAGGCGAGGTGACTGATCGCGCTTTTCGACCATTTCGAGGACGCTGTCGTCGGTGACCGTCAAGCCAATTACAGTTGAGACAGGTTTACCGTCGGCGTCGGTAGCTTTTATTGTGAGTTTTGCATTGTCTCCAGGGACATAGGACTTCTTTTCGGGCGTGATGCTGATGTTGAGCGTTCTGGCTGGTTGGCGGAAGACCAGCCTTTCAGCCAGCGGCAGTCCTTTGCTATCCCACACTGTTACAGTCAATACGCCGTCCACGTCGGGCGGCAGGTCGAACGAGATTGGGTGCAAAGCGCCTGAATTGAGCTCCGTGCCCTTGTTCAGGTCCATTTTGTGGGCAGCTAATTCCACTTCGCGTTTTGCAAGAGTCACCCGGAAGACATTGTCTGTGCATCCGACCTGCACAGTCACTGGCTGACCTTTCTCGTAAATGTCCTTGTCAGAACGGATTAGCGCGCCTCTGGACTTCACCTTAGGCAGCGCATAGACAGTCTTGATGCCTGCTGGTTCCAAGACAGCGAGGAAATACTCCCTGGCAGCCTCTGGAGTGAACTCGAACCGTCCGCGGCCTTCATGCTCTGTGCGGAACTCTGTTATGGCTTCAGGTTGCAAGACCTGTTTTGACATCAGTTTTCCCGCCAGGTCTGCCGGCTTGCCGTTGGGCTGATTGGCCTGCAAATACACTCGGTTCTTATATCCTGCGATAAGCTCGCCGCCTTCCGGGAAAATCTGGAGGTCCACAGTCTGGAGCAGAATCGGGATGGTTTTCGACGCTGTTTCGACCACGCCGCCATCTTCGATCACCAGTGCCAGGGTGCCTTCGCCGCGAGGAATCTGATATGGCAGGGTGAAAGTTACTGAGCACAACCCCTTGCCATCCACGCGAGCGGTGCCGCCATCCACTTCCATGCCGTCCACGCGGGCGCTGACTGTTACCTTCGCCCCTTCAGGAATGCCGCCTTCAGCCCGCAACACTTCCAGTGTTGCGTTCACCTTGTCGCCAGGACCGTAGCCGTCGCGCAGGAAGGTAATCTGAGACTTCAGCCGGGGGGCGCGATAAGCGCGGATGTCGAATTTGCGCTCGGCTGGCGCGTGTCCGCTCCACGGATAGGTGGCATGGATTGTATACTCGCCGCCTGCCTGTCCTTCCGGGACTTCCCAGGCGAAGCTCCAGACGCTGTTCTGCGCCGGAGCGTTACCGCCGGCGACCACGTCGCCCTTTGGTCCTTTGATCTCGATTGTGGCGCTGGCCGTCTGCCCATCAGGCAATGGCTTATGGTTGGCAGCATTCAGAACCACACCACGTACATAGACTTTCTCTCCAGCTCTGTAGATTGGCTTATCTGTGCTGACAAAGGTCAGGTAGCGATCTGCTCCGCCAAGCTCTTGCACAGCGCCCTTTTCAGTGTGCGGGGGCTTTGCCTTGCCTTCTGGCATATGGTTTTGCGACTTAGCATAGTTCCAGCAAAACATCATGGCTAAGCAAGCGACAGCAGTCGCCAGTTCCCAGCGCATCCATTGGCGAGACATATTCCATACCCCTTGACTGCGACCGACCTTCCTCTGTGCAATTTAGCGCTCATCGGGGCAGATTTGACTGGGGTAATTCCCAGTCTTGACCCAGGCTTTCAGATAATCAGACGGACCGGAACTGCGCCATACACAACGCCGCGAAAGGTCGGGAAGGTCATGGGCGCTCGCGTAAGCTCACTATGGGAAAGAATTGAACCCCATCCCGGGGTGTCAAGGGGGGGCGGTTGAAGTAGGGTAGATCCTTGCTAATAAGTCAACATCTTTCAACCACACAAATTAGCGATGCGTTGTGGGCTTGTGAGAATACTGTCCCTGCGTCTCGTGTGACTAATGAGACTGGTGAAGAGACATAGTTGGAGAAATATGAATGGTGGCTAAAAGAGATATTGCAGTCATCGGGTTAGCTGTACCATTAATTGAGTCAGGTCATAGCGCAGTCAGTCATAACAGGGTCATGGTGCCAGCGCAGGATAAGCGTCCTATAGGCGAACATTCTTTCGCCTGAAATCAGCTTGCAAATGTACGTTTATGGTACTGTATAGCCTGTGTGGGATGCAGTCGAGCAGGTCGTTAAGTAAGTAAATGCCTAAAGAAAAACAAAGTGCACATTCACATGCAGCAGATCTGCAAAGTGCAACCGTAAACGTCGTGCTGATATGGCCTGAGTTCCCAGTGACATATTGGGGTGGGCAGTACTCTCTCTGGATAATTGGCAAGCGGGCTCTTATGCCACCACTGGGACTCCTGACTGTGGCTGCCTTGTGCCCACCAGAATGGAATCTTCGTCTTATCGACCTGAATATCGAGAAGCTTTCTCAAGCAGATCTCGACTGGGCAGATCTGGCATTGATCAGTGGCATGAGAATTCAGCACAAATCGATGGCAGAAACTATTGAGCGCTGCCGGGAGTCCGGAGTCCCCACAGTGGTGGGAGGACCTCATGCTTCATCAAGCAGGGAGAGATTTGCGCAGGCCACTCATCTGGTTCTGGACGAGGGTGAAATCACTTTACCAATGTTTTTCACAGACTACGCAGCCGGCACTGCCCGGCGCGTATATGAGTCCAACGGCGAAAAGCCGGAGTTGACCCAGACACCAATACCCCGTTTCGATCTGTTGAAGCTCGACGCTTATGTCCATATGTGCATTCAGTTTTCGCGCGGCTGCCCTTTCAACTGTGAATTCTGCGATATAACGATGCTATTTGGTAAGACGCCGCGTACCAAATCTATCAGCCAGATTCTCGCCGAATTGCAGGCAATTTACGATGTTGGTTTTCGCGGGGAAATATTCTTTGTTGACGACAATTTTGTTGGCAATAAGAAAAACGTCAAGCTGATGCTGCCAGAACTGATTGCCTGGATGAAAGAGCGCAAATATCCGTTCGCGTTTTATACCGAAGCAAGTCTGACTTTAGCAGACGATGACGAGCTCCTGGAATTGATGCGTGAGGCTAACTTTTATTCCGTATTTGTTGGTATCGAAAGCCCGTCTCTCGAGTGCTTGCGTGAGACGCAAAAGCATCAGAACGTGCAAGGTGACATGCTCAGCAAGATACACAAGATCCACAGTTATGGAATGGAGGTAATGGGCGGCTTTATTGTCGGCTTTGATCAAGATCCTGAAGACATATTCGAGCGCCAGCTTGAGTTTATCGCAGCTGCCAGAATCCCAATGGCTATGGTTGGTCCCTTAAGCGCCATGCCCAACACACAACTGTGGCTTCGCCTGCAAGAAGAAGGACGACTCATGGAGGAGTGGGGCGGCGATACCTTCGACTTCTGCAATTTTGTCACTGTGATGCCAAGGCTTACGCTAATTCGCGGATACCGCACCATTATGGCTACGCTTTACAAGCCTGTCAACTTTTTTGACCGTCTCTACGATCTTGTAAGCTCGCTGCAAGGAACTAGCAATCAGATCTTTGGACAATTGAGCCCGAGTACGAGAGTCAAGTACTTCTTCCCGCTTATGGGGGCTTTGCTGTGGATTGCATGCACCGACAAAAATCGCGGTGAATACTTGCGCTTCCTGATGCGTATTCTGCGCAACCATCCGGAAAAGTTTTTGCTGGCTTTGTGTCGTACGATTGTTGGACATCACCTCATCCAATACACGGATCAGGTTACGCTGCCCAACCTGAATCGTCTGGAGTCCGAGCTGCTTCAGAACGAACATGTTGCAGAAACCGTACTTCGATAGGTGAGGCTCACCGATTGCAATTTTGGACAGTGACAACTGCCAATTAGGCTGAACGCCAGTCTGTTGCGTATTCCAGCGAACGTGCCACCCGATTCCGGGCAAAAAAGCATGCCTGTCATGAGGAGCTTTATGGGGTAGTCGGGAGAGCGTTGCACGAACCACATCCTTGAATGCCAACACAACCGAGTGTTTAATCATGGTGATTGGTGAACCACGGGAGTTGATGAATGGCTCGTCCGTCAAGACGCGATGTTGCGAAAGAGCAGTTCTGGCGTAAAGCC
>CAILLX010000199.1 GCA_903835185.1 uncultured bacterium | reverse complement strand
TTCTCAAATTGACGACTTCCTTCCGGACCGCTGGTTGGCTCAAAGACAAAACCACTTTCAGCCAACCTAATGAACTGAGACTAGCCCATCTTCCCGCGCGTGAGCACTCAACTCAAGGGTGTACTTCGTGCAACGGTTTCTTACTAAGTCAGGACTGGTTCTGAAAAAAGATTTCTACTCTTGCGCATGGGCCAGAAAAGCTCAATTGCTTTCGGAGTGCCTTCTGGCTGGACCAGTGCCGGAGCTCGTCAAAATCGGCTTCAAGCCAATTGCGTCATTTCCACTTCCAGACCATTCAACTGTAACGGTATGGGAGAAGGTTCGTAAATCGGGCACAAGATAGGTTGAGTCTCGGGGACAATATCTACGTGGGATTTATGCCAGCTGCAGATCCTGCCATATCCTGGCGATACCGTCAGGCAGAGAGATTGAGGGATGGTAGTTCAATTGCGCAACGGCTTTGGTTATGTCAGCCACCGAGCACTTAATCTCTCCTAATCTAGGTTCGGCAAACTCCACACTTATTTTCGATCCGATTAATTCCTGGAGGATTGTTATTACCCCGGCAACCGTAGTCTCTATCCCTGAGCCAATGTTAAAGACCTGATGGCCGGATTGTTCTTTGTAGCTTAGTCCAGCAAGACAAAACGCCTCAACCACATCGGTTATGTGCACATAATCTCTTGCCTCATTCCCGGTACCATAAATGGTGACAGGCCGCTTGTTAAGCGCTGCCTGAAAGAGCTGTGCAACTAATCCACCATAGTTTCCGTTGCGAATCTGCTCTTTCCCGTAAACGTTAAAGAGCCTGAGCGTGATGCACTCCATGCTGTACGATTCAGAGGAGGACTTGACAAGCGCCTCGCCTGCAGCCTTGTTGTGCGCGTACGGTGTTGCCGGTGAGCAAGAGGCAGCCTCTGATATCGGCAACCTGCTTTGATTGCCGTATACAGCACATGAAGATGCAAAAATGAATCGCCGCGCGCCGTTGTTCCTAGCAGCTTCCAATACTTTCATTGTGCCGTTGATATTTGCCTCGCGATATGTTGTTGGATCCTCTATTGCTCGTTGTTTCCAGGTATCGCCAGCCAGGTGAAAAACCAAATCGACATTCTTTAGAGCAAGTGCTAATGCTGCGCAATCCTGAATATCCCCGTTGATAACACGAACATTCGGATAGCGAGAAAAACCGCTTTGCGAGCTGCTGGAGAAATTGTCGAACACGATTAAACTTTTGACGCGATCTTCATCTGACAGATGTTCAACTAATCTTGATCCTATAAAGCCTGCACCACCGGTGACGAGCACGTTGAGTTGATTATCCATCTCAGATTTCTTCCAAGGTTTAAGAAGACCCGGCTACAGACCCAGCAGTGCTTGTCTTCCGTTCCGTCCTATGATCGAGCACTGTCGCATCGAAGTTGACGCGTTCTGCAACAACGTAACGAGGTGCGTGACGGACTTCTTTGAGGAGGACAAATAAGTGTTCAGCAATGAGGCCGAGCATTGTCATTTGCAGCCCGGTGCAGAAGAAAAGTCCGCAGAATGCAAGGAGCATCCTGGAAATGGCTGTTCCCAGGATGCAATGAACAATAATGAAATATATGATAGCGACGACGCTTACGGCAAGAAGTGCGATGCCTGCCGCAGAAAAAGCTCTAAGTGCTGTTGGCGAACTCAGAAGGGTTTGCAACACGAGCGCCAGCTTCTTCTTGAGTGTCCAGCCAGACTTCCCACCGGCTCTGTTTGCCTTGGTGTAAGACACGGTTGCTGTTTTGAAGCCGGTCTCGGCTACAAGATAAAAGTACGGTAAGTTGGCATGATGGCGTGGTGTGATTACATCTGCAACCAAGCGATCAATCAAGAAGAAATCCACACCCTGTGCAGGTATCGGAAGATCAGTAAGATAGTGAACCAGCAGCCAGTAAAGAGAAGAAAAGAAGCTGTCTTGCCGCTTTCTTCCTATCACTGCCGCCCTTACAGCCCAAACTATGCTGTTGCCGTTGCGCCATTTCTCCATCATTTCCGGAATAATCTCTGGTGGATCTTGCAGGTCGCCAGCAAGAAACATTACGCAGTCACCGCTGCTTGCTGCTACTCCAGCCATTATTGCGGCGTGACTTCCTGAGTTCTTGGCAAACCGAATCAGTCGCAGGTTGTCGTGTCGGTGGCACAGATCGCTAATCAGCGAGGCGGTTTTGTCTTGCGAACAATCGTCAACAAAGATAATCTCTAGTTTTACGGGGCTTAATTGTTGTTCAATCTGCTGCAATCGTGTTTGCAGAGCGGCGATGTTGCTCTCTTCGTTGAATAGTGGCACCACGACTGATAGGAGTGTGCTCTGATTCATTTGCGTGGTATTAACTTTCCTTTAGGTCGGGACTTCTGAGCGTCTTCCATTGCAAAACGTAGCATAAGTCATTAACAACACAAGAGCAAGAAAGAGGTACTTTGGCGGGCACGAGTCAGAAGTACTCTAACGGACAATCGTCCAGCCCAGCTGTTTGGCTTGTTGCATGAACTTTTGACGTGTTGAGATTCTTTGCCACTGTGCTTTCTTTGGAGAATATAGAATCATCTGTTTGAATGGATATACTCCCAGGATTAATGTACCGGAACGATCAACAAGAGCATCATTGTCGATATGCAAGCGCTCAGTCACAACGTTGGCATTGATGGTTGGATTATTCAGTGCGACGCGAACCAGATTCTGAAAATCCCAAGTGCCATCGGCTACCGGCGCCCACCTAGCGTAGCGGGTGATACCACCTAGTATTATGGCATCACCCGTTTTGATCTCAGATGCATGGCTTCTGATTAGGCTCATCAACTCTTTCTGTGTGTGCCAGGAGATGATCCAGGGCTTGGCAAACTGCCAATCCACCAGGATAAAGAAGCTTGCCAGAGCAGAGACAAGCAGTGCAAAAGCCATGGCTCTGAGCGGCTGTGCGATTGCCCG
>CAILLX010000198.1 GCA_903835185.1 uncultured bacterium | reverse complement strand
CCACTGAACCCAAAACCTCCTGCGTTCCTGCCTGTCAACGGAAATGCTTCCAATCTCCATTGTCATGCGGCAAGAGATCGTGACTCGATTCCGGCAAAAGATCGTGACTTATCACAATTGGGCACCCAGATGATTAAGAGCTACATAGCCAGCTCATAGATATACAACAAGTTGAGCTGTCAGCCGCCTTGTTGTGGACAATGACGAAGCGCTCAAGTAGTTCGTTCGCCCAGCATAAAATGGCTTGAAAGTCGCAATAATGAGGGACAATCTTTTTGCTGGAAACTTTTCTTTCGACGGGAAGCTCACTAGCAGCAAGGTAGCAGCAAGGTCAAACATCCTGCCGATGTCCTCAGCCGGATCAAACGCATATCAATTTTAACCGCCACTTATGTAGGTGGCAGATAGACTTGGCAAGAGCTCAATTTTCAGTATGAACTATTTACGAAAGTTGAATCAAAGCCTGCATTGATATAGACGGCAGCTGAATTGCTGCCGGTTGGCGCTGATGCAGCGCTCAGGCTAATGAAGCGCAGTCGATAACAAATCGATAACGCACATCGCCTGTGAGCATTCTTTCGTACGCTTCATTGACCTGTTCAATAGGAATAAGCTCTATATCAGCCACAACATTCTTACTGGCACAAAAATCGAGCATTTCTTGCGTTTCAGCAATACCGCCAATCACTGAACCTGCTAATGTCCTGCGCCCGGAGATGAGACTGCCTGCACGCAGCCTGGCTGATTCCGGCGGCACACCCACCAAAACCATGGCACCATCGCGTTTCAACAAGCCAATGTGTAAGTTCAAGTCGTGATCTGCTGAAACAGTATCAATAATGAGATCAAACTTGCCTGCCAGCTTCTTGAATGTCTCAGCATCGGCAGTGGCATAGAAATCCTCAGCTCCCAACCTGCTCCCATCAGCCGCTTTAGCCAACGACCGGCTCAGGACTGTCACATGAGCTCCCATTGCGCTGGCTATCTTGACAGCCATGTGTCCCAATCCGCCCAGCCCCACCACAGCCACCGACTTTCCAGGACCTGCTCCCCAGTGAGCCAGCGGCGAATAGGTCGTAATGCCAGCGCAAAGCAACGGCGCTGTTGACTCCATAGGTAGCCCTTCAGGAATGCGGACCACATAGTTTTCGTCAACCACTATTATTGTTGAATAGCCACCATAGGTCGGAGTCTTGCCATCTTTTTCATAGCTGTTGTAGGTCCAGTTAGGTGAATTGACACAGTATTGTTCAAGCCCTTCTCGGCAAGCATCGCATTCACGGCATGAATCAATCATGCAACCAACTCCCACCCTGTCGCCAACTTTATATTTGCTGACACTCGTCCCAATTCGGCTGACAATCCCGACTATTTCGTGTCCAGGCACCATCGGAAAGATGGAGCCGCCCCATTCATCACGGGACTGGTGCAAATCTGAATGGCAGATGCCACAGTACTTAATGTCAATCAAAACATCATGCACTCCTGGCTCCCGCCTCGTAACCTCGAAAGGCCGTAACGGTTGTTTGACAGCCATAGCGGCATACGCTTTTGTTTTTAAGGCAACTATCATTTACACCTCCTGACGCTTAGCGTTACAGCAACCGACACGTGGTTATATGATGATGAAAAGAAGGAGAAGGTTAGCCTTGCATTGCTAATGTTGGAAGTTTAACATGTTCTTGCTGAATGCTCTTGTCCTTGATCGTTGCCACCTGATAGTCTCACGGCTAGGACTGCGATAAGCATAGGTCTCCTTCCAGCTTTAGTTACAGTGGCGGCTGGCAGACAAGACGTCGACACGATCGTCCCGACATGCTCCCATGCCTGAAGGATGGCCAATTAATGATCTGTTTTGAGATGTTAGCAGGTGGTGCTTTGTCCCTGGGACTCCTCTATATCGCGTTGTCACCGCGGTTTGCTACATCTCTTTATCGTTCGTTTTTGTTTTATCCTGCGGACTACCCTAAAGGGAAATACGATCTCGACAATCTTGAGGGGATTGCCCCCGAGAATATCTTTTTTACTGCTGCAGATGGAACCAAATTGCATGGTTGGTTTTTCAGACAGACACAGGCTGCCAAAACAATACTCTTCCATCACGGCAATGCTGCTAATCTGACCAGCCGGCTTGGACTGATTCAATTGCAACTTCGTGCTGGAGCATCAGTATTTATCTATGACTATCGGGGATTCGGCAGAAGTGAAGGTAAACCAGATATTCACGGTATCTGTGCTGACGGCTGTGCTGCCTTCGATTATCTTGTCAACCAGTCTGGGATCCCCACTTGCGAAATTATCAACTATGGAGAATCTCTTGGTGCTGCAGTAGCGTGCCAGGTATCTGTAGTGCGGATGAGTGGCGGACTGATATTGCAGTCGAGCTTCTCATCCTTGCAACGCATCGGCAAAGAGGTGTTGCCCTGGCTGCTCATCTACCCGCCATCACTGTTTCCATTGCCCGCCATGGACAACATCTCTATAGTAAGAGGAGCTCATCCACCGCTGCTAATTTTGCACGGCAGCAAAGATACTGTAATTCTCTGCCGGCACTCGCGCGAGCTGTCAAGCCAAGCCTCCCCGCCTTACACTTTTGTTGAATTGCCAGAGGCGAATCACAATGATTTGCCGATTGTTGAGCCAGAGAGATATCTGATCGCACTCCAGCAATTCCTTTTATCGCTTGAATCGCAGATGAAATGCCCGACGTACCCAGGGGACAGTAGTCACTGCGTGCTCTAGATTTGCTGCCGCTTTTTGCGGATCATTATGGGTCCTTGACTCCAGCTCCACCATCTTTTTGCCTGCTTGACCAAGGAAGTAGGTAGCTGCGAGTGCTCCGTAGAAGTGATACATACAACCCATTTTGTCTGAACCAGAGTTGACCGGTTGTAGCATCTTAGCTACTTTTACTGCATCGCTAGCAGTGTAATCTCGGTGCTTGAGAAACTTGACGCCGTCACTGGCAGTACGATCGTTAGCACCTCGGGTCAGGGCTGCTAAGTTTTTGGTCAGGTTTGCAAGAGTAAGTACAGCTGTCTCCTGGTCTGGCGTGAGACTGGAGACGATGGAGACAAGCTCCTTCTGGGAGAGGTTCTTGTTCTCAGCGCTACGCTGAACAAGCACTTTCATAGCTTGCTCTTCATATCTCCTGGTAACAGTGGCGCTGTAGTAATCCTGATCTCCTGGTGGCAAGGATGTTTGAGCCAACAGATAACCCCTGTAATGCCTGTCTCCTGGATCATGAGTCCTGGCAAAACAGATTCCATCCCTCACAGGTGGAATCATGTCACGCTTAACCTTGAGCTTGTCTATTGAGTCACCGTGGGGTTTTTGTTTCAGAGTTGCTGCTACTGCATCAGCGGTCCTATTTGATGTCACTGTCAAATCATCTATTCTAAGATCAGGCAATTCAAGAATGCCAGGAATCTTTTCTTTATATCGGTCACCTCTTTGATTTTGCGATGCGTGTCCTATTATCTTTCCCAAAACTTCGCGTCCAGATTGGTTCTGCCTCAAAGCGAAAATCTTTCGAGAAATATCCTGCCAACTAGTCGCCAGTCCAATATCTGTTGGACCATCTATCGCAAGCCTATCACCTGAGGATGTCTTAAATCCGGACTGTCTGTCCAATGCCATGCCTCTTACTCCTGAAAAATCTGCATGATTCGGTGTCTTGGTAAGTTCTTCCACCCAGAGGCTAACACCTGCTGGTGACAATTTCGGATCATACTTTTGACAATTCCAGGTCAGAACATTAGAACTTTCGCCATGCGCCAGCTGCTTGCCAGCACCGTTGGAAAACTCAAGTCAAGAAATGGTTTCAACATACACCAGCTGGACGCTTGCCTTGCACTGCCATACTTTACTGGCACTGTCCATATGGTTGTTGTCCGACTGTAAGCTGGGCAGAATCAGCAAGATCATGAACACAAAGCTCATCGGTTCACAACTGCTGGCAAATTAGATTAAGAGCTGACCCGGCTTTGAACCATTTAATCTGCTCCGCAGTCATACTATGTTTGACTTCGACAGATGCACACGATCCGTCAGTGCGATGGACGATCCCTTGCAACGGTTGTCCAGCTGCAAGCTGGGCAAGTCCGACAATACTTAGCCGATCGCGTTCGCCGACAAGTTCGTAGTCGTCAGGGTTGCTGAAGGTTAGCGCCAGGATCCCTTGCTTTTTTAAATTAGTTTCGTGAATGCGGGCAAAACTGCGCACAAGCACTACCTTGCAGCCCAGAAAGCGTGGTGACATGGCTGCGTGTTCGCGGCTGGAACCTTCGCCATAATTCTGATCGCCGATTACTGCCCAGCCCTTCTTGAGTGTCTTGTAGTGCCTGGCAATTTCAGGCAAAGGTTTGCACTCTCCTGTGATGATGTCCAGTCCGTGCCCAGGGTCATGGGCAAAAACATTGTTGGCACTAATAAACATATTGTCGCTTATCTTGTCCAGGTGCCCGCGAAAGCGCAGCCAGGGTCCTGCCGGCGAGATATGATCTGTAGTGCACTTGCCTGCAGCTTTAAGAAGAACTGGCAGTTCAATGAAGTCTTGACCATCCCATGGTGCAAATGGTTCCAGCAGTTGCAGTCGCTCACTGTCATGGCTAACACTGACAGCAATGTGAGTATCCTGCCCGGGAGCTATATAGCCTGAGTCTTCATTCACAAAACCTTGCTGTGGCAGCTCTTCACAAATTGGCGGCATAAGCTTTATTGATCTTCCGTCCTCTGTTTGCAGTGAATCAGCGAGCGGATTAAAGGTCAGCTTGCCTGCAAATGCCATAGCTGTAACGAGCTCAGGAGAGCCGATAAAAGCTAGCGTCTGTGCGTTGCCATCGTTGCGTCTGCTGAAGTTGCGATTAAAAGATGAAATGATAGCGTTTTCCTCACCAGGCGAGATATCTTCACGCTTCCATTGCCCGATGCACGGTCCACAGGCGTTGGCAAGCACCACACCACCCATCCGTTCTAAAGCAGCAAGCTGTCCGTCTCTCCTGATAGTCTGATTGATCTGCTCCGAGCCAGGTGTGATCATAAACTTGCACTTGGCTTTCAATCCATGTTCAGCACCTTGCTCTGCCACTGCGGCTGCTCTGCTCATATCCTCATAAGATGAATTGGTACAGCTTCCAATCAGTGCGACTTTCAGCTGCTCTGGATAACCTTTCTCTACTACTTCGGCAGCTAGCTTGGATACAGTCCGCGCTAAATCAGGGCTGTGCGGCCCCACGACATAGGGCTCAAGTGTGTTGAGATCAATCTCTACGATGCGATCAAAGTACCGTTGGGGCTCCCTCTCCACTTCTGGATCAGCTATCAGGCAAGAAGAATACTCTTCAGCAAGACAAGCAACAGCCTGGCGGCGGGTAGCTTTAAGATAAGCGGACATACGCTCATCAAAAGGGAAGATGGACGTTGTGGCCCCTAGTTCGGCACCCATATTCGCTATGGTTGCTTTGCCTGTACAACTAATGGACGTAACACCAGGACCAAAATATTCAATAACCGACCCTGTACCACCAGAAACTGTCAGGATGCCGGCTAGATGAAGAATTACATCTTTCGGAGATGCCCAGCCGGTTAAAGAACCTGTCAACTTCACTCCAATGAGCGCAGGCCAACGTAACAACCATGGCTCACCCGCCATGACATCGACCGTGTCGGCGCCTCCGACACCTACAGCCAGCATGCCCAATCCGCCAGCATTAGGAGTATGTGAGTCCGTGCCGATCAGCATGCCACCAGGGAAGGCGTAGTTCTCCAGAATAACCTGGTGAATAATGCCGGCACCAGGCTTCCAGAAGCCTATACCGTGCCTGTTTGACGCTGTTCGCAGAAAGTTGTAGACCTCATCGTTATCCAGCAGAGCAGCGCGGAGATCTTGGTCAGCACCAACCCGGGCTTGAATTAAGTGATCGCAATGTACAGTTGTCGGTACTGCCACCTTATGCAGGCGAGCCTGCATAAACTGCAGAAGAGCCATCTGAGCAGTTGCATCTTGCATTGCCACACGATCAGGGCGCAACAGCACATGACTTTGCCCACTTGTCAGCGGCTCACCACTCCAGCCCTCAAGATGTGCAATTAAGATCTTCTCGGTTAGTGTGAGCGCTCTGCCAAGATGCTGTCGCGCTTGTTCAAAGCGCTGCGGCATCGAGGCGTACAAGCTCTTAACTGCGGCAGAATCGAGGTAGTTCATGATTAGACCTCTTCCCTTCAGCAAACAGGTTTTATATTACTAGAAGTTAGCACTCTTCAGCCTGTCCAACTGGCGAGCAAAAAGATAAACAGCCCATTTGAAGTGATACATCCGGATTAAATGAAAGCCGCACCGCTTCATCTCAAGATAAGCTTCTTCAGCGCTCCAGCCTTCCCTGGCAATACGGTAGGCAGCAAGAATGACACCAGTGCGATCTGCACCATGCTTGCAATGAATATAAACCGGGCGCTTCGCCTCATCATCAACAATCGAAAGGAAGTACTCAATCTGTTTTAAGCTAGGAAAGGTCCAGTAGTTAAGCGGAATGCTGACATAGTTCATACCGAGAGCGCAGACTTGTTTCTGTTCTGCATTAATCACACCTGCGCTCCAGCGCAATGATAGAACTGTACGAATATTCAAACTGGCAAGATATTGCAAGCCGGCAGCGTCTGGTTGCCCACCACGATACATCCAGGTATGGACCTGACGGAAATTGGGAATGGGAGCCTCTACTACTAAAGGTGGAATTTTTCCGGCAGTTGCAGGGCGCCCTTTCTGCTCTGCAAGCAACTTGGGCACAGATTTAACAACTGGATTTTCCGCAGCCAGCTGTCTCTTGACGAACGTCCTAAATGCTGTCTGGCGTCGGTCATCTCTGGCAATCACTGCTGCCAGCACCTGCTCAGGTGTACAGAGCTGCTCATCAATCAGGATGCGCCCAAGCGGGAGGTGTGAAGTTGATTGCTGACGTAGCGCATATGTAAGCTCTTCAGGTGTAATGACACCGTGAGCACTCAAGAGATCTCCAAGCCGATCATGCAGGACAGTAGACTTCTCTCTCCACTGGTGCTGTAAAGTCAGTGCTTGATTAATGTCAGTCTCGCTGGCAGCGCCTAAAGCCAGCAAGATACTGCCTAGTCTTCGCCTTCCTGTTGATTGCAGTCTTAAAGCCTGGTCCAGTTTAGCTGGTTCAACCTTACCAGTCTTAAGCAAGATTGTTCCCAGCTTTTCAATGTCACTGGCATAATCAGCACGAACTTCTTCTTGCAGCTTCAAAGCCTGCACGACATCCTGGGCGTTGCAGAGATGTAGTGACACCAGCATCTCGCCTAAGACCTGGCGACCACGCATCTGCAAGCGCAAAGCTTCATCAAGCTGCTGCCTGTTAATCTTGCCAATCTTCTCAAGATACTGTCCAAGCTTAATATCATCAATTTCATCTTGAAACCCCTGCCACTTGTGCGCAGCGACAAAATCTTCAATGTCTCGCTCAGTACACGCTCCCATTGACACTAAGATCTTCTCGAGCGACTGTCGCCCAATCTTCTGATGGCGCACAACATCCTCAAGGCACTCAGCTGAGATAATCCCGCGTGCTAGAAGCAGCTGTCCGACAAGAGCCACACCCGAGCTGGACTCTTTGCGCAGCTGCTTCTGCATCTGCAGGCATCTTGTTATCTCCGCCTCAGTGACAGCCCCCATCGACTGGAGAATCTCGCCTAATGCCCGACTGCCTTCTCGCTTAACTTGGAGAGCCTCCTCCAGCTTTGTCCTGCTCAGCTTACCAATAGTAATTAAAACTTCGCCAATAAGCTCCCACTCCTTGCGCAAAGCGTTTGTACGCATGGCAGGTGGATCAAACGCTGTCAGCAGACGGACATCCAGGCATGCTGACAACATACGTTCCCAGGAGCAGAGCTTGCTTTTCATAAGCGACTGTCCGAGTGTAGCTGTATCACCACGATTGTCGATTGCGCTCTGCAATGTGGAGTTGCTGATAGCTTCATACTCAATGAGTCGTAGCGCCAGATGATTTTCCATCGGTGTTAAGGCGGGATTGATCGCCCCAAGGCTAACCAGAGTGTCCGCAAACGTCTCCGGCAGCAGAACCTGCTGACTGCTTGCTCCACCAGCAGAAGATGCGACCAGCCTTGCCTCCGGACCAAACCTTTTATTAACCGCCAGCTCACAGCACTGCACAGATGGGCAACGGTTAATTCTTTGAAAGGCGACACCACAACCGATTGGTGCCAGTACCCCATTTGGCATCTCGATAAAATATCCATCGGCTCCAACTAGATAACGATCACCAGCACCGGTTGTAAATGCCAACCAGGAGTCCGTCTGGCGGCACCATAGCCGAATCAGACACAGCGGCAGATAAGAGTGTGCAGAGTCTCCTGACATCAACTAATCCATCCTCACCACCAGCACTCTCATGGAGCAGCAAATCATTGCCAGGCTCTACCACATGTGGCAAAAATTTAGACAGCGGCAACACCACACAGCGCCAGGCGGCGCGTGCCCCGATCCTACCAACGATACGCGTAATTATGCAAAGCGGTCAAGCATAGAGTTATGCGCCTACTCTGTCGAACAGACGAGATCTTCTCTTTAGTAGCATAAAATGGAGCCAACTCAAATTGTGCTCCACTGCAGACAAGCTATAAACAGTGTCCAATCGTAAGCCAAGTATATATATACCCACCCTTTATTTTGCAGAGGGGTTGCCTTACACCATCGTCAAGATGATGTCTGTTGTTTTTTTTAAGAACCTTGGTGCTACAAATGAATTTATTGGAGTGGTCACTAATCTCTTAACTATCCCATGGACTGTTAAGCCGCTCTGGTCAGCATTAGTAGATATATACAGCACTAAGCGTAGCTGGATTATCGCAGCCCAATTAATTCTCTCTATCCTCATAGGCGCCTTAGCAGCAACTTGCCTTACACCATGGATACTCTCTGCAGCAGTTGCGCTTTTTGTCATCATCGCTTTTGCTTCTGCCACGCATGACATTGCCATTGATGGCTATTATCTCGACATACTTGGTCGTAATGAGCAGGCATTCTATGTTGGTATACGAAACACTGCCTATAAACTTGCCTGGCTGTTTGGTTCAGGTGCTCTGGTTTTTCTAGCAGGCAAACTTGCTGAAACATACGGGGTTGCTGCGGGATGGGCTACAGCTTTTGCTGTTTGTGCAGGCATTCTCTTAGCGCTGGTCGCTTTCCACTTCCTTTATCTTCCTCAGCCTGACTCGGTACTCACAAACAGGACCGAGTCTCGGCTGACCTTTCCTGTATTTATTGAAGTTTTTGCTTCTTACTTCAAGCAGCCAGGCATTGTGACAATCGTAATATATATTCTCACCTTCCGTGCTGGCGATGCTCTCATGCTATCCATGGCCCAGCCGTTTCTTCTTGATCCGGCATCAGCCGGCGGTATGGGAATTTCAACAGCCTCAGTCGGGATCATTTACGGCACAATAGGCACTGCTGCGCTCCTGTTCGGTGGCATTGTAGGCGGCTATCTTGTCTCCCGAGACGGATTGAAACGCTGGTTGCTGCCATCGGCACTGCTACAAAACTCAGCAATCCTGCTTTATTGGCTTCTTGCTGTGATTAGACCACCTCTTGTTTGGACTGCTGCTGTCAATGCGCTAGAACAGTTCTCTTATGGACTGGGAGTGGCAGCTTACACTGTCTTCCTTTTAAGCACAGTAAAGCTAGACTTCAAAGCTGCTCACTATGCAATCGCCACAGGCATGATGGCGCTGGGACTTCTTCTTCCTGGCGCCGTAAGCGGCTATCTCCAGACTGCGCTTGGCTACCCAACCTTCTTTCTCCTAAGCTTCCTGGCAGCTCTGCCAGGCATGATTACAATCTTTTTCCTGCCGCTGGATGGAAATGATTCCAGCTTGAACAAAGATCTCTCAGAAACAGGCTAGTCGTTCTGATCAATATCTGACGGCTGCTGTTTTAGCTTCAGGATAATACCTTTGAGAATATTTGCTTCACGCTCACTTGGATATATACGTTGATAAAGACAACGCAACTCTTGCAATATCACATGACGGTTATAACGACGTGAAAATTGAATCTGATCCAGCAACTCACCTAGCAAAACAAACAAATGATCGTCCGAGTGACCGGGTGGGTGTTCGCTGACAGTTAGAGAGCTATCAGCTAAATTGAGCATTGCCAGCTCATAAGCCGTAATTCCAACTGCTTGAGCTACATTGAGAGCTGGAAACTTCGGATTAGTTGGAATAGTGACTACATGATGGCAGCGCATTAAATCAGAAGCAGTTAAACCATCACGCTCATCACCAAACACAAAAGCCACTTTTTCGACGCAACTGGCAATACCGGCTGCTGGCAGCACTGACGCCAAAGGTGCCGGGATCGTACCGCGCGCCTGCCCGGAGGTCGTTCCAATCGCCAGACTAACATCTGCCAGAGCATCGCTTAAAGTTGCGAACGTTTCGCACATTTTCAGCACATCGAAAGCACCCACCGACATACGACGAGCCTCCGAATCCTTGTAATTCTTAGGAGGAGCTACGAGTCGCAACCGGCTCAGACCAAAGTTTTTCAGCACCCTGGCAATTGACCCGATGTTGCCAAGAAAAAGCGGCCGCACGAGAATAAAGACAATGTTGCTGGAATAAACTTTCACAGAGTTATGCTCAACCTCAGATACGGTCTGATAACCAAAGATGGTGCTTACAGTGCTAGTATATTTGACCAACAAGTTTGTGACGCTCTCCAAGGAGGAGATTATGGCGGTTAAAGTTAAGAAGGTTATCCTGTGGAAACGTGAGCTGGAGAATAGACCCGGCACCCTGGCTGAAGCTCTCAAACCGTTTGCTGAAGCCAAACAGAACCTGCAAGTAGTCATGGGCTATGGCTATCCTGGCGAGCGCGAAAGAGCAGCGCTTGAGCTTTATCCGGTATCTGGCAAGAAAGGTGAAGAAGCAGCCCTTGCAGCTGGGCTGGAAGCGATGACACATACTAACTGCTTGCTAGTTGAAGGAGACGATCAACTTGGATTGGCTTATAACATGTCCAATAATCTGTCTGCTGCTGGTATCAATATCTCATTTGCCATCATTCAGGTTGTCGGACGCAAGTTCCTGGGTATCTTCGGCTTCGACACCGCCTCTGACGCTGATCGAGCTTCAGTCATTATCAAGGCGGCCGGCCAAACCACTTCTAGAAAGGCTGTATCTAGAAAGAAGGTGAGACGGGTTCTCGTTAAGGCAACAAAGAAAGTCGCTGGCAAGAAAAAATCCGTTAAGAAGGCTGCCGCTAAGAAAACAGGCGTCAAGAAAGCGCTGACCAAGAAAGCTGCCGCTAAGAAAACTGCCGCTAAGAAAACTGCCGCTAAGAAAACTGCCGCTAAGAAAACTGCCGCTAAGAAAACTGCCGCTAAGAAAACAGGCGTCAAGAAAGCGCTGACCAAGAAAGCTGTAAAAAAGGCGGTTGCTAAGAAAGCAGTCAAGAAGGCAGTTGCCACCAAGGCTGTAAAAAAAGCAGTTAAAAAGGTGGTCGATAAGAAGCTGTCCGTAAGGAAAGCTGCCCCAAAGGCAAAGAAGCGCACTAAGTAGGCAAGAAGAGCCAAGCACACAAATAAAGCTTGGCTTAACAAGGCATAACACCTGCTGAAGTCATGCCTGGCACTCATTAATGTGCCAGGCATGACTATTTTGTTTGCTGCTTCGATAGCACCACCACCGGTGCCGTTACCCCTACAACTTGAAGCCCTGCAGCGAATGGACATGCAAAGCGTACAACTCTTCACAACCCATACCATGCTGGTCATCCATATATATAAGTAAATATGCTGGCAGCAATCTCTTATATTCCGGATAATTCCGGTAAAAGTTGGTCAATGTTTCAGCATATGTTTCTAATGGTTTGGAAAACTTGAAAACAACAACACTTGATTTAGACCACAGTCTCACCTGTTGCAGTAAAGAGTCTAAAGAGAGCTTACAGTCAGACCTAATGCTGTCTGATAATAATCGAGTGCTGAGCGCAAAAGCAATCTCCGCTGAGCAATGCCTGACACCCTGATTGAGACCTTCAATTATTCCCGCCAGAAAAGGGATGCGTGCCGGCTGGGGCATGGAAAGCCAGTTTGCACCCGGCAGCAGGTTTTCTTCTCTCGATCCGCTCACGATTCTTCCTTCCCGACCTATTTAAACACATGCATTACTTTACCGCTTTGGTACGAGTGTGTGTTCTGAGGATGAAAAAATTACCCGTAGGTATATGATGGAGTTATTCCACACTCGTTCACATGACAGGAGATGAAAAAATGTCTTTGCTAAGACTTGCACCGGTTGGCATTTCGGCTCTTGCCATCGTATTAAGCACCACGGCTGGTCTGCCACTCTTGCCCGCTCAGGGATCCAATCCTCAAATCAGCGCGCCATCAGGCAGTCTGGTAAACGATGCACCTTCGGCTCCGGTCATCTTTGCCAAAATTCCCGCATCTTCAGAGGATATTGCTCTTTCTGTCGAGACAGTCAAAGTGAAGATTCGGCGCCTGCCAGGAGTAAACGAGATAAGCATTGCCAGCAACTGCCCGTCTCACTGGAATGTCTCCGGTAGGGTCATCAGGCAGGTGGCGCTTTCGACTGCATCCAGAGGAGTTTCTGTCAGAGCTGACGCCACTGGAGCGCAAGCAATTGTCAATGGCCATATTTATCAACTTCCTCGCGACTCAGATGGAGCAGTTCACAGTTTAAAGATTGAAAGTGAGCAGGTCATTATCAACGGCAACAAGCTGGAACCTCTGAAAGGCTCGGATGTACCAGGTAGCTGCATCGGTCCTGACGTATTAGATGTTGTCGTTCCCGACAGTTATAGTGGCGGACTAATCGTTTCCTGTCATGGGTCATCAGAAGTTGTCATAGACAGCTGGAGTGGCGGCAGCGTCCTGCTGAGTTTGCATGACTCTAGCAGCGTGGTTGCCGGCAAGCTTAACGGTCTTTCCAAAGCGGTGGTGGACATAGATGGTCTTGGCAAGGCGGAGCTTAAGGCCGTTACTACCAAAGCCTTAGTCGCTAATATAAATGGTGGTGGAGCCGTAAAAGTTTTAAGCGGTTCGTCAGACTTAAGCAATGCCACCATATCTGGTAGCGGCACTATCGTCCTTAAAGGCAAATTCAAGAATCTCAAGAAGTCAATAAACGGTACAGGGAGCATTCAACTATTAGAGTAAAAGCAGATTATCTTGCAGGCATCCTGGCTGTTGTTATCAGTACAGCTCAACTGCTCTGCGCCCAGGCAGCGCCACCAGCGCAGCTGCTGTCGCAAGCACCATCCAGCAATTCTCTTGAAAATAACAGCAATGCACACACTCAGGGCACACAACCAGCCATTAAATCAGCAGGCGAAGAAACACCAGTGACATCTGGAGCAGCTGCCGGCAGTCAAGACAGCTCCAGACTGCCCACCAAAAAGCCAGTTAAGCTTTTCGGCCGGATTGAGGAACTCTGTGGACACTCGGGAGCAACGATACCAATTAAGCTTAAAGCTCTCACTCCGAGAATGGACATCAAGCAGCCTCTTCACTCTACTGTCACAACCCAGGTTCTGCCTGGCAGGCTGACCGAGTCCTATCCTGTGGACTGGGCAGGCGTCTGGTCGGGGACGCTCAAGATTTGGACAGTGCAGTTTGACCAGCGCCGCTGGACCTTTGATGCTACTGAAGCGTCACAAGAGGCTGAACTATTGAAGCCTGGCAAAGAGGGGCAGGTCAGCTTCAACTTTTCTTCAGGGGGGTCCCGTCGCATCCAACTCGAACCCACCCAGGTCATATTTACAGCGCCAATGGATGAAAGTCGCTACCGTCAATCAATGCAACAGATGCAACAGCAGATGCAGCAGATGATGCCGGGGCTTCAAGAGTCGTTCGGAAATGCTCTGAACAGTGACATGGGGATGCAGATGATGAAAACAATTCCTTACATGTATGCACTGCATCTGGGCAACCTTACACACGGTACCGGAGTAACAGGCAACCGGCTGGAGAGCCAGGTGCTCTCCAACAATATTAAGATTTTGCCTTCCGGGGCGCTTGAGCAACAGATAGTGACTTACAACGAGGATGAAAGTGCCAGCACAGGCAAGCGGCATTTCAATTATTGTGAATCAGTCTTACGTTTCACACGCATCAACCGCGAGCAGCTCTATGTTCAAGCAGCTTCAGTCGATTATGACCGTCAAGGTACTTTCGAGAGCAAAGTTGTGCTTTACGGCACTATCAGCCGTGCAGCACCCTCGGCTCCTTCGTTACCTTCTTTCCCATCTCCTCTAGAGGGTATCCCCTGGCAAAATCTGTTTACCATGCCTCAGTAACTCTCGGTATAATTCCACATACTATGGAATTGGAAGAGCTCGTTGATATAGTAGAAACAATGGCGTTGCAACACGCCTATCCAGGCTTTGATGTGCGGTCGCTAACGCTTGGGCTTCCTGCAGGGGCAATAACTTCCACAGCGAAGCTATTCCGTAGCGCTCTCACCCACCCGAACGCCTTAGTCAAGCTAGCTGCTCTGCGCTGGTTCTGGGACAAGCCAGCGCTAATACCGCAAAGTCTCAAGGTGATTGTCGCCTGCATGGATGACGGCGACGAATGGGTACGCCTGGAAGCAGTGCGAACAATAGGCCGTTGCCGAAGAGTCGAGCCTGCTGTCGCTATTGCTGTCTCAAAGCGCCTGGAAGATAGCTCTGACGCTGTTCGCACTGAAGCTGCCCACGCTGCCTGGAAGCTGGGCTGCCAGGACGAAACTGTCATTGCCGCACTGCACAAAGCAGCTGGTGACGCTTGTATAGAAGTGAAATGGAAGGCTGAAAAGGCTTTGCGTAAGCTGGGGGCATATAAAGAGTAACGGTCAGAGTACTTACAGGCTCTCATTGCACCGGCCAACTTGCACCTGTTTGCTCCCCCAAGACCCACTTACTGTTTAAACTGCAATATTTAGACTCAGGCTCTACGTAATCGCCGCAGTCATACGTATAAATACCTTGCCTTTCGGTCCGAGATGAGGTTAATTTGTGTATATGAATATGTGTGGCTTCAATTTGAGTAAATACAGGTAATACAAGTGGTTGGCGACGCTCCTACTCCTAGACGCAATATCGAACAACCTGGCGGCACTCCTCCGGACGTACATGCTGGCTTGCTGGCTGCATATAACACGAAAGACCTAGAGACACTGGCAATTTTGAACCCCAACGGGCGTCAAGCTCAACGAGAAGCCCCTGCTGCCGGTCGCGATAGCACACCTGCTGGAACGCCTGCTGGCAACGATGCCTCGGCAGGCACAGAGGCTCCAGCAGCCCAGAAAGCAAAAATTGAAAATATCACCATTCATAGCAAAGACAACCTTCGATCCGACACTGTTGCCGGCACTCATCCCCTAGCGGGCGAGACTCTGCCGCAATTTATCAAGCGTTTGCACCCTGACCTGAACGATGGGCAATTAGCTCACCAGGTCAAGCAGATGCTTAAATACAACCGTGATTACGGCAACGATCTGGGCGATGGCACGCATCTCGATGCCAGTAAGTCCGTTTATCTTTGCTCAGTGAAGTATCTTGATGCTTCAGGACATGTATCACGCATCGAGGGTCCTACCGGTCGGATAACCGAAATGTCTTACGGTGGCGACGGCAAGCTCTCTGCTTACAAAATCACGGCTCCTGACGGATCGGTTGAAACAGGCAGCAAAGTCGGCGATAGCTGGAAGATCTCAAAGACAAAAGACGGACAGACCGAAGAAACGGAAGAAAAGTCTGTTGATATAGACAGCTGGGGAGACATCATTTTGACTGACGCCGATGGCAACCAGTCTTCCCATCTGACAAACGGCACAGACGTCAAGACTACTTATCAGGACGGTAAGCCTACCCATGCGGAGTCCATACGGGACGGGCAAAAGCTGGCCGATTATGACTATGATTATGAAGGCGAAACTGCAAAGATTTATGCCACTTATGCAGATAACCCAGGACAGAAAGTCTTTCTTTCAGAGCAGCTTTCTCCAGATGCATTGCGGGCTCTGGCAGCAGCGCAAGGAACACTGCAAGGCCCATTCATTGACGCTAAGCACGACGCCAACGGTAGGACAATCGACTACAGCGTAGATCTGGCACCAGATGGCTTTGTTGCTCAGAACATCATCACATCAGCTCAAAATCTCTGTGGTCATGCAGTCACAGAACTTGAAAGCGGCATTTCCACAAGCGTAGGTTGTGCCCGGACAGCAACCGAGGCGTTAGCTAGAGCAGGCTTTGGCAGTGGAATCATTACAGCCAATTGTGAGACACTCGAGAATAAGCTTAAGAGCTGGAACCAGGGCGGGCACTTCGTTCAAGTGCCTGTATCCCAGCTTAAACCTGCAGACATAATTATCGGTCTGGGCAGCGATGGGAAGTCCGGACATACAGGAATCTATTATGGCAACGGCAAGATACTTGCCAATTCCACCAGCAAAGGTTACTTTGCAATCGGTTCGCTAGAAGCCTCATTTGGACGTTTCATGCCACAGTCTGAGCATCTGGTCGGCTACCGGTTCGTTCCGGAAAATAAATAAATTGACTTTTCGATAACAACTCATGAGACTGGACTCACAGTTGCATCAGGGTCCTGACTGTTGCCCTGCTGTTGTCTTCAAGGTTGCCTCAAGAGAGCCTAAGACATCGACAAAGTTAGTATTCTTGAGCAATCGCTGGAGGAAGTCATGTTCGAAGTACTGCTCCAGCACATTAGAGTCGTAACGGGCAATTTTGAGAAACTCGTCCACAATTTGTTCAAGCTGGCAATCAGTCTCCTGCAATGCCGTCAGTGTCGCAGCACAGGGATAATCCTGGTTCCTTCTCAAGTAGTTGGAGAGAGCTTCCAACAGTAGACCCAGCTGAGAAGCAATCCTGGCAAAATGCTGCGCTATGGCCTTCTGTTCGAGAGTAACTTGTTGACGATCGAGCAATACTAGTGTTTCGGCAAGCTTCTCAATAATCTTGCCCACCCGCCCTGCTTCATCCAGCCAACCTCTCGACTGGGTCAGGGGATCACCACACACAGTATCATTGCTAGCGGTTCGTTTTGTTTCGTTCATTAGTTACAGCACCTGACTGAGATTCTGCATTTTATTCAATCATGATCCACCAGAAATCTGACTTGAGCTTGAAGCAGACCTCTCGGATTCGACAATCACACAAATGAGCTAACAAAAGCGGTCCCTCTCATGAGGGACCGCTACATCAAGTCATGCGGAAATGACCACCCGTTTTATGTAAGCGCAGGGGTGTATGGATCGAGAGTTTCCATAGTAGTCACATTCAAATGTGCTCCCTGTGTACGCCGGAAGTTATCGAGATAACGTCTCAAAGCTTCTCTTATAAGATCGGACCTGGTACGGTGCTCGCACTGAGCAACAAAATCAGCCTGCTCAAGCATGGCTGGCGGCAAAGCAATCAAAACCTTCTTTGGCATCACAAACTCCCCCAGAAATAATAAACTCTCGACGGTCGTCAGCCTCCCTGCAAAACTGCGGATGCTGACTTCACCTGACCAAACAATACTTATGTCGACGGACGACTAATTGCTCCCGAAGACATTCAGACCATATTCACTTTACACGCGTTGTTGGATATCGTAAAGGGCTGAAACAGGCATAACAACGTATTTTTGATCGGCAACAGATAAAAGGATTTTTGGATAGTCGGAAAGCAAGTCACTATAAGACTCCCACGAATATTGGCTCTTAAGGCTATTGACAGAATTGCTATCAATGCTCACATACGAATATCAATTGATATAACATGGAGTCACAGTAGACCTCTCTCAGATACGTCTATACTAATTGATTTTTTCAGTTGCACATGCTAGCACTACCTGACAGGTTTTCTACAGAAACTCCTTGAGCGGCTGTCCTAGCCTGTTTTGCGCTCACGATAACGCACCCTCCAGCAGGTTGCCTCATGCAACGCCACAACATTGTGTCCATGCCACGAGAAATGCTTGTTGAGATGCGACTACACTGGCTACACAGATATACGAGACTGCGCGGCAGTCGCCTGGTAATCGCTGACGCCTCACGCATGCTGGTTTTGCTGATCGAGTGGTATTACGGGCGATGCTATAGGATGCAGTCGTGTTCTGCCAGTACTGCATTTTGTGTCGTGCTGTTCTTCCAATGAATTACCATTTTCTCTGCACGGTCCAGACGACATTTTATCCGCACGATGCCTAATTCATACGACATCTGCAGGGCGAGCAACCCTGCACGCGCCTCACTTGGAACATTGTCTTTACTCAATCAGTATTCCGTTGGCACAAACGAAAGCACCACTCGAAGTAAATCGCAGTGGTGCTTTTGCTACTGTCTGGCTGCCTGTTGCGATGCAGGCTCAGTATTTCCTCACGCTTTAGCCAATCCTTCACGTGGGGCGGGCTCACTTGTTGTCGTTTCCGGTCAGCGCCGACCTGTCGTTTCCACAAGGCTCCTCGGGTCACTGCGGAGTCTTTAACCACCGCTCGCCGTTGATGTATTTACTTTAGCACCCTGCACGATAGTGGGAAGTACCCCATAGAACATTTAACGGTATGCACCTTGGCAATACAAAAACACTCCACTCCACTGCACAAGCGCCGCTGAGCTCAGTTGCCAGGCACCGGAACAAACCACCCCAACGCATGTTGCTCGACAAAGTGCTAAACATCGCACAGCTACGCATATTGCAGCAATTCCCAACTTGGCAGTAAACAAATTCACAAAGATAATATCGACAACTGCGCATCTTCGCTATGGCAAAAGCTAATATTCTGAAGAGACAAAAACGTGAAGCCGCCCACCAGGCAAGCAGTGAGTCCTGCAAGCCGCCAGACACCGGAAATCGTTTTTGTGAGGCTCGAGAATTGATTACAATAGAGTAGATCATCAATTGTCAGGATACTCTGGCAATATCGAGTGATAAACCCAACTGGAGTGCCGGAAGATGATTGTTGCCACCTGGAACGTCAACTCTTTGAATGTCAGGCTGTCGCACGTAATTGACTGGTTGCAACGGTGCCAGCCAGAGATTTTGTGTATTCAGGAAACGAAGCTTACCGATGACAAGTTTCCTGTTGATGCGTTTGCTCAAGCAGGCTATCACTGCGAATACTTTGGCGAAAAAGCTTATAACGGCGTGTCCATAATTTCCAAGGGCATTCCCACTGCAATACAAAAAGGTTTCCCAGACGATGCACAGTCCGATTCAAAAAGATTCATTGAGATTACAGTAGGTCCGATAAGCATCATCAACGTCTATATTCCCAACGGGCAAGAGGTGGGCTCAGAAAAGTTTCACTACAAGCTCGCCTGGATTGAGCGCCTCAAGAACTATTTAAAGATGCATCATCAACCGGAGGATATGGTTGTTATATGTGGCGACTTTAACGTAGCTGTAGAAGATCGCGACGTGTACGATCCCTCTGCCATGGCTGGACAGATACTCTTCAGCGAAGCGGAGAAATCTGCTATCCAGTCTCTTTACGACTGGGGCTTTATCGATACCTTCCGGCTTCACCACAAGGAATCTGGGCTTTACTCATGGTGGGATTATAGAGCGATGGCCTTTCGCCGCAAGCTTGGTTTGCGCATTGATCACATATGGGCTACGCGGCCGCTGGCAAGCGTTTGCACACGCTCCTGGATTGATGTCGAACCGCGTAAACTTGAAAAGCCATCGGATCACACACCGGTTGCCTCTGAGTTCAAAACAGGTTAGCACTGCCAGTCCCAGACTACTTACTGCACTCCTGGCGCAGAATAATTGCCTGCCCGAGCGCATCCACTGCAGGCTTACCATCGGCTGCCGAATACCAGATGACAAACTGATTGTCGCCAGTTAGCAGAACAACTAATCTCTTTTCAGGAACTTTGAAGCTAGCTGGTGGATTTCGTTTCAATTCATCAAGAGCGATATTCCCAATGGTGTCGTCTATCCCAAGCATGACCCCACCTAATACTCTAAACTGCTTTTCAGCAACTGGTTCCACTGTTGCCGCACTGCCAAAAAGAGCTGTATAGAGAGCTTTCAAAGCATCGTCCATCTCAGTAGTCGACTTAGGGAGGTGTCCACTTTTGCTGCAATACTCTTGCAACGCTTTGCCGGTTTTGCCAATCAAAACAGCCGGGCTAGAAGCAAACAATCCACCTGCAGTGGGCGCCACAAACCCGCCAATCTTGAGTTGAGCCAATGCCGGTCCAGTCACCAGTCCCAATACAGCTAGCAAAGCTGTGGACGTAATAAGAGTTCTTATATTAAGTTCAGATTTTTTCATACGAAAATAAAATGTCCTCACAGCAAATACCCTGAATCGGTTTGAAGCCGCCTGCGATAACCATGTCAGCAAGAGTGGAGATCCGGCGGAAATAGCTGTCAGATGGTTGCTCTCCGCTCAATTTACGCTTGAGATCCTCGCAGAGCAAGCCTGCAGCTGCAGTGATTACTTCATCTTTCTGCCGATGTGCATAAAGGGCAGTAACCAGGATTGTAATCATATCTTGAATCCGTTGCGACAGGTAGGCTATCCGGCACTGGCGGTCGGCCAATTTGAGCTGGTGTTTTGTCATAGCTTCGCTCAATTCGAGCGGAGCTTCTTTCAAAGAGGAGAGAGCAAAGTCAAGATGCTGCTTAAGCACCGGCGCCATGCCTGCCACCTCCTGAACATCCGGGCCGGAGAGAAGCTTCTTTAAATACCAGGAGGCATACGGCACAAGCTCATTACGCAGCTTCCAGACGTGAGCTGGATTGGATGGATTGAGTGAAGTTAAGCCCTCTCGCTGCAGCGCCTTGCCTACCGGTTCGAAAAACCTGGTGCCATGCTCCTTGGCTAGCGCCTTGAAAAATGCCATACCAAGCATTTCACCTTCGCCTTCATATATACATGGTGCAAGAAACTCGTGCAAATTGTCACCGAGCGTATGTCCGTGTACAAATGATCTGCCGCCATGCGTTTTCATGAAATATTCGATAGCTGTTTCTTTCTGCGCTTCACTACCAAAGATCTTGGCAATGATACATTCAAGCTCGCCACGATAACCTTGATCAAGCAGAGAACTGCCCCACTCAACAAGAGCATCTGCGGCAACAATCAATCCTGCTGTGCTTGCAATACGCCGCTTCACTAGTTCGCGCGTGTCAATTGACCGTCCATATGTCTCTCTAAAATGTGCCCATGGGAGGATATTGGCAAGCATTACACGCATGACGCCAGATGCTGAGGCGCACAAAGCCAGACGCCCGAGATTAAGACCGTGATAAGCAACAGTCAAGCCGTCGCCTGCAGCCGGCTGCAAACGATTCTCAGCAGGCACTTTGAAATCCTTGAAAATTAGCCCATTATTGTGGCAATGCTTGAGAGCATATAGTTTGTAGTTGGCAAGTTGGAAATTTTCATTGACCTGCTCTGGAAGCTCGGTAATTAATGCTGCCGGTTTACCTTCAATCATGCAGACAACAACGATAGTGCGCCCAGGGATGGCATTTGTAATGAAAAGCTTCTCCCCGTTAATCACATAATGATCGCCATCCAGTCTGGCAGCGGTGCGCAGAGCTGTTAAATCCGACCCTGCATTTGGCTCAGTGAGAGCAAATGCTGAGAGAGCCTCTCCGCTGGCCAATCTTGGCAAGAACTTTGCCTTCTGCTCTTCGCTACCGAATGTACGTACCGGATCTACAGCGCCAATACAGCCATGAACAGAAGCTAACCCTGCACAGGTAGGATCTATAGTAGCCATCCTTGTAAGAAAGCTCATAAAATGCTGAAGCGATGCGCCATGTCCACCATATTTAGGATCAATGAGCATGCCCCAGTAGCCTTGTCCGGCTAGCTCCTGCAGCACTTGCGCCGACACCTTACTTTCCTGGTCAAAAAGCGTTTTGCCTGTCTTGTGCTTTCTCACCAGTTCCAGACAACGCTCCATAACCGGAAGGCAGCTAGCATCCCTGTCAAGCGGTGGGGAGCTGAAGAGTGCTAGAGGAGCGCTATCTTCCCAAACAGCTTTGTGAACTGGACTGGCGTTAGTCTTGAAACGCTCAGCAAACATAGCTTCAACCTGCTCGTCAGCCAGGTCAACAGCCCCTGTACGCACAGCCTCTTCTTCACTTTTACCGCCCAGGCGTAAAGCTGTTTCAGTAAAAGTCCTAGCCTTTTCAGCACCCTTGTCCTTGTCGCCACCATCTTGAGCAGTTGTCATAAGTTGCTTAAGCCTCCGACTGGAGCCGATGAACCACCAATTTCAACCAAGTTTGCCTGTTTCATTCACATGCATCTAATGTTCTTGTTTCTGCTGTTTGACCAGTGCTGTCCAGTCGCTATGGACAAATCCGAGCTCAGGCTTGTCTACCCGCTCATAAGTGTGAGCACCAAAATAGTCTCGCTGCGCTTGTAGAAGGTTTTGCGGAAGCCGCGCACAACGATAGCTGTCGAAATAAGCAAGACTGGCAGAAAATGCTGGAGTTGCAATTCCCATATTCTGCGCGCTGGAGACAACCTGGCGCCACTGCACCTGATATTTGCCAATCCAGTCTTTAAAATCAGCATCAAGAAGCAGATTGGATAGCTCTGGCTGCCTCTTGAACGACTGAGCAATTCTGTCAAGGAGCTGAGCTCGTATAATGCAACCGCCCTTCCAGATCCGCGATGTTTCAGACAGATCGATGTTCCATTGATAATGGAGCGAACCGGCATGAATGAGCGCCATTCCCTGTGCATAAGAACAGATCTTGCTGGCATAAAGAGCGCTGCCAATCGCTTCGATAAAGCGCTCTTTGTCACCTTGATAAACTGCTTGAGCCGGTCCAGGCAGAACAGTGGAGGCACACAACCGTTCATCCTTCATTGCCGACATTAGCCTGGCAGTCAGCGCTGCATCGATAGTTGGTATCGGTATCCCCAGCTCAAGAGCAGCCTCTGCTGTCCATTTACCTGTGCCTTTTTGTCCAGCCTTATCCTGAATAAGGTCGACAAGCGGTCTGGCAGTCTCCGCATCTACAACTGCGAGTATCTTGCTGGTAATCTCTATGAGATATGAGTTGAGCAAACCTTTGTTCCACTGGGCAAAGATAGCGCTGGACTTTTGGGCATCAAGTCCGAGTCCTCTTGTGAGCAGATCGTATGCCTCACAAATCAACTGCATATCACCATATTCAATACCATTATGCACCATCTTGACAAAATGGCCTGCGCCGCCGGTACCAAGATAAGTCACGCACGGACCATCATCAACTTTGGCTGCAATAGCCTCCCATATCGGACGGATCTTTTCATAAGCTTGCTTATCTCCACCAGGCATAAGCGATGGTCCCCAGAGAGCTCCCTCTTCGCCACCAGAGACACCTGATCCGATGAGAAACAGCCCCTGGGCTGCCAGTTCAGCGCAACGCCTGGCTGTGTCTTGGAAATAAGAGTTGCCTCCATCAATAATAATATCGCCTTGCTCCAAGTAAGGTTTAAGGTTGGCAATAGTCGCATCTACAGGATCGCCTGCTTTTACTAAAAGAATGATCTTGCGAGGACGTTCAAGCGTGCTTACAAAGCTCGACTCATCCTTGCAACCAATTATTTTCTGCCCGCGGGCACGGCCATTAATGAATGCATCCACTTTATCTGTGTGCCGGTTGAATACAGCTAAAGTGTAGCCGTTGCGGGCTATATTGAGCGCCAGATTTTCACCCATCACTCCCAGACCGATCAAACCAAGGTTTGCCATACCAGTCATAGATCAAAGCTCCCTATACGCCGGTGATAAGTCCTAACAGCCTAGAGACAAAGGTTTTGACGTGCTCGCAGCGTCTATTGTTTATCCTGATTCTTAGCTTAACAGCTTGAAAACTCCAATCTGCTGCTATTAAAGCTGGAACGCCAGACACCAAGTAAACTGAATGCAAATCCTGTGCCAAAGGAGCTCTTTATGCCTAAGAAAGCCAGAGTCAATCATCTTGCGCTGACCAAGGTGATGCTTTATAAGCACAAAATGGGCTATTTCGAGCGCTGCGGCAAGATGCAAGGTCCAACTACAATCTAGCTGAAACCCTCAGAACACAGGAGCGCTAATTTATGGATGCACAACAGATAATCACCCTGCTCAATTTACAACCTCATCCGGAAGGCGGCTATTTCCGCGAAACTTATCGAGCCGCAGAAACAGTTGCAGATAGCGGTCGTTCAACTCCACGAAATCTGTCCACTTGTATCTATTATCTGCTTACTGCCGACACCTTTTCCTGTCTGCACAAAGTTTCTTCTGACGAGTTGTTTCACTTCTATCTGGGCGATCCAATCGAGATGCTTCAACTACTGCCGGATGGCAGCAGCAGAATAGTGAAGATCGGTTCTAATTTGACCGCCGGCGAAGCACCACAGCTGGTCATAGAGAAAGGCACCTGGCAGGGCAGTCGCCTCCTGGCACCAGGGCGGCTTGCTCTAATAGGAGCTACTGTAGCGCCAGGTTTTGACTATCAGGACTATACTGAAGGGTCGCGAGCAGAACTCATAGCACAGTATCCAGATCGAAAAGATCTGATTGTCGAGCTTACTCGCAAGTTGTAGCAATTAAATCTGAGACTGTATCTTGGATGATGGATCAATAAACATGCGAACAGGCGGCTCACCTTCAACTACCTGCATCTCAACAACAGCACCATCCAACAGGTCAATCAATGTCTGTCCCACAATCTGGCGACGCCAACCATCAAGCAACCCTATACGTCCTGGTTTGGCCTTGCCGTCCCGATGCATCCGCACGAGTGCTTGCAAATCGTTTCTGCTTGCCACCAGCTCTGGTGCTAACTCCAGATCGTAACAAGCAGTTTTTTGCACGGCAAATAAAATATCGCCAATTAGCACCTCTCTGCGCGGCGGAGCTTTGGAGGAAGGCCAGATAGGGCATTCCTCGTCAGGCAGGTTGAGTCCTCTGTTGACCGCTTCAATAATCTGGCTGCCGTACTGCCTGATATGATCCGGTCTCACACCGCGGACACGCCCAATCTCTTCGACAGCACGAGGAGGACGGCGGCTGAGTTCTAGGAGAATGTTGTCTGGCTGAATACTACGTGCTGGTCTGTTAAGCCGCTGAGCTTCATTATCGCGGAAATAGCAAAGCTCTCTCAAGACTGCCAGTCCCCGGCGAGAAAGCGAGCTAGCACCTTTAACGCGCATGAACCCCAGGCTCCGATCCACAACATAATACTCGGAGGCGCTGTAGCGCTGGCACTCCTCTTGCACCCAGGTGAGTCTGCTGTTCTCCTTGAGCATATTCTCAAGTTTGTCATACATGGGCAGAAGATGGCGGACATCATCGAGTGCATAATGAATCTGCGAGTCGCTGAGCGGTCTGTTTAACCAATCAGTGTAGCTTTCTGTTTTTGAGATGCTGACACCGAGTAGCTGATGGAGCAGCTTCCCATAACCGACAGGATAACCAAATCCGACAAATCCTGCTGCAATCTGGGTATCAGCAATGTTTTGCGGTATAAGTCCGGAACAGTTGTTGACCAGAACCAGATCTTGTTCAGCAGCATGGAGCACCACCAGAACAGACGGATTGGCAACTCGCTCCCATAACTCATCTACTTCTTCCAAAGCGAGTGGATCGATGATATACGCGTTGGCATCTGTGGAGACCTGGATCAAACAGAGTTCGGGGTGATACGTACGCTCTGGGATGAACTCCAGATCCATACCGAAGCGGCCGCATTGATCAATCTCGGCACATATTTCAGAGAGCTTCTTCTTCGTTGTTACAATTGACATGTGCTCTAAGCGCTCCCGCAGCTGTGCCGCTTACCTTCAGTAAATCGCTCCTGTACACGAAGTAAACGGTACCCAACCGGAACCTCGAGTGCTTACGCCCCGTATTGCTTAGCTATTTTACGATAGTTTTCTCATGCATGCAGGTTGGAACAGATTGCACTAATTAAGGATCGGCAATGCAAATTGACATCGTTGCATCTTCTAATAATTGCTACATCTCCCACAACAGTAGTTGGATCGACTCAGTTGAGATCAGCTGCTTGGTTGATAACGTGCTGACGCGCCCAGGAGATTGAACCGGTACGCCCAATAACAACGCTTGAGTGGTGCTCAACATTGGGCAGCGGGAAGTCAAGCCCCGCTCCTTCGAGACGCCCGACCTCCAGTCCTGCACCCAGAGCGATAGCAACCGGACCTGCTGTATCCCATACTTTCAACCTGCCGGAGAGATGAATAAAAACATCAGCCTCATCATTGATAATCTTGCCAACCTTGAGCCCCACACTTCCAGACTTCACCCACTCCACTTGCGGCAGGTCGTTGACCCAGGGGTTTGACTTGCGATCCCGAAAACCCATCATTATTCTCATAGGTCCGGTTGTACAAATGGGCGAAACAACAGCAATCTTCTTGGCTTCCGACGTCCCGTGCCGTAAGAAAGAGCCGCTTTCAGGACCGCCGAGAAAACAACAATCAGTAGTCGGTTGATACACCCATCCAAACACAGGTTTCATGGCGACTAATAGACCGATCATGACGGCATACTGTCCATCGTTGCGAATGTAATTGTCCGTACCATCGATCGGATCAACTAACCAGATGCGATCCTCACTGCTGCAGACAGTCGGGTGTGTGCCTTCCTCTGAAATAACGACGTCCTGTTGGAAACGGTCAGACAGCCGCTCGCAGATGATCCTGGACAGTTCGAGATCTGCGGCTGTGACTTTATCCTGTGGACCTGACTTCTCAACAATGCTAACACCATCCCGCATGGTTACCGCCAGTTGTCCGGCTTGCCGCACTAACTGCCATACATAGCAGATATCAGCGTCGCTAAGCGGTGGTGTAGTTTTGCCTTGATTAGAAATCGATCTCACAAGCCTCCTCAGACTCAACGATTCCAATACATTCTGGCATTGAACTCAGCAGCCAGCTTGTTATCGAGCAGATCAGCAACATAGGCGACATTCCAGACCAAACTGTCAAGCTCTTCCTGCTCGAGTCCGACTGTCGGGCGCTGAGTTACAACAAGAACAATATCTTCGTGCACAGATAAGGCACAACTGCTCATGTCAGTATTTATTGCAAGGAGATGGCGGTAAAAAGCCTCCCTGTTTGTCTCGGGCACGTGCACTAACGGGGATGTGATACGCAAAACTGGTCCGGTGTTAGTCTCCTGTACAAAAATATAGATGCGGGCGCTGCCTTCAGTAATCCACCAGCCATAACCCTCTGAACCTTCAAGCTGGTGCTGGGTCGGATCTAAGCCGCGCTTTTTAAAGATGTGCTCAATCATGTGAGCAACTTCTCCCACCGTCCCATGACTGGCTCTTTTTGTTCCAAATAGCCCCATTTTTCACCTCTCACACAGGTCTCAGGCTTTACACGCTACTGCCGCTCGCCTGTTTTCAAGAGCAGATGTCGTGCTAATTGAAAGTATACTGTCCAACCGGATTATCTGCTGCCGGCAGCTTGCAAAGCTGTCCAGGGCTACGTAGCTGATAGTGACAAAACGCAAAAAGGCCTTCACCGGCACTGCCGTCCGCCTGGGGGCCCATGGTAATATATTGGGATACCAGGCGAAACTATTCCCGAGTAGCGCAGTGGTAGCGCAGGTGACTGTTAATCACTTGGTCGGTGGTTCGAATCCACTCTCGGGAGAATCTTAAAAGACACACACAGCGCGACTTTCCGAGAAGTCGCGCTTTTGTTTGCGGGGTAGCACTGGTCTGCCGTGTAAGCGGTGAGTTAGCAGCTGGTCGAACGTTTCATAATATAAGGTAGTCACCATGGACGGTGTTCGTTTAAGTTGGTTAACTTCCAGTCGTGTAAGCTCTGCTACTGCCAGGTAGCTTTCTCTGGCACTCTCTATCTGAGCATCCTGAAACGCGCCTGACATAGACAACCAGCTAGCCAGGTGTCGGTCTCTCTGGCAATGCGTGCATGACATCTCTTAGCAACGATCCGAGGCAGTACGGTTTGCCGTGTGCCAGAGTCTTACCAGACCTCCTGTGCACCCAGGACCCATCACCACTCCCGGGATACCCTCCCCCCACCGGACAAGTCATGCGCCGCCAGGGTACCTCTGAAAATTGTGAGGTACCCCCAACCTGTTTTAGCCTGCTATCACCAACTAAATAGGAGTCGCGTTTAGCAGCATCTGGAGCAGCGCTTAGTTATGGATAGGCTGCTGTTACGATGGTGTTGTAAGTAGTGGCATCAGGTTCGGTGCAAAATACTATGGATACAGCTGCAAGAGCCATAATCAGCAACGATATTTCACTCTCAATTGGTCCGATGAAGGTTGGTTTGCAGTTCAATGAATCGGACTGCCGTCCCATGCAAATTCAAGACCGTCGCCGTTTCTCCGATAGCGCCGCTTTGACCTTTGAGAGAAACAGCGGTGACACCTTCTCTTGGTGCTCAACCTTACTGATATATGCCTGCGATACGCCAAGACGCTCAGCCAATTCAGTCTGGCGAACATGTGCCTTAATCCTGGCAAGGGCAATCGGGTTATCTACATAATCGGCAGGATCGAATACGACATAATCATTCTCATCAATCTCTGTGCTTATCCTGGACAGTTCTTTCTCAATCGGCTGGCGCAGCGCCTTGTAGACAGCGAGCGGTAAGAGCACATATTCCACATTCCCATCAAGTGACTTAATAGTTTGCAGCGTCATTTGTATACGTCCCCTCTTGGTCCAATTTTCTCAATTGAGAGAATCCGTAGTTCATCGAACCTGCCAAAGATAACTCTCCACCCGCCTATGCGAAGTCTGAACAGATCCGAACCAACCAGAGCCTTCACATCCAATTCAGGATCATCCGGATTGACTGCCACCTGGTCGATTTTATCGACTATCCGCATCCGATCATTGGATGGCAGCGACCTGAGCTTTTGCCTGGCTTGCCTTCTGATTTTAACTTCGTATGGCATTGGTTATATTTTATGGTTATATTGAGTTATAGTCAAGTGCTAGTGCCTGCCCTTTGATGAGGCGCATATTGTTAGGAGCGCTCACGGCTGCTCATCGCCAGTAGCGAGCAGTCACCTACTTGTCAGGTTGGTGTTTCACGAAACTGCGGATGACCGTTCACGAAGTTTTTCGGGAAATGCACACAGCGAAGCAAGTTCTTGAGGGGATCGCCTCTTGTGAATTTCAAAAAATCTCAGGCGAAGTCGCCCTTATAAAAGGAAGGGGCGTGCGTGAGCGCAACCACCTCATGCTCTTCCATTGCTGAAATTAGAAGTATACCACCCCTGCCACCATGGGTGGTGATTAGGTGACTCGTTGTCACTTCGCTAACCAGCCTACGGTAGGAACAAATCTATCGACACCTTAAACCGCTCTGCCAACTTCCTGGCGATTGCCTTACTGAGCCCGCGCTTACCTGTGAGAAAAGATGAGAGATTACCCTTGTCACAACCAATTTCATCCGCCAGTCCACTCAACGTGAGGTTACCCTGTTCCATCAGGTACTGAAGTGATTCCGCCGGCGGAATGTCGGCAGCCCGTGCCATCAATGCACGGACTTCTGGATCATTGTCTTCATACGTGTCCACAAGCTGTTCGAGAACCGTCAGATAGCCAGCTTCTTCTGGTGCAAGGGTGTCATTGCGGTCGAGCAGCTCGGTGATGACCGTCATGGCAGCCTCGTGGTCCGCATCATTGTGAAGTGGAAGTAGTGGGAAGCGTCTGATCAGCTTCTGATATTCCTTTGTCAGTGCCATTGCCATTGTTGGACTCCTGCTACTTAAAGCCGCAGCTTGCTGTATTCGTCATGGGTGAACGCACTAAGGATGGTTACGGTTTGGCATGTAAATTCCAGGTATGTCACCAAGCGGTAATTGTTGCCACCAATGTTGAAGATGTATTTCCCGTTGACATAATCGACAGCTGGGAAGATTTTCTTCACGTCAACCAGTGTGGTCCAGGTGCCCTTGCTGGTGACGTTGATCCAGCGCTCAATCGGTTTGCGGGACAATGGGTGCTTGGCTTGGAATTTGGTTAAAGCCTTGCCGTTCCGAATGTGCATCCATCGTCCCTCCCGATAAGTCCATTTTGTCAAAATGACAACACCGCGTCAAGTGTTGCGTTGTCAAAACGACAATATTTAATGTACTGAGGAGTGGCTTGAGAGTCACAGGGATGCTTGGAATAGGCAAAACCCCTACCAGGTGAGGATTCTGCGCCATCGTCCTACCCTCTGTGTCTATGATGATTGAGACAAGTTCGGGCAAGAATTTAGTGTATGTCCCGAGCTGACAGTATAAGGGTTTAGCATCCACTGGACATGCATCGCATAGGCTCTAATAGAGTCTTGCGTTGGTATTGCATTTGGT
>CAILLX010000197.1 GCA_903835185.1 uncultured bacterium | reverse complement strand
ACCAAATGCAATACCAACGCAAGACTCTATTAGAGCCTATGCGATGCATGTCCAGTGGATGCTAAACCCTTATACTGTCAGCTCGGGACATACACTAAATTCTTGCCCGAACTTGTCTCAATCATCATAGACACAGAGGGTGTTCTGCTCCTTGCGGTTTGCGAACTATGCCAGATATGCCGAGTTGTTAGGACAGGACTGGCTTCTGCAGCTTGCTCCAGTGGGGAGTGACTCCAGCAGTGAAGGGAGTGAGTTGGAAACTCTTATCGGCTTTCCGCCCTCATCATAGCTGTATCTGGTCCGTTCAGCGCTGCAACGAAGTTAGTTCTTGGGGACTTCCCTGAGCGGAAAGTTTTGAGAAACAGATTAACTGTCGAGCTGCTGGATCTCAAGAGTCCGAAGTGGGATTTCGGATCCTTAGCGCTTCCGATTGTGTCAGACTTAGTGTTAGCGGATGAAGCGATCCGCCTCGGCAAAATGGTGAATGGGCTCATTTACTGAGCGGTGGTGGAGTAAGCTTGCAGATTGGAATTTGACTGGAATTGCGAAACATGGTTGGCATGGGGCAAACGGAATGAAATTGACACAACAGGAAGCTCTTGGAGTTATTACCTCCGCAAGACTCAAGAAATTGAAGAGCAAGCTTGAGTTTTCCAAACTTTGGTATGACGACATGGGGCTCGATAGCATGTCCGACATCAACGGTCCTTTCTCTGCCGGATGTACCGGTGCCGAACCGCATTGCCGGATGGTTGTAGGAGCTGTTTCGCAGGACTATGCGCTGGTAATTTATGAGCAAGGAGGGATCATTTATTTTCGAAAACTTAAGCTATATAAGCACGGAAGTAATGGTGTGGACTGCGTTTATACTGAAACTGTCAATCATGAGAGAATCGGAGAGATTGAAGGAAAACTCACTGACTAATGGATTGAAACAACGCTTCTTGATGATGTTTCTTCGCTTCGCAAGTTTTTGAGGATAGGATGACCAGAAAATCTTTGCCTTTATCTGAAGTTTATCGCTTGCTGGAACCGGGACCGGTTGTGCTGGTTACGACGAGCAAGAGAGGGCGTGCTAATGTCATGGCCATGTCATGGCACACCATGATTGAGTTCGAACCGCCGATGGTAGGATGTGTGATTAGTAATCGCAATTACACATTCGAAGTTGTGAAGTCCACCAGAGAGTGTGTGATCAGCATCCCTACGCTCGAACTGGCGAAACAAGTTGTTGGTTGTGGCAACACGTCAGGACAGAAGATAGATAAGTTTAAAAAGTTTGGTTTAACTGCCGCAGCGGCTTCATGCGTACAGGCACCACTTATTGAAGAGTGCTATGCAAACTTTGAGTGCAGGATTGTTGATGTCAGGATGGTGAACAAATATAACTTCTTTATTCTTGAAGTAGTAAAAGCTTGGATCGATCGCTCACAGAAAGACCCCATAACCATTCACCATCGGGGGAAAGGCTATTTCATGACCGCAGGCGAAACCATCAAACTATCTTCGCGAATGAAGTAGTCGTTGCCTAAGCTGAGCTTTGGCTTGGCGGTCCGGAAATGGCATCATACATGACGATTGCATTACTGCTATCGACATAATAAGGTTCACACAAATCTCACACGAGGGATCATAGAAGTGCCACATAGTTTTGCGACCTGTTGGCAGCAAAGAGCTGACCGGTCTCGTTGTAGCTGTGACAGTTATAATCTGGTCGTCGTCACACATTTTGTTTTTGATTGTACTAAACTAAATGGGACCTACTTTTGAGTAAAATGAAAATCGATCCATCCTCCATATTGATATTTACAGATGGTGCTTGCACAGGCAATCCTGGTCCTGGTGGTTGGGCAAGCATAGTGGCATTGCCTGATGGGACAGTGCATGAACTGGGTGGCGGTGCCCCGCAAACGACAAATAACCGTATGGAGCTGGCAGCAGCCATTCATGCCCTGGGTGTGCTGGATAATTTGCCACCATGCACCATTATCCTTTACACCGACTCTACCTATTTGATTCGTGGTATCACACAGTGGATCTGGGGGTGGCGATCCCGCGGCTGGAAAAATGCTGAGGGCAAGGATGTTGCTAATCGCGAATTGTGGGAGGAGCTGTCACGGCAGGTGTTGCGAGTTAAGCCCGCAACCATCGAGTGGAGATATGTACGCGGGCACTCAGGCTTCCCTGGCAATGAGCGCTGTGACGAAATTGCAGTGTCGTTTGCTACTGGGAAAAGTGAGCCGCTGTATATTGGACCGCGGGACGGCTATTTTGTCGATCTTGAAGATGTGCCCGAAAATGAGCCGCTGTCCGAGAAGAAGCCATCTGGTAGTACAGGTGGTAGCAGCCGTGTGGCAGGTGGGACAGTATCATATGTGAGTTACCACGGCGGTGTGCTCAGGCGCCATGCCACATGGACAGAGTGCGAACGCTGTGTCAAAGGTCAATCAAATGCCAAGTTCAAGAAAGTTCGGTCTGCTCAAGAAGAGGCGGAAGTTCTGCGTAGTTGGGGGGTCGATCCTGGCGCAGTTGAACATTAAGGCGAGACAGTGTCAAGAATTTCCTGCCGGTCTCCTGAACTGGGTTGGTTCGTGGTGATGTTCTCAAAGGCATTCTCGACAGCTGTGCCTGGTGCGCGCCTCTGTTCCTCTAAATATTGAGGCAGCGCTATTTCAAATCCTTACTGTCAATGAATGCATGCCGTGCGTCTTCCATGGTGATTGCGACGTCTTTGATATCCTGGAAAGAGATTCGCTCACCGGCAGTCGCCTGGACAATTTTGTCCCAGTTGGCACGCTGCGCGTCATAGATCACAACTCCATAATGAGATGGTGGAAACTGCCAGACAGTTGCCTTCTTGACGCCAGCTACTTTCTTCATTTTTGATGCGATGCGCCCCAGGCAGACTGGACAGTCTGTGCCAACAATCAGGAACTCGACGCGACGATAAGTTGTTGCCTTCTCCTTATGCTCCCCTCTAACAGTTGCTTCTCGCATCTGTTGATTGGCTGGCTGTGCGGTCTCTCGTGCTTGTGCCCAGGCAGGTGAAAACGAATGGAGAAATATAAGTGCAATGAAGGACAGTGCTATTGTGCAGTTCATTCTCTTTCCTCCTTATTTGCCCAGATCGCTGCGCCAGCTAAGATACTGCATAAGCGAGTCAATTTGAGCCGCTGTTAACGGTCCTCCAGCAGCTTTAAGGAAGCCTGGCATCGATAAGTGTGATCTGCTTCCGTGAGAAATTATATCGCGGACATAGGCTGTTACCGGCTTGTGACTGTAATTAAAACGAACAAGAGAAGGCGCTTCGCCCCCGTCGGCTCGAAAACCGTGACACATGGCACAGTCAGCTATATAGAGATCTTCCCCGCTTTTGCCTATACCTTGTTGCACGTGACAGGTGGCGCATTTGCCGGCAAACATACTGCCTCGAATGCTTGATGACACACCTGCGTGAGGATCAACGTTTGCTGCTACTGAGATTTTTGCTTGTGGTTTAACTGGATCGTTTGAGATGACAAGCATCTCTTTATTGATTGGACCTTGCGGAATTTGTCAATGACTTGAGACAGATTAAGTGAGAAATTTAGTGTCGTTTTCAAGTGTTTCTCTTTTTCGATGTTGCAGGACTTGTCTGGGAGTGTGGGCAACCTGCCAACATT
>CAILLX010000196.1 GCA_903835185.1 uncultured bacterium | reverse complement strand
CTACAGACTAAAATTAAATCCATGCGTGCCACCACTGGTACCATCAAAGCAGCAGCGTGATATACTACCGACATGAAATCCGAAAGGCACTCCCCATGACCGGATCAACTAATTTCAACTACAACTGAGACATCCTCCACCACATGGGCCGGATCTGAGATTGTGGCAAACTCGAAGACATGTCCGTTCATACCTTGCGAGCGTTGCTGGTAAGCTGCCTTGCCGAACCACCAGGCAGGGAAGCAGACCGGGATGCCAACCGGATAGTTGAGGTCGTCAAGCACCTGCTGGTCAGTCTGGACCACAAACATGGCCCGGCACGGATTGAAGCCCCAGCGCTTGCCGACAGCTTCGACCCGCTGAACCATGATATTGAGGTTGCGGACCAGTTGTGCCATCTTGGGGTCACTGGCAATCACTCTCGTGTCCATCGCAATCCTCCTTTCTAGTTACCTTCGTCCATGAGTCCAGCCATGGTCATGATCCGCATCAGCCCAATCGGGACTTCGTCCATGTTGGAGACCTTGGCGATACCGACATGCTGTTTGACGTCGTCAGAAACTCCCTTGGCTGCCTGCAGCCCGGAAGACTCCCATGAGAAACCGCCAAACCAGCTATTGGCCGGAGTGACTTCGCAGTAGCCAAACAGAGAGAAGCCGAGCTGGCGGATCATCATTTCAATCCAGGGGATGACCTCTCTGGCAGATTCGCCATAGCCGTCAGTTGCGTGCAAGCAGTACTTGCTCCAATCGTCGCCGCCGAACTCGGCAGAAGCAATAGCACAGACCAGCTCGTGAGCCGACCCTGTGCCAAACTGTGTGCCACCATCCTCACGCACCCGGAAGAAGTCTGCTTCGTCGGGAATGCGCTCGGCTTTGTGGTTGTGTGCAATCATGACGACAGTCACTCCGAAGTACTTTGTCCTGAGCCACAGCAAGGTGATCAGGAAGAAGAACTTGGCGATAGCCATCGGCTCATCGGCCATCGACCCCGAGCAGTCAAGCTCGAAGAAGACAACCGCTTTGCTGTCAGGATCCCAGCGCTCTTCCACACGGGTGAAGCGCAGGTCGACATCCTTGAATGGGAACTCTTCAACGGTAGGCATAGACTCGGCAGTAAGCCCGGGGTAATCCTCAGGGCGGGAGTTGACAGCTGCATGGAAGCGCTCAATGCGCGCAATGGCCGTCTCCTTCTTGTTCCAGCGCACCATCGGTCCCGAGCGCTTGGTACCGCGGACCTTGAGAGAGTAGGTGAGCATCTTGTCGGCATTGGTCTGCTTGAGCCAGGGCAGGTCGAAAAGCAGCTCGAGCAGCTCGAGAAACTCTTCATATGACACAGGGAAATAAACGATGTCTGAATCGTCTTCGCCACACTCCTGCCCGCTGCCTCCACCGCCGGCCTTGTCGCGACCAGGCTGCCAGTTAGGCTCATCGACAGGGACAGGCACCTGAATGTCAGCGAGCGTGCCGTTAAGCATGCTGGAGTTGGAACCTACCCAGAACATTCCAGAGTCGGCACTGACCAGGCAGTTGCGGAAGACATCGCTCTCACCGCGCAGGATCTGCCTTAGGATATCTTTGGAGATCTTCGGCTTGGCGCGCGCCATGAAGCGCTCGCGGTCGAGGATTGTACGATCGAAGTATGGCGGTCGGGGCAGTACCAGAGATGGTCGGGTACGCTCAGGCGGATTGTTTAGCCACTCGAGCATGAGCGCCTCCCAGGAATCGACCTCCTCAGAAGCAGGTCCCCCCTGGTCAGAGGCGCCATTGTCTACCGTATCGTGGACGCCACCGGTGTCCATGTTGAGACCCGGCGGTGTTGCCGCTTCATCATGACTGAGCTTAGGATCATTTTCTTTCATAACGAGCCTCCTTCTTAAGGTATAAACAGCCAAGTCAGCCATTTTGCCGTTTAGTTGTGAACATGGAAGGCGGCAGGAAACAGACAACACCGGCACGGACAAGCCATGCTCAGTGCCACCTGTTCCTGCCGTCAGGTTAGTCCCCGGCGCCTGCCTGACTAAGCCGTAGCTGCTCAGCTCAGGAGGCTGTTATGCGATGAGGAAGTCACGCGTGGTGCCGACCTCGACAAGCAGCTTTTCTGCGCAATGATCGCAGTAGCCGTGCTCTGCAACCAGGCGAGCCTTGGCGCTGTCCAGGCGCTCCTTCTCTTCTTTGGTCAGGTTGGTCAGTCCGATGACGCCGGTGATGTCCTTTGCCTGACGCAGCACATAGCTCTCGATGCAGCGCTTCAGCCCTTCGTGCACATCGTACGGCGGTTCGACCGAACCGAACTGCTCTTTCCACTCGCGCTCGGCAACCAGGACGTTGACGCGGAACTTGTCACCTTGAGCCGAGTTGACCGACATGGTGTCAGCCCGCTCGATCTCCTGCAGGAAAGTCTCCATGCCCTGGGTGGTCATATACTGCTGTCCGAGCGAGGAGCCACTGCGCGCGGTACCACGAGCAAGCGCCTTCAGGTACTGCATGTAGCGACGGTAGAAGTTCTGGCAGAGGTCGCGGAAGGAAGGGATGAAGGCAGCCTTGTACACCCGCGAGAGCTCGCGGCGACGCAGCTCCTTCTCGAGCGGCAGCTGCAGCCAGCCAATCCACTTGTCCCTGATCTTGGCAGGGATGCGCGGATCCTTCTTGAAGCGGTCGATGAGAGTGTCGCGCAGCTCGGACACAGTGAAGCATGGGCAGGAACGCAGTCCACGCTCATGCTCCGCCTTTGCCTTGGCTGCAAGTTGACCGAGGATGTCATCCATCTCACGAGGGCTCATGCCGTCGAGACCTTCCTGAAAGGAAGCCTGCTCGCGCAGCGACTGCAAGTTGATCTCCTGAGACATCGACGCCAGACGCAGGGTGGAACCGTTGTAGCCGTTGAGAACAGCTATGAACGGTATGTTACCCTTGCTCGCCCAGTCGAGGTGGGTGGCAACGCGGAAGAAGCCGGTGTAGGTCTCGACCAGCGGCTCGTGGTGGCAGCCACCTTCCGCGACCGGCTTGCCGAAGCGGGTGGCGCCAAAGAGCTTCTGTGTCACCTTGGCGGCTTCCGAAGGCTCGTCAGGGTACTTGAAGACCTGCCAGTAGAAGCGATCGTTGTGAGCGCGGTGGGCCGGATCAGCGTAGAACTTGTTCCACTGCTCATCGTTGGAATGACCCCAGATCATCCCTTCCCAGCCGACACCCTGCTGGTGGAAGCTGGACAATGGCTCAGGCAGAGACAGGCGCTGACCTTCCAGCCCTTCCAGGAGGACACGGAAGCCTTCGTCCGGGTTGCGGAAGACCTCGGTCAGCACGATGAACTTGCCCTTGTTGAACACGCCGGAAGGGTTGACCGAGCGCGGGTCGCGGTCGTCGTAGAGGCCGAGCGCACCAATGTTGGTATCGCCACGCCAGACCTTGAGGTCGAAGTTGATCGGCTGGATTTCGGACACGTCCACGATGCCCTGTCCTTCAGACATGAACATGTTGTCGAGCGGGAAGTCTGCCAGATCGATTGCCAGAGCTGGATCGAACTGACCGTAGCCGGCATCCTTGTGCCCCTTGCCGACAACCTCGCTTGCTGCGGCGCGGGTGAGAGTGACAGTGCCAGCTTCCACCAGCAGCTGCTTGTTGATGAACGCCGCTCCGGCAAACTCGCCGATGACGACATCCTGAGCCCAGGGGTCCGGGAAGACCAGAGCGTCGAGAGTGGCCTTGGGCTGACCCAAGCCGTAGCACACAAGCGCCACGAAGTCGCGCTCACCCTTGGCGTCACCGATGTCGGTCATGATGATCTGAGCCAGCTGGGCTGCGCTCAGAACCTCTTCAGGCTTGAAGCCGTGCCGGCGAGCAATCTTCTGCACGTCTGAATTGCCGAAGTCGAGCGCGGAGGGTCCGCTGAAGTCGAGCCGCTCGATGATACCCACAAGCTCGTCCATCATCTTGGCGCGCCGGCGACCCGACTTGCGCGCCGCGATGAGCTTGGGCAGGTAGAGGGCATTCAATGGGTTGGACCACATCGGGCTGCCGGCCAGACAGGGGATCGGCTCGCGCTGATGCATGATGTTGTACTGGACGTGGTTGACGAAATCACTCTTTCCAGCGCCAGGGGAGCCTGTGAGAGTGAGCATCTTCTTGCGAGTACGTCCACCCTCGGCCGCCTGGTAGCCATAGCCGTTCATGATTGAGTGGATGTATTCCTCGATGCCGAAGAAGGGAGTGAACGCGTTGTACGCCGGAATCTCCTTGCCTGTCTTGCGCATGAGAGCTTCTGCACGATCACAGTTGAGCCCCAGACGGATGACCAGGCGGTAGAAGGCGGCATGAGTCGGCTCGGCATAAGCCGGGTGCTCGCGGACGACCTTAAGGTAGCTCTTCAGGTTGTTGCCGTAGCCGAGCTCTTCGAACGGGTAGGGGAACGGATCTTGCGGCAGCCACAGCTGCGGATGACTGTCGGGAGTATAGGTGATGCTTCCTTCACTGTTCGACATGACAGGCTCCTTTCGTTAGGCCTTGTGGGCCCAGACCTTGACGCGCTTCGCGTACTCCAGCATCGTTTTCTGGCAGGACTCGCAGTACCCGAGCGCCTCCAGTTGCTGTGTTGCTGATATGAGCTTCTGCTGCTCCTCGGAAGTCAGATCTGAGGTCACTTCGGTCGTGAGCAGCTTCTCGACCACAAGTGCTATCTCATCGTCCAGCTTGGTCCGGATAGCCAGGGCCAGCTCGGGAATGGTCTGCCAGGTCTCCTTGAACTTGAGCCCGGCGTTCTTGGGGTTGCTAATGAATCGATCGAGTTCGTCGCCAATCACCACTTCGAGTCCACGCCGCCAGCTCTTGTCCTCATCAGAAAGACGACTACTCTTGGACTTGCCCAAGCGGTAGCAGTCAATCTCATCGATGAGAACATGGTCGACGGCAATCTTACCGAGGCGGCGGTCTTTGACTTCATCGTCACCCTGGCTGGCAGCAGTAGCATGCATCTTGTACTGCTCGTACAAGTGCTGGGCCCGCTCGTCATAATCAGGAGCAAAGACTTGAAGCAGTTGCTGCCGGAGGATGCGGCGGTATTCCGATTCGATAATCTCCGGATGGTCAATGCTTCGGGAGTTGGAGAAGAGGGTGTCATCATCGCTGGCTCTGCCGCCCAACCACTTCAGGCAGCGCTGCAGAACCATATCCTGGTCTTCGGTGAGGTTGGAAGTCTCCAGCGCGCTGGAAAGAGCCGAACGCATCAGGTGAATCGCTTGCAGAGTACTGACGCAGCCTTCACCTTTCTTGTCCTGCCTCAGTCCCAGTTCGTTGATGCTGGAGAGGACACCAAGCATAAAACGCATGTCGAGTCCGGCCATGCCATCCAGCTGGCGCCCTGTTTTCCAGAAATAGGCTGCGCTGACTGCAGTGTCAGTAGAGAGCGTTTCTTCGCCAGAGGGATCGTCGCAGGAAGATGTGTCGCGCCCCCTGGACGAAGAGCTGGGCCCACCGTAGCCCATCAAGGCGTTATAGCGGTCGTCGTCGCTGGTTCTGGATGAAGAACCGGATACAGACCATATCCTGTCCCATTCAGATGCGGAGCGCGGCTTGACCTCGATCTGCTCCCCCTGCATCAAGCGCAGCTTGTCCAGCGGATGAACAAACGGCTTGGCGGAAGGCGGAGCAGGGAAGCGGCTGAGCACAGCCACTGTAGCAATCATCTTCAAGACGAGCGGGTCCAGCTTGGCAGACTCTTTGAACTTGGACCATTCGCCCTTATAGGCACGCTCTTCTTCCAGCCGCACAACGCAGTACGGCTTCTTGATGATTGTCGAACGGCTGGTGAAAGCCTGCTTATCTTCAAGCCCTTCCAGGAAGTTTTGAAGAGCTCCAGGGTTGGTAGTCGCCATCATGAAGATATCCAATGGGCTGGCTGAATTGACTCCACTGGTACTGGCGCTTCCTGGCAGCCGCCGGTATTGCGTAGCGTCGAGAAGAATCAGTCGTTCATCAGTTTTGCCAGGCTCCAGCTCGCGCCGCAGGAAGGTGTCCGGCATACTGATGAAACCACGGTTGCCCTGGTGAAGCGCTTGCACAAGTCCGAAGTCCTGCCCGGGCTTGTACTCAGAAACACCAGCTGTTCGCGTTGAAAGCCTGATGGACTCAACTTCGATATCGGAGAGATTGGGATCTTGCTTGGCTTCGTTGAGATTACCCATCACGCGGTTGTAGCAGTCCTGACACGGCTCGCAAGCCAGATCGAGCAGGTCGAAAAGGTTCTGCCCAAGTCCTGTGGCTGTAGCCAGCAGCTCCAACTGTCCGTGCTTTATCAGCTTGAGCAGGTTGAGCGGGCTCTCGTGGTCAGGGCAACCTTTGACAGCCCAGACCCTGGCGTGCTCTTCAAGAGCCTTGACTATTCCGTCCTTGAAGTAGTCTTTGCCAGAACCAGGACCGCCTTCTACAATCATCATTTTCTTGAGCTGGGCACCGTTGCCACGAGCTGACTGCAAGAAATTGACGACCCGCAGAGCGAACAGCTGGCTTCCGGTGACGTGCTTGAAAGCGTTGAAGGAAGGGATACACATCTCCCGGAGGAGCTGGAGAAACTGGCGCCGCTCAGGATCCGGCTCATCTTCCGGCTTTTCTTTGCCTTGCGCAAGGATGGACCGCAGTATTACAGCAGGAGCAGTGTCAGCCCACTCGAAGTTGTCCTTGAGCTCAAGCAACCATTCGTCGAGCGGACGGGGGGGATCGGAAAGGGGAGAGAGCTTGAGCAACTCCCTCAGGTCTTTGCCGTTTCGCATGCCACACCTCCTACTTCCAGGCCGGGGCGCGGCCCATTTTTGCTTGTCGGCGATGAAAGCACACGCAACCCCCGAACAGGACGCTGCGTACAACTACACCACCAGACTGAGAACTTGATGTTCATTCATAGCCTCCTTCTAGAAGGTCTTGCCAAGCTCAGCCACACCAAACAGCACCTGCAGCCTGCAGATGCTTCTGCGCAGATGTTCGGCACAGCCTTGCTATGAAACGACGCTGTTTTTCCTGGAGCCGGTAAAGTTATCCCAACGGCGCAACTGCCGTAGAGCACACTATGACAAAACCAAGATGTATAAAACTTCTCGGCTACTGGTGAGGAATTATCGAAATGAGCTCTATGGAGTGTTGAGTGGATTCCTTTGGAAAAATAAGATGTAAAAACAGCGATGCATGCACCGTAGCAGAGTTCACAATTCCTTCCAAATATCAGCCATCTCACACATTGCCGGCATAAGGTTGATGAGTGGAGCAGAATAAAGCAACATTGTCAGCCAAAACACATCTTAATTGTGACAACTACGTAATTCCCCCACTTACCAGGAAAACCAGGGTTGTCAGGATCACCCAAATTGATCCCACAAAACATCCTATTCCGGGGTATAAATCAGTGCTCGAAAAACGCCTTATCTCCGCTTAATGACACTGGTTTTCCTGATATGCTCTTGTTAAGGTAATGCTTAACAGTTAGCGCGCTTAGTTGAAGCTACAAAGCCGAACCAATCGGCAGCTTGTTTGGCTATTGCAAAGCAGCCACCTGCTCTATGTAACGCTACTGCGGGCTTGATTAACAGCTTTGTACCGCAAGTATGAATCTATAAACTGATCGAGATCGCCGTTAAGCACAGCTTCAACCTGAGGTGTCTCCACCTTGGTACGTACATCCTTAACAAGACGGTCATCAAGAACATAAGAGCGGATAGCATTACCAAAAGTAGCCGAGACATTTTCGCCACGCAGTCTGGCCAGCTCTTCGTCCCGCTCCGCCTGCTTTACAGCCAGCAGTTTGGAGCGTAACAGCTCCATAGCCAATTCCTTATTAAGTAGTTGGCTGCGTTCTTGCTGGCACTTCACCATAATGCCGCTTGGCTTGTGCACGACTCTCACAGCCGTTTCAACTTTGTTCACATTCTGCCCACCGGCTCCACCAGAGCGCATTGTGTCAACTTCAATATCTTCATCCCTGATCTCGACCAGAGAGTCTATATCTTCCATCAAGGGACTTACCTCAACGGCTGCAAAGCTTGTCTGGCGGGAGTCGGCACTAGCCTTAAAAGGCGACTTGCGCACCAGACGATGTACACCTTTCTCACAGACAAGGTAGCCGTAAGCGAACGGTCCATCAACTTTAAAAGTAACGCTCTTAATACCGGCCTCCTCTCCATCAGACTGATCGAGAATCTCGCACTTAAAACCACGTGTTTGAGCCCAGCGCAAGTACATACGCAACATCATCTCAGCCCAGTCCTGAGCGTCAGTGCCGCCGGCACCAGCATTGATTGTCACTAGAGCTGCCGAGTCGTCATATTCGCCTGAAAGCAATCGGGTAAGCTCGAAGCGCCCCAGTTCCTCATTTAGCTTCTTCAAGCCTGACTCTATCTCTGAGGCTATCGACTCGTCGTCTTCCTCCAAGCCAACTTCAAGCAAAACAGCCAGATCGCTTACAGCTCGCCCCCAACGCTCATACATATCCAGTTGAATCTTCAAGCGGCTCATGCGCTGTGTCACATGTGCAGCTCTCTTCTGATCCTGCCAGAAGTCAGTCACCAGAGTCTGCTCTTCCAGCTCTTTAAGCTCGCGGGCAAGGCGAGTCGGGTCAAAGATACTGCTTGACTTTCGTCAAGCGCTCCTCAACAGCTTCAACTTCTCTCTTTAATTCGGAGAGCATCATCTCAAAACACCTCAATCGCTGGCAGCAAACATCTCTCGAAGCCGCTAAAACACGCGTGACTGGATATCTATAGTCACGTTTTCCTTCGACTTCTGCTTGCCAACTTCCACTGTAATCGGCACGCCATAGGCCGGGTTCATACTGGCGTCAAGAGCAGATGGGATTATTACTGTAAGGCTGCTTGTACCGCCAGCAACTATCTGAGCCTGCGATCCGCCTATGGAAACCTTGTTTTTACCAAGACTCTTGGCAAAATGCTTGCCTGTCAAAGTAATCTCTTGCCCTGGGGGAGCTGAATGCAGGCTGACTCCACTAAGTTCAGGTGGTGCATTCACCTCCACTTCTACTGCTCCTGTCTTCTGCCCGAGCACTGTAACTGAGATTTTCTGCTTGCCTGCTTCAACATCGTCAGGCACTTTTATCTCCAGCTGAGATTTAGTTGCTGACTCGGCAGCTATTTTTTTGTCGCCAAACTGAACTTCATTCCATCTGGCTTCAGGACAGAAGTGAGTTCCACTGAGCTTAATCGTATCCCCAGGTCCTACTTCAGAAGGCTTGGCTTCCCTAAGTGTCGGTTTGGGCGCAATCAAAACCCAGTTAAGAGTCGATCCGGGAGGACCATAGGCATCGAGAAGGACCTGACTGCTACCAGAACCAATATTGCCAGTCATAGTTATCACTAGCGGATCTTGTTCTTGCAACCGCTTGCGGTCAAACAATGGATAGCCGCCAATTGAACAGCTCAAATAATTGAAACCTTTGTAGAAAAACTTGAGCTTGAGCGGCATCTTATCCTGCCCTGCCTTCAAATTGATATAGTCGACAAAATGCTGCCCGGTGGCTGTTTTGGAGACATAACGTCTCGATTCGGCAACTGTGTAAATACTTTTATCAACTGCAGGTTGCTGTGCAGCTTGAGTCGCCTTTGCCGGTCCTGTCGGCTGAGGTGGAACCTGCAGTTGGGAAGAGGCAGGAACAGGCGGGATTTTACTGTGCTGAGCACCAGCAGAGTTGGCTGCTCTTGCTTGATTCACAGGCACAATTAGTGTTGCCGTGAGCACAGCCGCCGATGCAAATACGGATAGTTTGCGTTTCATGTCCTGCATTCCTTCTCTCACGAGTTCTCGCATCCGACATTATAGATACTTGCCAATTGTGCTGCCACTCAATTATCACATCTTGCGTAAGTATTCGGACAACCAAGGTCAAAGGAGCAGCCACCGAGCAGCGCTCCAATTGATTTCAGAAAAGCTGTCTGCATATTTATCATCTTGCCTCAGGACTGATGTGATATTCCAAAGGTTTAGAGAAGGAGTGCATGTTATTATCTGACATCACTTGATTACCCGTCAGGATAAGAGGGTTCTCACAATATGCTGTTCAACAGCTTTACTTACCTTGTCTTCTTACCGGTAGTGGTGGCGCTTTACTGGCTGCTTCCCAAAGTATGTCGGCGCGGACTGCTTTTAATTGCCAGCTACATCTTCTATATGAACTGGATGCCAGCTTATGGACTGCTCATCCTCACATTAACTGTAGTCAACTATCTCCTGGGGCGCTGCATAGCAGCCTGGCAGAGCCGGCGCAAACTTATCCTTGCCATTGGACTTATATTCAACCTGGGCTGCCTCTGTTTTTATAAATACGCTAATTTCTTAATCGACTCCCTCTTTCAATCTTCCAGCTGGCTGCACAACAAGCTGGGGCTGCCACTTCCTGTGCCTGTAAACGAGCCTGTTCTCAATATCATCCTGCCGCTGGGCATCTCCTTCTTTACTTTTGAGTTTATTCATTACATAACTGACGTCTACCGCGGTAGCCAGCCGGTGAAGAACTTCTGGAATTTTGCTCTTTTTGCTGCTTTCTTCCCCTCACAAATTGCCGGACCGATTAAGCGTTTTCAAGATTTCATGAAACAGCTGCTCGACGAGCCTGTTTTCAAGAAGAGCAGCTTCCAGGCTGGACTTTTCCTTATTTTCCAGGGACTGTTCAAAAAGATTGTCCTTGGCGACAATCTGGGACAGATTGTTAATGCCGGTTTTACTCACCTGGACAAACTGGGCACAGCAGATGCCTGGGTTGCAGTCATAGGCTTTCAATTACAGATCTTTTTTGACTTCTCAGGCTACACAGACATCGGACGGGGATCAGCTCTTCTTTTCGGCTATAAAGTGCCTGAGAACTTCAACTGGCCGTTTCTAGCTTCCAATTTGACTGAATTCTGGCGACGCTGGCATATGTCGCTCTCCACCTGGCTGCGCGACTATCTGTTTATTCCGCTAGGTGGATCGCGTGGTGGCGCCTGGAAGACAATGCGCAATGTTTTTCTTACAATGGTTTTGGGCGGTCTCTGGCATGGAGCAGCATGGCACTATGTGATCTGGGGAGCCTTCCATGGCGCCATTCTGGTTGTAACTAAAGAGTGGCAAGATTTGGTCGCCAGAGTAAGCTGGCTGGCTCGAATAAGACCGCATCCTGTTTGGCACTGGGGCGGCGTTGTCACAACCTGGTTCCTTCTTTTCATGGCCGGAATTCTTTTCCGCTCAGACAATATGCCGCATGCTGTGACTATGGCAGCAAAACTTTTTATTCCGGCCCATTCAGCCACAGTAATCGAGATGTTCCTCCTCTCCACACTTCCTGTTTCGCTCTCCTTGTATGTGGTGTTTCTCCTCTGCTCGCGCTGGCGCGAGTCGGCGCCGAGCTTGCAGCCGGGTGCAGCAACACCGCTTTTGTCCCGGTTGAATCTATGGTGCCGGAGTTCTATGCCTTTTCAGATCGTTGTTTATGCCTGCCTGTCCATCATCATTCTTGGCTTTGCTCCCGGAAAGATGGAGCCGTTTATCTACTTCCAGTTCTAAGGATTAATCATGACCACGGCAACTCAGCCGGAGATGCAACAGCGCGAATCTCTTAAAACAGCAAAGCACCAGGCATGGTGGCATATTGCCCTGGAGATACTACTGATAACAGCTCTGGGTATCTTATCTCTTGAGGGTCTTTTCCGGGTTTGTGGAGTCGGCGGCTCTGAGTTTCTCGAGCCGGACGCAGTTCTCGGTTGTCATCAACTAGCTGGGAAACAGGTAACCTGGCGACTGGAGGGTTATTCCAACGATCGTTTAAGTCTGGCTGGCCGCCGCGACATACTGCACAGCCTGGCAAAGCCGGCAGGTGTCAAGCGCATTGCTGTACTGGGAGATTCGGCTACAGAAGGGTTGCAAGTGCCTCTGACGGATACTTATTGTCGGGTATTGGATCATCTTCTCAACACAAACTCAAAGCCTGCGCCCTTCGAGGTGCTCAATTTTGGCTGCTCCAGCTATTCAACAGGGCAGCAGGTGCTCCAGTTTGAAAAAGATGTAACTGCCTATAAACCTGACATCACAGTCCTCCTTTATGTCCGTGGTGCTGCGCTGCAAAACTGTTATAACCCTTACAAACGTGCAGCCGAGCCACGTCCGTACTTTTACATGGACAACAAGGGCGCCTTACAACAGGACAACAGCATCCTCATCGAGCAGGCGACGGGACTGAAGCCACACGCTGTGCTCGACTTTCTCCGCAGGCACAGCCGCATCTATGGTGTTTTCAGTCAGGCAAATCTGGCGTTGAGTATTCACGAAAAGCTATACAACAAGATGAGAGGCTGGACCACAAGCCTGGCAAGCAAGTTTCAGCCCAAAGCGGCAAGCCGTTCCACCCGCTTGTTCTATCCACAGCAAGATGTCTGGCCGGTCACTAAAGCTTTACTGCACCGTTTAAACAAAGACTGTCAGGCAGCAGGAAGCCCGCTCATAGTCATGATCTTCCCCAATACAATAGGCGACCCTATCTTAGCTGTGCAAATAGCTGATCTGAACAGCTTCAGCAAGCAGGAAGGTTTTGGTCTTCTCGACCTGACACCAGCCTTTAAAGCCAACAAAGACCCCAGCTCTCTTTTCTTGCAATACCACTTCTCATCAGCAGGACACAAGTTGACAGCCGAACAGCTGGCAGCTTTTCTGGCAATACGCACCTGACAAAGTAGTTGACGTTCATCAGAAGACATCAAAGTGGCGAAACAGTACTGGGCAAGCTTCAAGAAGGGAAAAGATTATGCCGACAGTTGAATACACGGATCATCTATTGGAAAAGTTGAAAGACCTGGACTACGCCGCAGGATATCTGAATGCAGCTCTGGAAGAAGGCGAAGACGTGTTTCTTCTTACGGTCCGGGATGTCGTACAAGCTCATGCCGGGATGGCTGCATTGTCTCAAGCGACGAAGCTGAATCGCGAGAATCTTTATGACATGCTTTCAGAAAGCGGCAATCCGCGGCTTTCTAGTCTCGCAACAATACTGGATAATCTTGGGCTTCAAATCAGCTTCACTCCGAAGATGATTAACAGCAACGCCGCTTAAGTCCGTAAGGCTGAATCGTTGCCAACCCTCTCTTTGACTCCTTCAACCCTGGGATAAGCTATGGCGTATGATATCATAGGCTATTATGGTGAATGCTACAGCAGTATTGGAAGTCAAACGCGAATTCGCCAATGGATCAATCCTGGAAATAGTTGTCTGGCAAATTCCACAACCGACGCCAGAGCGTCCACACCGTTATAAATACCGGCTCAATTACTCATTGTCTGATGGAAGCACATTGGTACGCTACGACAACGAGGCTGGGAAAGGAGACCACAAACACATTCGAAACGTAGAGCAGCCCTACGCATTCAGCAATATCAAACAGTTGCTAGCGGATTTTAATGCTGCCGTCCTCAACAATGGAGGCATTTTATGACTATGAAGAAGAAACGCCGAATACGAATAACAATCAGACCCTATGCCGCCATCATGCAAGAGGTTATTGACACTTGCGAAAACATTGAGAAGGGCTTGCCGGTAACACCTCATGATACGGAGGTGAATTTTGCCGATGCTGCAACGATGCTTTCCACGCTATCGGAAAAGCGCATGGAGTTACTTGTGTTCCTGCATCAGCACGGAGCAATAAACATAAGGCAATTAGCTAAAGGTCTTGAGCGTGACTACAGCAATGTACACACAGATGTGAAGTTGCTTCTGAGACTAGGTCTACTGGCACACAACAAGGAAAAACTAGTACTTGTGCCTTGGGATGAGCTAGCAATTGAACTGCCTTTGTCCGGCCTCAAGCAGACCGTCTGATAATATTGAAAGTCGCTGAGATGGCAGGTTTTAGGCTACCCCAAAAGCTTTTTTGAGGCTTATTGAGAATTCCAGTTCCAAGGTGCCAATGAATTTAACGGCAGAAAGCCAGTGCTAGCGGCTATTCCCGGCTGTTACTATTCCAGAATGAACCATAATAATTATTATCTGCAGGTCGCGGTGGATCTGCACCACCAGCGCCACCACGCTGCGATCTCCGTGGTGGCATGATTTTTTGATGATACCATATACAATGCCTGCTACGATACATAGTAAGATAAGGGTCAACGAAGAAATCCTGTCGGGAGGACGCAGGAATGGCATGAAATCCTGCGTCCTCCCGACAGAAAAAATGTTTTTGGAACGCCTGTCCGGAGTGCAGTTCGCAACTCCGGACCGGCTGCAATAACAACGTCACCATCGCGGTGCTGTTGTATTGTCAGTTGTGGTCGCTTGCGCTCGGAACAGGCAGGTGTTCCAGAAGAAGTAAGAGCGCATCGTGCACCACACTCCAGCGGATGCCATCGCGCCCCAGCTTCTTGTAGTCGTAGCGCTTCTCTTCAGCGAAGACCTGCTCGCCGATTGCCACCGCAACATAGACGAGCCCAACCTCCTCCGAAGCAGTGGCAGGTCCAGCATAGCCAGTAGTGGACAGTCCAATGTCGGCTCCGGCATAGCGCCTCACACCCAGGGCCATGGACTCCGCGCACTGTCGCGAGACTGCTGAGCATGTCCGGAGGATGAACGGAGAGACACCCAGGCGTTGCTCTTTGGCAGCGTCGCAATAGGTTACCACTCCCTCCTTCAGAAAGGCAGAGCTGCCACCGTGAGTTAGCAGGGTGCCGCTGAGCAGCCCGCCAGTGATGGACTCCGCTGCAGCGACGGAGCAACCGTGATGAATCAGGCGGTCATGAATGATGGCTGCAAGCTCACTTGAGTCGCTCCAGTAGTCGGACACGCTACGCCTGCTGTCCTGACTCAACAACCACGCCGCCATTAACATAACTGCTGTCATTGCTTGTACTGCAGCCGGCGGATGAAAGAAGCCCAACAGGTATGACCCAGTCAGCATCCCTGCAAAGATCATGGCAGCATTGCGCCATCGGTTCTGCACCTTCATTTTCTTGTTTCTCATAGAATTCCCTCCTTTCTACTCTCTCTCTCCGTTAGCTCAACCGTGTTCCCGTTCCCTTCATCAGGTCGAAATTGGAGAGCATAAAATTTCGGGGGAGATGTGAATTGACGAAATAAATGGTGCACTTTTTGACACGATATTTGGCGTCTTGATATCTCAACACAGCTCTTGTCTGGCGCCTAAATGTAGGTCCGGTAAAGACCTGTTCCGTGGCTGCCATACGTTTGCCTGTACGCCAAATATCGTGATACGCCAATTATCTCGATAAAAAAAGCGCCAAATAAATCGTCAACTTACAGTCACTGGTCGGACCTCTGTGTCCGACCAGTGACTGTAGAGCTACATGTGATGCCTGAACGGTGATGGAGTTGCGGTTGGTTTCTTCATTTCTCGATTGCGAACCTTGATGCCGATGTGACTCGGTACATCAACGTCCGTCTCGGTCCTGCACTCCGAGCAACAAAACTTCGCACGGTACGACCCGTCGTGGTGGGGGCTTGTACAGTACAGGTCCCCTTCTCCCACCAGAAGCAGAGAACCGCAGCCAGAATTACCATTGCCGCACGTGTACTCCTGTGCCCCTCCATCCTGCTGTCGTCCTTTCCTTAGGACTTTCATGATTCGTCCTCCTTTTTCTCGTGTGTACTACTGGCAGCAGGCGCCCCAGAGGTGGACCTGCAGAGACTGACATAGAGAAAATGAAACATTGTAAAGGCTCTTATCAGACACCCGATAGCAAGGCGGGTGCCTGATAGATTCCTACTGTTTCCGTACGCATTACCTGACTGGTTACTCGGCTGAGCATCCAAAGAGCCGGCACAACCAGTTGTGGTGGTGTGTGTCTTTCGGAATCGGCCATGGAGTCAGGCTGAACCTAATCAGCCACCGATCCTGACCACAGTTCTCCAAATTGGCATACCATCCACTCTTCTGGAAGTCCTCCAGAACTGTGCGGATTGCCGACTCAGGCGTTTTCGGTAGAACAGTGTCGATGAACCACAGCTTTAGCCTGCCATACTGCAGCTCTAGAATACAGTCCTGACGAAAGTCTTCGAGTTGCTCGACCTGATGAGCTTTCCAGCTTGTCCGAGCCTCTTCCGGGGTGGGTATCTTCGTCCTCTCCTCCATGATGGTTTCCCCCTTCCTTGGTAATGCAGCAGGCGCGTCTTGCGACGGACCAGATGCTGCTTCTGATAATGTTTTATTTTCCGGGAGCAGCCGGTTGGCAAAGAGCTGCCAGCCTAGCGTACGGTTACATCCTTATGCCAGGTCGACTTCATTCTTCCTTGAACTAGCTCTCATCCAGGATGTAGCCATTGAGACCCCAAACGAGAGCGCTGAACAGAGCCATGAGGATGATGGCCGGCACGTTGACGAAGCTGACGGAACACACGACCGCGACCAGGCAGCAAATGACAGTAGATGCTGGCCAGATTCTAGCCTGGCGGAGTCCGTTGACAACAGCTGGACTAAGCCCCTTGAGCTCGGCGAAAATCTTGAAGTATGGATTCAGAAATCGCTCCACCAGCAGGTAGCCGACGAACAAAGCGCCCATCACAACCCAGGGGAACCAACCATGGAAAATAACGGCGTAGTATGACTGAGTGATCAGGAGGACCACAAACCACAGCCCAATAAGACCGATGCCAACTAGTACTCGTTTTCTATTTGTCATGGTTTTGTCTCCACTTCTTTGACTTATCTAAATTTCCTCAAGCCAATTCAGCATAGGCACTACCCATGTAAGCTCACAATCCTCATCAAGAGCCATCCCCAGGCAATATCGCTATCGCTTACAATGGACTGGTTGTGGCTGCTACTTGGATTGTGCCTGCTTGTGGCGATTCCTTAGCTGAAAATGGAATTGAAGATACCCTGACCTTATACTCACTCATACTGAATTACCAACAACCATCTAGTCTTGTAAGACAGCGTAGTGATTAGGCTTTAGTGCTGAATTGAAGTGCCTTTTGAGGTGGTATAGATCAATAATATATTTCTTTGATCAACACGTAAAAGCCCCACTGATATAAATACGTTGATTGGTGGAACTAGTGGAGTTGGCTAAGTTAGTGGAGTTAGCAAGGCTGGTACAAGCGGAGGAAGGCAGGATTTGGCTTGTTTCGCTATTTTGCCAGGCTGCATGAAAACTGGTTGCGCACCAACCAGACCTGAAAGAACCCAGCGCCCCACTGGTGCAAATAATAGGAGCGGCTTGATCAGGATGCAAATAGGGAGCCTGCCCTTTCGGACTACCCTGTCCGGTCAGGAAGTCACTGAAGCTCAACGTGCGGGCAAAAGAAGCAAGTTGCCGTTGCGGAACACATCGATGAACCGAAACTGCTGAGGACAGTCTATAAGCGAGCAACTGGTGATCTCAGCGAGCTGGCTGCCCGGGGAGGGTCTGGAACGCAGAGCAGCCCCGGTCAATCGATTACCTTCTTTATGGAGAAAAACGCGCAAGGTTTGTGGTTCTGCCGCAACGACGAGCTGGTTGGTATTGGCACCCCGGCAAAGGTTGCCTACAGAGCGGGAGTTTCTTTAGCGCTTCGTTTTCAACGTGCTTCAACTCAACTTCCTGTTGCCTTTGTTCTGCCTGTTTCTGTAGGTCTGGCAGCAGGCGTAACTGACGGCCCTGGTCTGCAATGGTCTGCTTCTGCTCGAAGATCACCTCCTGCTGGCATTCAAGCTTCTCCATAAGAGGCTCGGGTTGAGTCGCTGAGATAAGCACTGCTTGAATTCAGCACGACCGCCGATCTAGAGCACTGGTTGCGCACCAATCAGAGCTGAGCGGGTGCAGCCACTCCGCTTGCGCAGTCATCAGGCACGATCAGGCAACCAATGCCTTCTTCAACCGTGACCGTCAAGGGCAACCGGAGAGAACTCGACATGGGCTAAATCACCTTGCCTGTCAACTGCGACCCTACCTGCCGGGAGATGTTCACGTGTAGTGTCGACTGTGTTGCCTGGCGCTTCTCGTTGAATCTCACGGCTGGCTTCTGGACGAAAAGCGGCAGCAACAGCAGCAGCTTCAGCTACCCTGTCACTTTGTTTGCCACCTTCCAGAGCTTTATTCTTCTGCTTTTCACCAGCTTCACTGCCGAAGTCAGATGTTGAACCGAGCGATCCAGCTACAGCGTCATGAGTAGCACGCGACAGCTGGGCCAGAACTCCTTCTTTAGGAGCAGCCTTCTTTATGTTATATGCCGATGGTCCATAAGTGCTGTCCAGAATATCGGCAAACAGGTTGCTGGCTACGCCTCCGGAGTGAGGTGCAGAATGGTCCCTCGCGTCGCTAAAATGTCCAGCTTGTTGATCAGATACCATTGACGCCTTTACCCTAAAAACACTCAAAGACAAGAAATCTAGCCTTATTAGACCACTTCCACTCGCCATGTCAAGAAGATTTTATGTTTGTAGTGATTCCGGTCCAAAATGACCAGGCAACAGCTCTTCCAACGATCTCCACTCAAGCGCGCCGTCGGTATTCAAAATCACGACGTCAATGTTTAAACCGAACTCGCAGATGAACTGCCGGCACATCCCACACGGCCACTTACCACTCAATTTCTTGCAGTGAATTGCTATTGCTTTGAAGCTCTTATACCCTTCAGATACTGCCTTTATGATAGCCGTACGCTCAGCGCAGATAGTCCCGCCGAAAGAGGCGTTTTCCACATTGCAACCGGTAAAAACTTTCCCTTCGGCTGTGAGCAGGGCAGCTCCAACTGGGAAGTCAGAATAAGGGCAATAGCTCATCTCTGAAGCCTTAATAGCTGCATCCAGCAATTTTCTGTAACTGCTCTCTTTTTCCGGGTTCACTTTAGCTACCAAACTGACCTGCCCGAGGGAATTCTTATGCTCGTTACTCATCTACTTCTACCTGCAAATGAAGAGACTGGAAGTTTAGCAAGCGTGACCCATCTGCACAAGCCGCTTGAAAAGCCAAGTTTGGCTAGCTGCCGTCCCAACACTATAGGTTCCGGCTGTCACCGCTCCTCCTGCCTTCTCAACTGGTCTCAGCCGCTATATGCACCCAAGTCCCCAGGAGCGGCAGACCAGCGATAGTACCTGGACGGAGGTTACCCGGCGCCCAAAAGCCACAAGAAGTTTATACAATTTGCTCTATGATACCGTATATGGTGGCACCTATAGCAAAAAAATTATCGGTGCACACAATCCCTGTGCCTGAAACAAGATTGCCTCTTCCCCACTGAAGGGTTGTATGCCCGATCGGACCACAGCAACATCAGTGATGGCATTGCCATGTCACACCGTGAATACCAATCCAGACTCCCAGATTGCGCAGAAGGCAAAGCTTGCCAGACGCCGCGCCGGAGGACGCGAGGGTCCTCCGGCGCTTTGTTTGGCTGCCCCATTGGAGTCAATGGGACATGTCATTTTTGGTTGCTGTCTCCTGTCCCGGAAGCAGAGCCTCCAGACTCATCAGAAGACTGCTCATCATCCTCATTCTCGTCGGGAAGCTCTTCTTCCACACTGCGACGGCGAAATAGCCCGAACAGACTGAACCAACCAAGCTTTGGCCGGCAGATCAGGCATAATCTCTTCAGCTTGTCGTGGATGCACGGCTCTCCGACACCTTTCTTGGCCAGTTCGTTACCCTTACGTTCCCTTCGCACAAGCACCCAGAGAACCAGGAGCACTAACACGAGAACAAGTACATTGGCGAGAGGCTGGCTCATGGTGACCTCCTTGAGACAGTTGTCGACTCAACCGGTGCGTCACATCGATCGAGCTGGGTTGTCAGCAAGAAACATAGTTTTCATTTCGCGACTGTGTCACTTAGCTGTCACCGTTTTTCTTCTAACTGGTTGGGGGTATGGCTTCTTAATTGGAACTAAGTGATGCGATGAATACACTGACCATAAGACAGCCGGATAGCCAGTTCAATAAAGATCTCTTTCACCAAATTGCTGAAATTTCGATAAAACAAGCAGAACATAGTGATTGAAAACGACCGGCATTCCCTCGTTTTGGGTTACTGACAGCCAGGCTTTAGCTTGCTCTCTTTACAAAAGTTAGCAGAGCCGCCATAGCTGTGACAGTAAACAGATAGAGAAAATGTCAACTGGAGAAAACAAGGCAAAGGCTGTCCCCGCGGGCAGATTCACAGTCCAGCATACTTGGCAACCATCTTTTCATAGTCCACAGTCAAGGAGTATGTTCAAAGAAATTCTTTGTTACAAATCAAGCGGAACTACGAGACCAAGCACACATATCGCCTACTCCTTGTTCACTTCATCTGCCTGCCTCCGCCGAGGTGTTGGTTGACTTGCTTTGCCAGCTGCTCGATCTGCCGATCAGCTTTTGCGTATTGCGATTGGACTTAGCTTGATTATCTCGTTGCAAGCCAAATGGACTAAACAGCACCAGTGAGTGCGTCGCCTTTTGGCTTCCAAAATCTCCATGAAAGGAGATCATCCACATGGGTACTAACATCAGCACGCCCGGACGCAATTTCCTCGCCCCCAGCGGGAAGAAATGCGCGTTGTTCCTGGATCTCGACGGCACTATCCTGGAGTGCGAGAAGTACTTCCGCTCTGCCTGGAAGCGGTTCGAACTGCTTATGTCCCTGCTCGGCTTTGACGCCAAAGTAGTCTGCCAAGACGCCCAGGCGCTCAAAGTCCAATACCACGCCAAGCACGGTTATCCCCCCGAGTCACTCGGCAAGGCGTTCATCAAGGCTTATTGCCGCGCTTGCCGGACTGCAAACATGACGCCACGCTGGGACATAATTGAAAACTGCCGTGACATCGGACACTCCCCTCACTTCCGTGAGCCAGAGCTGTTTCCTGAAGCCGCGCCGGTGCTCAACCGTGCTCGCTACAACTTCCTCATGGTGGCAGTCACCTGCGGAGACCGCGATGTTCAATATTACAAGATCAAGAAAGCTGGACTGCGCTCAGTTTTCGACCATGTGATTGTGACGCAGCATAGCATCAAGTCAGAGCTCGTCGCTGCTGCTATCGCTGACATGAACATCGACCCCAAGTATTCACTGTTCATCGGTGACAGCCTGGGCTCTGACGGGCAGTGCCTGAAGAACACCAACTTTCTCCACCTGCCGCTGGAAGGCTCAGCAGTAGGCAAAGGCGAACTGCCCAAGTTCACTGCCTTCAGCTCGTACAAAGCCAGCAGCTGGCGCGAGGCAGAGGAGATGGGCATCAACCGTCTGATCCGTCAGCGTCAGGTTGCCCTCGAGCTGGAGGCAGCCAAACTTGACAAGCTCGTCAAGGCCCAGTCCGACCCTCTGCGAGACAGTCAGCCACTGCCGGGTTCTTACAAGTGAAAGTCGACCAGATGTCAGCCCGCCGTGCCAGGTCTGACATTTGCAAGCCAGCTCATCACCTGCTTCAACTTGCGACTAAACTGACTGCCAGCCAAAGCAGCACCTGGAGAGAGGTGGGTTCCGCCCACTCTCCAGGGCTGTTAAGGCTGGTTGAACAGTTGCTGTCTGATTGAACGGTTGATTCACTGTGGTTGTGGGGATGTCCAGGGCGTCGTTGATCTTTTGTGACATGCCCTGACCACCCCCATCTTAGCAAGTGCAAAAAGCGACCTCTTCTGGTCGCTTTTTGCACTTTTTGGCCTTTTTTTGCTTGCAAGCATCAACTGGTGGGGTTT
>CAILLX010000195.1 GCA_903835185.1 uncultured bacterium | reverse complement strand
CCACCAGTTGATGCTTGCAAGCAAAAAAAGGCCAAAAAGTGCAAAAAGCGACCAGAAGAGGTCGCTTTTTGCACTTGCTAAGATGGGGGTGGTCAGGGCATGTCACAAAAGATCAACGACGCCCTGGACATCCCCATCTCGGCAAGCTGTGCACACAGACTTACCAGGGCAGGAAGCGTCTCCAGCCGGACTTGCCGCCCACACCTTTAACATCCCGCTTAAACTCTTCATACTCTTCCAGCAGAGTATCCAGTTCGGGACTGTCAGATCCTAAGGCATTCTCTATAATGCCAGCCGCCCTCAGGTACATAGACTCGGCTTCGTGTGGTTTATCCAGCCTGGCATAAACAAGAGCAAGATCACCCAAACATCGCCCTACGTCAGGGTGCACCGGTCCCAAAAGAGCATAGTTAATCGATGTACGCCTGAGAGCAATAGTCTCAGATTCAGTAAACCGCTTCTGACTCTTATAAATCTGCCACAGCTTGTTCAGAGTACGCATAAGATAAGGGCTCTCTGTTCCGAGAGTTTCCTCAGCAATTTCAAGCTCGCGCTTGTAGTAAGTTTCAGCAGAATAAAGCTGATCCTGCTCGAAATAAAGATCAGCCAGTCTGGTTAATACAGGACGGAGTCCGGCATGAGATATGCCAAGCCTGCGCTCCAAACAAGCTAAGGATTGATGCAGCATCTGTTCTGCCTCCATCTGTTTTCCCCACTGAGCGCAAATGTCAGCAATTTCAGCAAGCAAAGCCGATGCTGCCACACCATCCCCATCATCAGTCTTCTGCACAATGTTCAATGCGCGACGGAAAGCAGCCTCTGCTTCACTGAGCTTAGACTGTGTAAGATAAACATCGCCCAACTCAGACAGAATTGGAACAAGCACCTCTGCATAGACACCAGCACATTTCTCGCTGATAGCTACAGCACGCAAAACAAGCAATTCAGCATCGCTGACCTTACCTTGAGCAAGCCGGCAGCGAGCCAGCCGGGCAAGCTGCTCTGCCATCTCCGGGTGTTCAAAAGTCAGCGCCTCTTCCATAACAGACAACGCCTGTTCGTACAGCTCCGCAGCATGTTCATGACACTTCTCAAGTTCATACAACCAGGCAATACTGTTGAGAACATCAGACTTGAGCGGATAACCTGAGACGTCATCTTGCCGGCACAACTTAAGCACCCGCTCAATCATCTGGCGCATCTCAGCCTGTTTTCCCTGCGCCCGGTAAAGAGCTGCCAGCCTGCTTGTCACAAGAAATTCTTCATCGCTAAAACCGCTTTCAACCAGCTCACAAAGAAGCAGAACCCGCCTGTAAGTGACCACCGCCTCGGTGGTCATCCCCTGGTCTTCATACAGGTGCCCAAGTGTAGCTAGAGTAAGTGTAAGCTCGGGACTATCTTCTCCTGAATTTGTCTCCTTGACAGTCAACACTCTCTTGATCTGCTCGGTAGCCTCTCTATGCTTGCCCTGCCCCTCCAACGCTCTGGCCAATCCAACCAGACTTGACACCACAAGATCATCAGCACCGGCAAACTGCTCTGCCTCCTTCAAAGAAGAGACAAAAAGGCGTTCTGCATCAGCATAGTTCCTCCTGTTGAGAGCTTCAGTAGCTGCCGAGCAGTAAGTTTCCCAGAAAGTTTTGCCCTTCTGTCCAATTTGCTCGTCCTCTTGATTCAATCTCCCTACCTCGACAATCTACCCACCAAGAACATGCATCTTACCTCAAGAGTCAGCCAAGACAAGCCAATCGTACTGCCTCTTAACAGCCTTAGCTGCAACTGTCGACAGTTGCGTCAAGCAACAAATAAGCTCTTAATACCACATTCTTAAAATATAGGTTAGTATTGAAAAACAAGGGCAGTTGACCTTCGGAGCACTGATGACCTTCGGGTTGCCAAGCTGGCTTAAATCAAGATACAAAGAGCTCAACTATGAGGTGCCAGTTTGGTACCCTCTTGGCGACCAGCCGGATTATCGAGAGTGGATCGTTGCCAATGAGTTAGGCGGCTATTCAAGCAGCACAATATCAGACACTCACACCAGGCGTTATCACGCCGTATTAGTAGCGGCTATGCACGAGCCGGTGGACAGACACATCATTCTGTCGCGCATACAAGAGCAGGTTTCACTTAACGGACATAGCTATGAACTGGGGACAGATCATTGGGCATCAGGAGTGGTATCACCCACCGGCTATAAATTTATTGAGGCTTTTGCCCTCCTGCCCGCACCCACCTGGGTTTACAACATGGATGGTCACTATTTGATCAAACAGCTAACCCTGGCGCGGAAAACGAACACAGTGCATATCGGCTACTGCTGGCTTCCCGACCACGAGCGTTCCGGCGGCAAAGCAACTCTTCTCATCCGCTTTTTTACCGGCTTTCGCGACTTTCACTCTCAGACCTACGGATCGGTTGATAAATGTTGCAACCAGTCTGTGTCAGGCAAACAGTCACACTTATGGCTGGAGAACTCACCACTGTGTATGCAGTTGAGCTGGACCGACGGCATTTATGAACAGCAATCGCAGTGGTGGTGGGCATACCACTGGCCTGAAGAGGCGGCACGTGGAATGCCCGATCAAGAGGACCTCATCTTAAGCGGCAATCTGAGAGCTGTGCTTGAGCCAGGCGGCGAGCTTTCTGTTGCAGCCAGCCTTGGCGCAGACGTCAAATCACCGGAGTGCCGCCTGGTGATTGAAAGCAATCTTGCTTATCAAAACCAGCTTCTGCACACAGCTGCACTACCGCGCTCACCAGAGACCAATCTTCTTGTACTTGCCTGCGATCAATTCCTGGTCGGGCGCTCCAACGCCGAGATAGCGGGAACAAGCGTCATAGCTGGGTACCCCTGGTTAAATGATGCCGGTCGTGAAGCGATGATTGCGCTGACAGGTTTGACCATCTCAACAAGACGATTTGATGAAGCTCGCAAAATACTCAGACTTTTCGCCTCTCTAGTCAAAGACGGAGTAATGGCCAACAGATTTCTCGACAACGCCGCAGAACCTGAATATACAAGCGTTGATACAACTCTCTGGTGGGCCTGGTCTCTCTACAACTACTACCAATCAACCAAGGATCTCGACTTCATCCGCGAGCAGTATCCTCTTTTACTGCAGGCTGCTCAATGTTACCAACAAGGCACCACCCATGGTATCCAAATGGATCCTGTGGATGGACTTCTCAGTTGTGGAGATCCCCAGTTAGAGCTCACCTGGATGGATGCAGTAGTGGAGAGCATGCCAATCACTCCGCGAGCAGGCAAACCAGTAGAGATATGCGCGCTCTGGTACAACCTCCTGGCAACAAGCTGCTATTTTGCCTCTGAGCTTTCCGTACAGTCAGCTGCATTGGAATCCTTGCTGCCGCTGACTTGCGCATCGATGCAAAAGTTCTGGAACGCAGAACACCAATGTCTCTACGACGTCATAGAACAGTTGGGGCACTCATCTGCAAAGCCGGAAGCTGCAATTCGTCCCAATCAGCTGTTAGCTATATCATTGCCGTTTCGAGCCTTTACCAAAGAGCAAGAAAAGTTGATCCTTTCTGTAGTTGAGAGAGAACTACTGACGCCTGCTGGCATTCGCTCTTTGTCGCCTGCTGATGCGTCATATCAGAGCCATTACGGTTGTGGCTTCAGCTGCGCCGATGAGTATCATAGAAATCTCTCGCTGCATCAAGGAAGCGCCTGGCCCTGGCTTGTTGGAGCTTATTGCGACGCGCTCATCAATGTACACGGGCAGCATGTCGAAACATTCACCAGGATTCGTGCCACGCTCCAACCATTGTTAAAGCATCTGGTAGAAGAAGGCTGCATCGGCTCAATCTCAGAAGTTTTTGACGGCTCTGCTCCTCACGCCCCACATAGCTGCTTTGCACACGCACCGGCTGTGGCAGAAGTAATGCGCTCTGCAGCCAGAGCTCTGCGGAGTTGATCGTATGAGCACGCAGACAGCAATCCTGCAACACAGCCCCCGCAAGAACAGGATTAACTGATGGCAGCTACAGAGGCATCCCGGCGGCAGTAAAACTGAGCTCCTGCTCATCTGGCGCATACAGCGCTAGCTCACGCAAACTTTTGTCTGTTTATACAGGGGGAAACACGCAAACAGTCGTTTAAACCTGTCACACATAAATACTACCTCCTTGAAGAAGGTGCTGACAATTAAGTACGGTAGTCATGTTCTTATTTCTCTTTACAGCCAACAAAACAACAAGCCCAGTAGTTATTTTCACCACATAGAGAACTCTTGCATCGCTCTCAGCCAGCGTTTGTGGGAGTTTTTCCATTACACGCCATAAGCGTTTGCTCTTCAAAGGGAAGCGCGACACAACCCGACGCCTTCAAACTCCAGTTCGTGTCAAAGCGAACGACAAAAGGAGTGTGCCCCACCATGAGCAACAGCTCAGATAAACCACTCATACGTCTGCCCAGTCAACAGCCACACCTGGTAGCAGCTCGGCGAGCATTGCTGGACGCCAGGCGGATTTCGTTTCCAGACCTGGAAATGAACGGAACCAGGCCTGACATTCACAGAATCATTCAAGTAGGAGGTGTGTTAGCCAACTTCCCAGGACTACAGTTTGCATCCTGGTTTGAGCGCAAGGTAAAGCCCGGTCCCCTGAAAGACAGCGATTGGTTCGCTCTGCGAAAGATTGTATGTTATTCTTCGGCACGTTGGCAGGATGCTGTCGGAATTCGCACAGCGTTGCATCTCGTGGAACGCCTGATGTCCAACTCAATCGTAGCCTGGTGGGACGGCTCGCTCGACATGCGCTTCCTCCAGGCAACATGGCAGCGCATGGACTGGCGCCCGCCCAATGCAGTCGCTTTCCTGGACCTGCAGAAGTGGGCTCAGGACCGACTGCAGTTTGATCAGCGTCCAGGCTTGCAGGCAGTGGCAGACATGTTAAAGATTCCACGAGCCCGTAAGCATGACGCTCTAGAGGACTCTTTAGCATCGGCACACATATTCAGGATGTTCTGGCAGTACAGTGCCCTTGAGCTGGAAGAGCTTGTCCCTCAGCTCGATCCAGAACGGACCCCTGATATCGGACCAATCTTTCTCAGCCGTCAACTGCGCGCCGAGCGGCTCGAGGAAATTTTGCCGTACTTGTCCATAGACTTCCCGCTCCCAACACCAATTATTCCAGCCTCTCGTCGAGTACAACAAGCAACGTCAGCCTTAGCACCGGAAGCCGCTAAAGCGATTTAGTTACAAGGCGCAGGCGAGCTCGCCTGCTAACCGTAATAGCATGCCAGACATGCGAAAAAGTGGTGACTGGGTCGCAAGACCTGCTCGCCGCTTTTTCAATAGCTGCATTTGCTACTTGTTATAGTTAATATCAAACAAGCCCCAAATGCCCTTCCAGTCAAACCAGTTGCTCTCATTGCCTGTGCCGCAAGCAAACTTCACGGTGTCCTGGTGTGCTAAGTCGTCGAACCACTGACTTCTTGTTTTTGCAACCACCCTGTTATCCTTACAAGATAACCAAACGGTATTTCAGCCTCATCTGATCGATCTCCCTTTATGTCAAAATCAAAGTCATTATCTAGCACCACTGGCATCCTTTGTTGCGTTCTATCCCTGGCACTCCTTGCCTGCCAGCTTCCATCGGCAGCCGCCCCCAGCCACTCAAGCACCATGCCTGTCCAACAGCGCCCCTGGAGCGAGAAAGAGCGCATCGGCGAGGACGTTCCTTGCGTCTCCTGGATTGATCTTTCCAGACAGTCATGGGCAGCGTTGCTATGCATCCATGGTCTGAGCCTGCATTCAAGCAGCTTTACTGCTTTTGGCAAGCGCATGTCCGGGCTGGGAATTCCCACTTACGCCATCGACGTGCGCGGCTTTGGTTGCTGGCAAAACACAAAGGAGTGTAGCCGGGTTGATTTTAAAGCTGCGCTTGCCGACGTCAAATCAGCTCTTGAGGCGGTACACAGAGCCCACCCTCATCTCCCGGTCGTCTTGCTGGGTGAATCAATGGGAGGAGCAATAGCGCTGCAAGCAGCAGCCGCCAATCAAGAACTGGTTGATGGTCTAATCGCCTCGGTACCTGCTGGGACAAGACGCGGGCAAGCGATGACAGTGTTTCAGGTAGCCACAACCCTTGTGGTGGCACCCAACCGGATCCTCAACGTCGGTCCCGGATTGGTCAAGCAAGCCACAGGCAATGCTTCTGTGACAAGCTCCTGGGAATTTGATCCTCTCTCACGAATGGGCTTCTCAGCTAAAGAGCTAACAGCTTTCGACAGCTTTGCAAAGAATAACGAGCTGTCCGCTCAAAAGTTGGACGACGTGCCGGTGCTCATCGTCCAACGCCAGGGCGATCGCGTCATCAAAGCTGCCGGATCAATTGAGCTGTACAACCAGGTCAAAACTACAGACAAAGACCTCATGATACTCAACGGGCGCGAGCACCTTATCTTTGAAGAAGGCGAGTTCGACGATCACATCATCGGCATTATCTCCAGCTGGATCGACAATCATGTCGCAGATAAGAAGAACGGCGTGCCTAACTACAATTCAGATCCTAGCGGTACAAAGATCCAGCCTGCCGACAGTCCTTTGACTCAAGGCGGCTCCGGTCCTGGCAGCACCTCATTTGAAGAGGCTCTTGGCCATCTCTGTCTGGGACGTGGTTTTATCTGTCTCAACGAGCCGATCAAAGCCAGGGATGAGCTGTCGCAAGTGTTCAAAACTGCTGGCGGCAGCCGTCTGGCTGTGGAAGCTGACAATCTGCTCCTGAGTTTGCCTGCAGCGACAGTAGCACCACCGACCGGTCCTATGACGCGAGTGCTAGCTGAGAACCTGAAGTTTGCTTCATATACCGGGGCGATGGCAAACGACAAACCTTCAGTGCTTGTTTTTTATGCGCCATGGGTCGATACCTACAAAGCACTAACTGCCGACGTCGAGAAGCTGCTCAAAACTTATGGCGACCGGGTCAATTTTGTCATGATTGATGCAGACGAGCCGCAGAACCGTGAGCTCATAGACAAATATGGCATCAGACCGTTACCGTCTGTACTCTTTCTCAATGTTGCTAATGAAGTAATCTCTTACAGCGTTGGCTACTCAGGAAGTGCAGCACTAGCACAGGGAATTGAACAACTTCTCCAGCTGAAGTCAACCAGCCTTTCAACCAGCCCCACAATCCCCACTAACTCAGCCAATTCCACTAGTTCCATTAGCAGACGCTTCTGATATCAGTGCGGTCCTTACGTGGTGACCCAAGAAATATATCATTGATATATACCATCCCAAAAGACACTCCCCGTCAGCATTAAAGCCTGATCACTAGAAGCCTCACAAGGTCATGTGGGTGTTGATAATACAGTATGACTAAGTATAAGGTTTGAGTATCTCTAATCCCATTTCAATAATAAACGCCGACAACAACAAGCAAAACCTTTCACCACACTACAAAAGTATTTTTTCACGATAGTAATATCGTTTTGAAGCAACAAGTTCCTTTATGTTTCATTCGAACATTTGAGTCTCGATAATAGCGAAGAAACAAGGCACCACATGTCACTCTCGACTAGTGGTACAGCTGCCAAGCAAACATCTAGCTTTGGGAAGGTTCTTGCCAGGCACCTGCCTGGGAATGCCTTTCTGGATGTTCCCAGCCTATGTGATAAGAACCTTCATGTTTCAGTCTCTGTGCAAACGACAGCAAGTCCGTCTTAAGACTCGCCTGCTGAAAGAAGATACCCATGGAGGGGGCTCATCAATTATGGACGAGCGGAACACCACTGTTACAACGGACAGCAACGCAAAGCAACATCAGTCGGCGCGCATGGTGTCCCAGTTGACCCCTGTCTTGAATAGCCACGTCTCGGGTTGGCTGAAGTGCGAGATTGATTATAATAAAATGACGCCACCTGCGCCGGAATCAATCGAGCTGACTTGCACCGTGCTCAGGCGTCGCGGTTGGCACATCACGTGGAAGCTCACAAGCCACGATCGCTTGGAGTTCACATTCATCAAAGCGAAGGAGTGGAACAAGCTGGGCTGGTTCCGGCGCCTGTTCCATGGTTCGCCCAGAGTGAGGAGCTTTTCCGATTATTATTGGTCACAGTGATAACCACAAGCTGTTCTCCGAGGTACTCTGTGCAGTGACGATCAATCGGGGCAATCCCGCCTGATAGATGGTTTGTAAGACCGTCTTATTCTGCGGGATGGGGATGTCCAGGGCGTCGTTGATCTTTTGTGACATGCCCTGACCACCCCCATCTTAGCAAGTGCAAAAAGCGACCTCTTCTGGTCGCTTTTTGCACTTTTTGGCCTTTTTTTGCTTGCAAGCATCAACTGGTGGGGTTT
>CAILLX010000194.1 GCA_903835185.1 uncultured bacterium | reverse complement strand
GATGCTTGCAAGCAAAAAAAGGCCAAAAAGTGCAAAAAGCGACCAGAAGAGGTCGCTTTTTGCACTTGCTAAGATGGGGGTGGTCAGGGCATGTCACAAAAGATCAACGACGCCCTGGACATCCCCATCTCTTGAGAATGTCAAATGGCTAGTTGAAGTGCGTGTTTTGACCTTACTGACAAGGATGGAAAAAGAACAGATTGTCCACGCCGCGAGAATTCATCGACTTGTGATCATCTGTGCTGTGATCACGGAGGCGATTAACTCTGCGCGGCATGGAGTCTGTGGCGGATTCGGGCTTAGTACCTGTTGCCCGAACCCGCCTTGATATTTCAGCGGTCGTAGCTGTGGGGCGCAGCTTACGGCCGGGGTATTGTGGACTGTTCACAGAACGACTCAAACTCAATCGAGTTCGAAGCACTGACGGTTCTGTGGCAATACCACAGACCATCCGAGCTTGCCCTCGATGTGTTTCTTCAGCTGTTCCACTGCGTCCTGCTCGCCATGAACGAGGAAGGTTTGCTTAGGACGGCGCTGAAACAGCTTGAGCCAACGCAGGATCTCCTCGTAGTCGGCATGACCGGAATAGTCAGGCAGATACTCGATGGTGGCGTTCACTGGGACAAGCTCACCGAAGATCTTCACAGCGTCAGCTTTGTGCGTCGGGTCAGTCAGCTGTCGCCCCAGCGTGCCGACTGCTTGATACCCGACAAACACGACAGTGTTGTTCCTCCCTGGAAGGCGGTTCTTGAGATGTTGCACCACACGTCCGCCAGCAGCCATTCCCGAAGAACTCACTATGATAATCGGTTCGTTGCATGGCTGGTCCAACCTCTGAGACTGGTTGACGCTGGTGACTTCGAGGTGTCTTGCCGTGGTAAACGGGTCGCGAGCGGCTTCCATCGCTTTGCGGCAGGCAGCGTTGAGCAGCTCGGGGTGCTTGCGGTGCACATCCGTGGCATGGTTGGCCATAGGACTGTCCACAAAAACAGCCAACTTCGGTATGCGCCCCTGTTCCATGAGGCGGCTGAGATCGAAGACGACAGCCTGAGTGCGTTCGACTGCAAACGCAGGGATGATGATGCTGCCGTAGCCCTGCTTGCCTGCCTTGACTTGCGCCCTGGCATAGGCAGCGTTGATAACGTTCTGCAGCTGAGTCAGCCTGTCGCGTTGTTCGTGTCGCCGGTTGCCGTAGGTGGCCTCGCAGATGAGGTAGTCTGCTTCGAGAACCGGCTTCAAGTCGTTGAGGAAAGGGCGGTTTGGACGTCCAATGTTGCCGCTGAAGACGATACTCCTCTTCCTGCCGGCCTTGCCCAGCTCAAGCGTCACTACAGCAGCGCCAAGAATATGGCCTGCTTCGGTCAACTTGAACCGGAGTCCATCGGCAACAGTGCACCAGGTTTCGTACTTGACACCGTTTATCTGGGGCAAGCAAGCATGAGCGTCTGCTTCCGTGTAGAGCGGTTCAACCAGTTTCGGCTCTTGTACAGGGCGCCGACGAGAGGCACGCTTGTCGCCTTTCCGCTCGACATGATCCTGGTCGTCTGACTGGTCCTGCCGGCGAGCTTCACGTTCCAGCCTCTGGTTGATGCGGTCGGCTGCAATTTCCTGCAAGTGGCCAGAGTCTACGAGCATGAATTGCAGCAGATCTCGGGTTGCCTCATGCGTGTAGACGGGACCGGTGAACCCTTGCTTCACAAGGGCAGGCAACCAACCCGAGTGGTCGATGTGGGCATGGCTTATGATGACAGCGTCAATCTCGTCAGCCTTCATCCCCTTGGGAAGACGATTTGGCCGATTCAACCCCTCGTTTTCCTGGTTGAGACCTACATCGAGCAACACTCTGATGACTTTGTCGCTTTGAAACAGCTCAAGCAAGTTGAGTGAGCCGGTGACGTCACCTGCTGCCGCTCCTAGAGTGTGCAGTCTGATGAGCGACTGTCCAGTCTGGGACAGACGCTTGCGCGTGTTTTTCTGTAGCATAGAACTCCCTTTCTCCGGTCGGGTTTTTTACTACCCGAGTCGTTTTGGTTTGCGAGCTCAATGAACAGCGAACCTGCCCGCAGCTAAACTCACAGCAGCCCATGAACTGCCGGTAGAAAAGTGCAGCATCTTGCTAGCACCAGGGCAGTTGAGGCTACTACAAATACGCAACACAACTGTCAGTTGTTAGCTAACGAGCAATAGAAGATGGGGATGAGGTTTGCTTTATGTGTTTTGGTTGCTTCGGCTATGTTTGGGATTGCAAAGGGATAACCCAAACTAGCAGTATTGCCTTCCTGGAAAGAACAGGTAAAAGCAGAAAAATGGCGGACTTAAGCAGATTTACACATGTTAAAAATAGCAGAGTTAACGCGAGTATTAGGTTTTGATTAGAGCTAACAAAGTTGTTTCAAAAACAGTTGTCAGCATATACTAGCCGCGCCAGATCTCAAGCGTGATGCCTGTTTGCAGCCAGGACCTGGTCAGGCTCACCAGGAGTAAATACCTGGTGCGATTCCAGATGTAAATCCTTCACCGCTGGCTTTTCTGAGTTCCAGTTAAGGAACTTAGCCTTGTTTTAAAGGTTGACGTTTCATTAAGTTTGGAGCATTCAGTTTCTATACTCGCCTTCAGACTCAAAACAAATAACTCAGTACTTCCCAAACACATATAACAGTCTTGCTCATGCTTCAACCGAAGTTCAGGTGTTCATGCCCTTGATGTCTCTTGATAGCACAAAAGCAACCAGTCGCCAGCAGTCGTAAGACTGTTGTTGTGGCCAGTGAGGAGGTTCGTCATGATCCCGATTGAAGACAACCTGTGTCGAAAGGTGTTTCCTGCTGTCACCTTGCTGCTTGTCGTAACCAACTTGCTGATCTATGCAGCGATGGTGCTCGTCTACGGCTCGCCTGAAGAGTTCCTGTCTGTCCACAGTGAATTCTGCGTGGTTCCTGGGGCGGTCGTAGGGGCCTTTCAGAGCCTGGATCTCGTGTTGATGTTGTCTGCTGTGATAAGCATCTTTACTGCCATGTTCTTGCATGCAAGTTGGATGCATGTCATTGGCAACATGGCCTTCCTGTGGGCTTTTGGTCGTGGCGTAGAGTCCCGCCTTGGTCGCACCCGCTATGTAGCGTTCTACCTGGTGTGTGGGATTGGTGCGGCACTTGCGCACATCTTGAACGACCCCACCAGTTTCATTCCTTGCCTGGGAGCGTCCGGGGCTATCGCTGGTGTTCTGGGCGGCTATCTCGTCTTCTGGCCAAAGGCAGAGATTACCGGCGTGCAGCCTGCTGGACCTCTTGTAGCCTGGTCCTACGCTTATTTCTGGCTCTTGCCCTGGTTCTTGCTCCAGCTTCTGGCAGTGTGGCTTGAAGCTCAAGGTGGAGACAGTCACATTGCGGCTTACTGGGCTAGCGTTACAGCTGGTCACGGTGGTGTAGCCTACTGGGCCCACATAGGAGGATTTGTGACCGGGTGGGCTCTTGCGGCAATGTTCAGGCAGCGCAACCCCGCGTCGGATGCGGTCTACCTTCCAATCTACGATTGCCCTGCTGACGAAGAGATCGTTGAACAAAACACGAGCGAGCAAAACTAACTGGTGCGCACCGGAGCCGTAAAGATGGTCAAGCACTTTCAGTGTCGGTGCTTGCCGCAGCACAACGGTCGGGTCCGGTGGCTCTTGCTGCCGGACCCGGCTTTCCCCCGGCTCACACAATTAAACCCGTTAAGGGCGAAGGACTGATTTAGGATGTTGTACGTCAAAAAGGCTTTCAGTCGTCATCGCCGCAATCTTGCCTTGCTGCTCCTGGTAGCAGGCATGATCTTTCTGGGGAACTCAAATGGTACGAATTTCTTCTTCAGCCTGACAGACAAGACAGAGACGTCCTATGAGTGTGCAAACTGCTATCCAGGCGCGTATTATCGCAAAGTCGCCTCAGAGTATGCAGACTGGCAAGGAATTGAAGGAGTGATCAAGATCGGACAGCCGACGCTCGACCCTGCTCGCTACAATCCGCGCACCAACTGGAGCTGGGACGGTTTCAATATCTATATGGGAGGCAACGCCGGAGGCCTTCAGGAGATTGATGCCGGTCTCAACTGGGCACCGGTGCTGGACGTGAATGGTCGCCGAGTGGGTGACGGCACTGTAGGTGCATTTCATGCCTTCTGGCGTAACGGCGCATGGAATGACGCCCCTCTGACCAGCCAGTGTTACTGGTACCCTGGTGACGTAGTGAAGATGTCTGTGGTTGTCACTGAACGTGGCAAGCTCAGGCTGACTATCTGCGATGCCGGTCCCAATCCAAGGCGGATCTTTATCCAGGAATTCGCGGCTTCTTACTTTGGTGGTCGTGCACGCATGCAGTTCAAGAGGGTGAACGATGTGGCACAGCACGGCAACGAAGGACGGCCGGTTATTCCTACTCACACGCAGATTGTTGGTGCTGCCTGGCAGGAATGCTACCTGTTGCACACCGTAAATGGTGTCACTGTGCGCGTGCCAACCAACTCTGCCAACACCTACAGCATGAGCTGCCCGCACAAGAGACATGTCCGTATCGTCACTACTCATGAACTCGACGCAAAAGGTGGAGAACAGATCAGCATCTATGGAACTCCGCCTGCTCCACTCGCGGTGCCTTTTCAGTCGGCACACTCCTTCAATGGTCGTTAGCCGAGAAGATTCACAGCTGGAGGCGGCAACTGTGGATCTTCTCTTGTTCCGGCATTACATGTGTGCAGGAGGTGCTATGTGTCTGAAATAACGCGGTCTGGCATTGTGAAGATGCTGCTTCCGCGTTAGGGGATGTCCAGGGCGTCGTTGATCTTTTGTGACATGCCCTGACCACCCCCATCTTAGCAAGTGCAAAAAGCGACCTCTTCTGGTCGCTTTTTGCACTTTTTGGCCTTTTTTTGCTTGCAAGCATCAACTGGTGGGGTTT
>CAILLX010000193.1 GCA_903835185.1 uncultured bacterium | reverse complement strand
GAACGTAACAATCTTTGAGGAAGCTCTGCATGTGGTATCACAAATTACACCTAACTAGTAAGATTCTAAATGAGGCAACAGGGTTGTAATGGTTTGAATTTCAATTGAGGCAAGGCGAACAGGTGGCCGTTTTCACGAGAATATGCACTTACATTGGGATCGGCAATCTCCGCTTCAAGTAGGGCTATCGACAAGCCATCAAATTACGGGACTAGACTTTCAGCGTCTTTTGATGATTCTCGATGGTAGCTATCAGTGCACTGTCCATAGGCAGACTGATCTTGAATTCTGACCAACGATCACGAAAGGCATCTACAGTTTCTTTCATGATCCTGACTATAAGATTTTCAGGCAACTCTGCTCTCACAGCCATTCTTCGAAAATGCGATTCATCAATATTGCTCATGCGCTTCTCACCTGCAATGCTGAGAGCAAGCATGGGATCTGGCAAGTAATTTATTGTGGAGACAAAGTCATACGCTGGCGAAAGAACAGGCTGTTGTGGGCGAGTGTATAACAAGGACCAGTTCTTGAGATGCATGTCAGCATTGCCAATTAACAATGCAAAGGTCAATCTGCGCACAAATTCGATCAATTGTTCAGCGCCGGATTCTTTGAATAAAACGGTTGCTATGCCGCCATAACTGACACGAGTATATTTTTCGTGCGGATAGAGACCATACACTTGAGCAAAGTCTTCCATGTGAACGCGCTGAGTTCCATCTCGATCGAAACGCTTTACAATCAGGCTTTCACCAAAATTCTCAGGGAGATCGTGAGGCAGACCTTTTATCGAAGTTGTCGGACGCAATTCCACGTGAGCCACTTGCATACCTATGGCTCGTGCCATCATCATCATCGAGTATTCGTTGTGAGGAACATTAGGAAATCGCGTGGATGGCAGCTTGACTATATAGGAGCCACCAACCCCATGAGCAGGAATGGTCAATCCACCGGACGCTTCCATCAGCGCAGAGAACTTCAGCTGTATTCCGGCCAAAGAGAAGCGCAGCACGTCGGAGTTCTGCTGTCCGTGTTCTTCGTAGAACAGGTCAATCACACCAGGGGACGCGGGCGGCTTACCATCTTCGATGGGCTGCAAAAGGACAGCACCTGGGAGATCTTCTCTGAGAGCATTAAGCAAGTGAAACTCTCTTTGGGGCTTGAGACCAGCCTTGGCAGCCAGGTAGTCACGGAGTGCACCTTCTGGCAGCAAGTTGGAGAAAAACGTGGGAAGGCGTGTACGAGAGGAAATGGCTTCAAGACTCATGCTCCCATCATGCTGTTTCATCGAGAGAGTGAGTATAGGATCACCGTTGTCCCAGTCATATTTAGGATCAGGGTCAAACCTGTGATTATCACCACCGAACCATGTCAAAGTCCCGACCAGTTTATCCCCCAGGAAGACGGCCAGGGTTTTAGATCTGGTTGACAAGTTGGCTTGGTAAGTAAGTTTCTTGTTTTTCATCGATGTCTTCGTCTGGTTCATATGCGGGTTTGTAATTCTGTCGGCGATTCATCTCTGGGTCGTCCGCAAGCGCCCATTCGACCATCGGAAGTTCGTGTCTATTAATAAAAAAAACCTGCAAATCAAGCAAGCGAGCAATTTCTATCAACTTACTGGTGCGCAGATCTGTTTTTCCAGCCTCAATACGGGACACATAGCTTTGTGGCAAACCCAGCAGGTCAGCTAGCTGCTTCTGCGTCAAGCCATTTTTTTTACGAGTGTTGGTCAAAAGCGCGGCTATAGATTTGACAGTGTAGCTTTTCATACCTCGATTATACCCCATAAGATATATTTCATGCACGAATATACCTAAACAGTTATGACGGACGAGGCATTCATCAATTCCAGTGGTTCCTCAATTACAATGATGATCAACTAAATGAGCGACATTTGCTCAGGAGTTATTCTGCGGCTACGACAGGGTTTGAAACATTGCTTGGTCCAATATTGCACTGCCATGCTTTCCCTTCGTCAGTTTTCTGTAGAAGTCGATAAAGACTGAATTAGTCCAGCCGAAGCCTGCAATAGACCCGTAAAGCCCGGCTTCTGATAATCCGGCATAATCAATGACGTTGTTCAGCCTTTGATGTTTTCAGCTTCGGACGTATCCTTTTTTATTGAGAATGTCAAAAGCCAGCCAATTGGACGCGCCACCGCAGAACAAAGGATTCTAGCTGCTGTGTACGTGCGGACTTTGATGATCCTTGGGTGATGGTGGACCTGCCGTCTCGACATAGGCAATGAGCAAGACTGCTTGTACGTTTTGTAATATGTTATTTCCCTATCGGCAGGTGGCTTGTGCTGCTCGAACTCGTGAGCTCTAGCCTGAGCTAGGGCAATTCCTCCTCGTGTCACATAAAGTTCATATACAGTTGATATAATAATTTGGAATAGTAAATCAATAAACTCACCAACATGAAAGGCACAACACCTGGGTGTAAAGAGGTTGGGGAGTACAAGTTCTCGGCGACCTACAGTTCCAAGGGGATGTGTGGCAGTGGATGCTGGTCGGACTCCAGCAAATCCATACAGGGCTGGAGCGATATTAGAAACGCGCTCCAGCCAACTACCAGTTGCTCTAAGCGATTGCTGGCTCGGGCGAAAAGCAGGTCATAGGTGACAAACGGGTTGGCAAGAAGAAATTGTTGTGCGGGATGAGCACTCTGTATTCAATTCAACTACCGGTGCATACTGTTATTGCTTGGCATCTGCTTAATTCAGAGACAACGTAGGCGAAAAGACCAGTGCTCCAATCAACGTATGTCTATTCAGTATATGAATAATAGTGTTTATTACTAATTTACTTAAATGTCTCAATAACAGTGAACGAGGCTTCAATGACTCAACCACTACAAATTCAGTTTGGAGAAACTAGTGACACGCAAAAATACTACTACCAGGTACCGTTCAGCAGTTCCTTTTCTTCAACGGCTGCAGGCACTTGCCTTCCTTCTTGTCTTCCTCTTCCAGCCCTCCACAGCATTCGCCCAGCAGTCCCTGGGTGGCAATACTGGACAAACTGCTACCTCCACCAGCCCAGGCAACGGCATCGGAGGTGCGACACAGACAACTACCTCGACTGCCGGTCAACAACTGCCGGTCCGCAATGTCGATTTGACGTCTACTGTCGCAAATAGCAACCGTGGACACTCGCTTACCGCTCCGGTAGCAATTAACCTCGGCGGTATAACGCAGACAATCACCTCAACAGCCGGTCTGACAGCGGCAGAAAGGATAGCTGTGCACCAGGTGCTGGCAGGCAGTCAGCAGACTCTCCTGCTGAACTCTGCCGGAGCGGCCGTGGGCGGAACTTTCATGCTCTCTCCCAAAATGTCCCAATCGATCGGCAATCTGATAATTCCAGCTGGCGTTACTGCCGTCTACAACGCTGCCGCAGCCCCATCGTTCAACCTGTCTGGTAATTTGTCCAATGCCGGGCAATTTCTCGTGGTGTCGACAAACTCCCTCACTACGACCGCCACCATTAATGCCAACAACATTTTCAACCAGCAAAACGCACTTATTTCTTCCATTATGCCTTCAGGAGGACTGCCTGGAATCAGCTCCAGCGTCAGCCATTTGAATCTTATTTTGAACTCTCTGCAAAACATCATCAATGCAGGAACCATCTCGAGCGCCGGCAGCCTCACCATGACAGCCGGAGGCTCGATTGTTAACGCCTTGCCGGCAGGAGTCACCGGAGCGAACCCGGTAATGCAAGCTATAAACAACATAAATCTGCAGGCTGTCAACATTGTGAATCAGGGACTAATTTCTGCTATAACAGGCAACATAAATGTGATAAATACTCAAGTTCATGACATTCTTGTTAACAACGTCAACGGGATTTTGCAAGCAGTTCAGGGTAGCATAAACTTTCGCGACCCCTCTTATGCCTTTGCTGGAAACACAACACTGCTTGGTGGTGACTGGTTTTCTAAAGAGCTCAATATCTATTCAGGTAGTGGAGCTGTCGAAGCAAACATTGGAGCTGTTACCGGCAAGATCACTACTGTTGCCGGTCTGAACCATTTAACAGCTGCGACAGCCAACTTGATTTTGGGCGACCAGTGCATTACTGGTGATCCCACCTGGTTTAATACGCAGGGAAATATTTTAATTGCAGGCAACATTGCTCCGACCGGTGCTGATAACAATATTGCGTTGCTGGCGTCAGGAGATATTGTTTCAGTTCTTGGTGCGGGCAGCGGTTATTCAATCTCCAGCCGGGTAGCATCAGGCAGCGCAGGCGCAATTACATTAGTTGCTGGTGCTAAGTTGACCAATACCACTGATGCAAATACTACTGGCGGCTTGAACGGCAACACAACCACCATGACCACTGGAGATACAACCAGGCAAATCACAGTCACTGCTCCAGACGCAGGGTCAACAGGTGGTGGTATTTTTCTTGACGGTACAGCGCCTGCCGGCTATAGCGGGACTGGTACGTTGGCGCCAGCCGCACTGACAGCACTTACCTCGCTGGGCACCGGCACAAACGGCAGCGGCGGCAACCTCGTCCTGGCAGCCTACGCTGGCACAAATAGCACCTCTGGAAGAATTAGTCTATATAACCCTGTCACATCAAGCTCTGTACCAATTACCACAGGCGGGGTTGGTACAGGCAACAATGGCAGCGTAACAATTATCGCAGGTGCTACTAGTGGAACTGGAATTTCGACCGGCTCGATCAACACAACCGGTGGAAGCGGAGGCACCGCGGCAGGCGCTATCAGCCTGAGCACAGCAACACCAACTGCTTCAAGTGTGACTGTAAGGGACGGCATCCTTTCCGGCACTATCACAGCTGGTACTACACAAAGCACTGCCATTGTAACTGGTGCCATCACCTCCACTGGCGCTACCCGCGCCTCTACCGTAGGTGGAAGTGCCCAGAATGGCGGAAGCATAACACTGACTTCAGGCAATGGTATCACTGTTAACGGCGCCATTAGCGCAGTGGGAGGAACACTCTCTGGCACTCCCGCGTCAGGTGTTGGAATCACCGGTGGAACTGGTGGCGCCGTCAACCTGAGCGCTACGGGCGGCTCCATTTCCGTCACTGGCATTATTTCTGCGATGGGGGGCACTGGCGGGCAGGGTGGAGGTAGCAGTAAGGGCGGGCTGGGCGGAACTGGCGGCGGCATTACCTTAACAACCGCGGCTGGAGCAATATCCCTGGGAGGAGCTGTGACCTCGCAGGGAGGAACCGGTGGGACCGGAGGCTCTGGCGAAGCTCTTGGCGGGAATGGGGGCACTGGTGGCACAATTACAGTGACTTCCGGGCAAAGCCTCTCAATGCTTACAGCCGGCAGCAACATCATTTCTTCCGGTGGTGTCTATGGTACTCCAAGAGGCACAGGGTCCAGTAAAGCTGCCTATGGACAACCAGGAACCATTGCAATACATTCTTACGGGCCAATAAGCATAAATGGTTATGTAAATGGGATATCTGACCCACAAAACCCTGCTACCATCACTGCGCCCAATTCACCCATTACCATAGATGGTGGGGGTGGGAGCGTAGCTGTTTATGGTGCAGCTGATATTAATGGCTGCAGTATTAATGGTGGCACCAATGTATACATCACAGCCGCAACTTCTACTGCCTTACCTGCAAATTATTCTTCCAATAACGATCTGACATCTGCCAGCACGCGAACCATCTCCACTCTCACAGGAGCTGCTTTTCATGTCTCTGATGGAACAAGCATTACAGCTGGAAGCAACGGAACAGCTTATGACATTGCTACCTCCTCAGCTAAGTCTCAGATAGACATTAACGGTACACGTTACAACAATGTGAAAATTTCTGGTAAGACCATAACCACAGGAACGCCGGTCATATCTATCGTTGAAAATGGCTCCGCACGTACCTTGGGAAGTGGTGCAACGGTGACACCAGCTGAGCTAATTGCTGCCATTCAGTCTTCGTCCACTGGCCAAACGCTCGTGCTTGACGCGTCCGGACGAGCAAGCGGCGGTACGTTCGCCCTTGCAACGGCTAATTTCCCTCTTGCTACTGACAACGGTGGCAAGTTCTCCACCATTGTTCTTCCAGCATCAGTGACGGAGAACGTAACTACCACCAGCCTGATTGCTGTTACAGGTCCTGTGACGGTTAGCGGAACCTTTAATTTCACTGGCGCCACCGCGAGTCTTTCAACCACCAGCCCCAATAATATTATCGTGTCCAGCACAGGGAGCATCAACTCATCAGTAATTGCCACTACAGTTAGTCTGACATCTGGCAACAATATGTCTGTTAGCGGACCAATTACTCTCAGTGGTGCTGGCTCAATTCTCAATATTACTGCCTCTGGGCAAATTACTGGCAGCGCCACAATTCAATCTCCTACCGTAAGCTTGACGGGCACAAGCGGCATTGGACTGATGGGTAGTACACTGACAGTTCAAGCCACTACATTGAGTGCTAACTCCAGCGGCGGCTCAGTTTATCTAATTGACAACAAGTCCAGTGCTGTAACACTGAACGCCTCAGGGACCGGAAGCGGAGGCAGCTTTAATCTAAGCGTGCCGAACAGTTCACTTGTCATAAGCGGAAATCTTCAGGCTGCCAGCGGGAGCATGTCGTCAGCTGTCTTGAGTGCTAAGGACGGGATCTCCGGATCGGCTACCACCACTGCAAACCAGGTTGACCTGTCATCTTCCAACGGCACGATCGGCACAAATTGCAGTACACCTCTGTCTGTGAACACGCCGTCGCTTGCAGCAACAGCCACGAGCGGCTCAGTATTTCTTACTGACTCATCAACCTCTGCCTCAGGAGTTACCGTCCGGGCTTCATCAGCCTCCAGCTATTTCTACCTTAGCGCAACCGCGACCGGTATAAACACCACGGCAGGTTTTGGAACAATCTCAGCAGGTTCGCTTGTCTTGACCAGTGCTACAGGCAGTATTGGCTCAAGCACTGCTTATGCCACCGTGAATGCACCCAATCTTACTGGCAATGCACCAAACGGCTCAGTATATATTTCAAACGCCTCCTCAACAACGGTTGCCCTTAAAACTGATTGCGGCTGCACAAACTCAGCTAACGGTACAAGCGGCACATTTGCGGTCACGGCAACAGCCGCTGGCATCCAGAATCCTGCTGGTGCTCAATTGTCGGCCAACAAGGTGACCCTGACTGCGCAGAATGGCACCGTCACGGCTGGAGATACCATCACTGGCACAGGAACCAACGGGCAAGTCAACATTATCTCTTCAGCTACTATCACTGACGCAGGGGTATCCAATATTTCAGCACCGAATGTAGCACTCAGTTCCACTGCAGCCAACATTTCGCTAACATCTTCATTCTCTGCAACATCTTCACTCTCTCTGAGCGCTACACCGGCTGGCGCCGGCACCATCAGTACATCCACATTGACAACACCGGTGCTTTCGCTTACCAGCGGTAGCGGTGGCATCACTGTCTCGTCTACAAGTGCTACTGCATTAAGTGCAAGTTCTACTGGCTCTGTGAACATCACCGATTCTTCCTCCGGTATAGTGGCTCTCAATAGCTCATCTGCGGGGGATGGCTCAACATTTACTTTATCAGTACCAAACGGTGCGCTTACGGTAGCAGGAAATGTTCAGGCAGCCACGGGCTGTATTGGCGCCATCAACCTGATAGCCAGGAACACGCTCACCAACATGTCAGCTCTTTCAGCAAACGTAATTAACCTCACGTCTACTAACGGTGGAGTCAACCTCGGCGGCTCCATAAGCTGCTGTGGCACAAATGGTCGTTTCCAGGTCACCTCTGCTAACTCAATTACCGATACTGGACTTTCAAGCGTATCTGCTCCCAACATCTCGCTTTCCTCAACTGGCGGCAACATAACACTGTCTGCACCTCTTTCTGCCTTGTCCTCAATTACACTCAGTGCTAATCCAGCCGGCAGCGGCACCATCAGTACATCCACTTTGACTACCCCGACGCTTTCGCTTACCAGTGGCAGTGGCGGTATCACCATCCCATCTACCAGTGCCACTAGCCTGACAGCAAACTCTGCTGGCAATGTAGGTATCACCGACTCTTCCTCTGGTCCAATAACTCTCAACGCCTCATCAGCCGGAAACGGCTCGACTTTTGCCCTCAACGCCACAGCCGGGTCAATCTCTGTAACAGGGGCAGTAACTGCTGCATCTGGGTCGGTGCAATTAACTACCAATGGGTCAATCACTACATCGAGCACAATTTCTGCTGGTACTGTCACTCTGCAAACATCGTCAGGCTCTAATGGATCAATTACGTTAAACGGAAATGTGTCAGGTACCGGCGGAGTGACATTAACCACCGACGGGACTGGCAATGTCACAAATGCAGGTTCGACAGCAATAAGTTCTACTAATTCGCCCATAATTATAACTGCAAATGACGTGCAATTTAGTGGGTCAGTAAACGCTAACAGTGGAACAGTAACTCTACTTCCTAATGGTAATAAATCAATTTCCGTTGCCGGTTCAAGTGCCACTTTCAATATAACTGCTGCTGATTTAAGCGCAATTACAGCTGGCTCGCTTGTGGTTGGCAGTACTGTGAAAACTGGTGGTTTGACAGTAGAAGGGGGTGTCAATGTATCAGGTGCAGGTCCAGCCGGGGCTTATAATCTCACATTCAACAATGCCGGCAATTACTCGGCCAGTGGCAGAACGATAACGCTCGGCACCAGGACACTCAATGTGACAACATGGGGTACAGCCGACACCGGAGCCGTCACTGGAGGCAATACAACAGTCAATATTACAAGTGCAAATAATCTCACAGCATCAGGTCCCGTGACAGTCGCATCAGGCGGGTCTGTCACATTGCAAACGACAAGTAATGGAAGCATTGCGCTTGCAGGTAATGTTGGCGGTGCTGGTGCTACGGTAAATATTACCGCCAATGGCGTGGGAACGATTTCTCAGTCCGGAGGAACGGTGTATGGGTCAGTTGCCAATTTGCGTTCTGGGTCTGGAGATATATATGGAACTACGGATAATCCATCAACGCCTCTTTTAGCGTCAGCCACGACGCTCAATCTGACAGTAAACAGCACAACAGCCTCAGCGTTTATATCTAATGCAGGCTCGTGTGCAGTAGGTACATCATCTGTTGGTGGACAGCTATGGATTACAACAACTGGGAGCAATGCCAACATCACGACTTCAGGGACAGTGACTGCAGTATCTGGCCTTTTGCAACTAGTTGCTAGTGGATCAATCACAATATCGAACGAAATTTTTGGCAACACATTAACTCTTCAGACATCCTCACATTCAGATGGAGCAATTATCCTTAACGCAAATGCAACAGGCACGAATGGTGTGACCATTACAACTGATGGTACAGGGACGCTGACAAATGCAACAAGCACGAGCGTCAGTTCTACAGATGCACCAATAAACATCATTGCACATAACGTCGACTT
>CAILLX010000192.1 GCA_903835185.1 uncultured bacterium | reverse complement strand
CTGTCTCCAGTGCAACTTATCCTTCTTGGACCGCTGAGAAAAGTGAGACGAAATCCGAGCTTTTTATAGAGCGTACAGATGCGCTTGGTCGCTTGATTAGAGAGTACAACAGGACCTGGGTGTTGCGCCAGACATTCAGCCAGACGTACTTGATCCTGCCAGGTAAAGCCTTCTTTGGCATACTGAGTAAAGTCGACGTCGTAAGGCGGGTCGGCATAGACAAAATCGTCCGGGAAAAGTTCTACCTGTTGAAAATCGCTTGCAGTAAATTCCCACAAGTGAAAAATCTGCTTGTAGGCTGTGAAATCAACTCTGTAATTAATCTTGGCGTATGTACCAAAAGGGACGTTGTATTCGCCCTGCTTGTTGAAGCGGCACAGTCCGTTGTAACCGGTGCGATTTAAGTAATAGAAAAGAGCTGCTGCCTGGCTGGTGTCAGCTTTGCCAGAAGTAATTAAACTGTTGAACTCCTGCCGCGATGCATAATAGAAGTCAGCTTCATTATGCATTGGCAGCTTGATTTTCAATCCTGCCTTCAGCTGGTTGTAGAGGTTAATAGCATGCGGGTTGATGTCATTGAGAAGTGCATTCTCTGGAAGCAAACCCAGTGCTACAGCCAGACCGCCACAAAATGGCTCAACCAACCGCCTGTGATTATGCTCCTCCCAAATTTTGCGCAAATGTGGGACAAGCCATCTTTTGCCGCCGGCCCATTTAAGCGGCGGGCGAATTCCACCACCGTCCGGCAGGGTTAACTTAGCTGGCAATGCTGAGTGTGGTGAAGCTGGCATTCGTATGAGTGACTAGGCGTTCTTGAGACGGGCAAGCTGCTCTTTAGCTACTTTGAGCACTTCTTTCTTATCGGCAGAATCAGGTGCCTGATTGGCATTGTCAATAGCACGCTTAAAATTCTCCTTGGCAGCACGGTAGTTCATTGTGCCAAAATGAGCATTGGCATTGTGGAGATGCACAACAGCTAAATGCAAGCGTACAGGACCAATCCAGTGCGAACCTTGTGAGGCTGCCAGCTTGGCCATCAGCCCTTTTGGTTTTGCCACAGAATCGAGCACACTTCTGAACGCCTCTATAGCACGCTCGTTCCAGGTGATAGAAGCCCGCACGTCGCCGGCAAGCTGGTGTGCCAGTCCTGCTGAAGCGCACAGCAAAGCAACATTCTGGTCAGGCTTCACCGTACCTTTGGGACCGGTGGAGCGTAGCCACTGTTCCTCAGCCACAGTGATAGCTTCCTGTGACTTATTTTGTCCAATTAAGTTTTGAGCCAGTACTAGCGAAGCTGTCGATGCAGCCCCTGGTATGACCTTGGCCAGCATGATAGCTGAGCGGCAGAGTACTTCTTGAGCCCGCCATGCCTGTTTTTTTGTAGCAAACATGATGGCGCCAAAATAACTCATCCACACAAGCGAACGAGCGACCAGGACCATAGCCACCAGGCTTACCGCCATAAGAACAGCTGAAACCCAGTCAACTGGGGTGTGCTTGCATGCTTCTATCAGCTGTCCGCTGGCCCAAAAGACGCCTGTCCCGAACAGGAGAGTCGAAGCACAAAGAAGCCCACCAAAAAGGGCGCGTGCTTGCAGATCGCCTATTGGATTGCTTGCAGCTGTGTTAATTGGCAGTTCAGGTTTAGGACCGCGCTGCCGTTTCATCACGATCTGTCCTTTAACTTTATTGCCAACGTTGCCTGGCTTGGCCACAATCAGATTCCTCCTTCTGTCGGATGTGCAATGCCATCCTAGCAGGTCGGCTAGTACTACCTTTTGTCCACTTTACAGCCGTTGATGTCTGACTGCTTGATTCTTAGTACATTTTTCTGCTCTTGCTAGATTATTCTTTGGTTATTTGCTGCTCTGCAGGGCGCTAAACTGCTCGCATACTTGAGCAAGTCGCTCTTTGTTGCCGATTTTTTTCAGGTGTTCGGCATAAAGTCTGAGCGCTCGCACCAGGTTGGGATTTCTTGGGCCGACATTATATTGAGTCTTAGTGGCAAATGTCTCAAACAGCTCTTCTAGCTGCTGCTCATCGTCGCAATTCATGCATGCTTCATAGATAAACCCAGCTCGATTAAGATCATCGCCTGCTCCGAGGGTGTCTGAGTTGAAGATTTTCAACGCTTCGACTACTAAAGGCTCAGCTTGAGCAGCCTCTCCTCTTAACAGGTACATGCTTGCCATATCGCATAAGCAGTTGGCCAGTTCAATGGCACTGTCAGGCAAGGCTTTCTGTAGAGCTTCGACAGCATCGATCAAGAGCGTCTCAGCTTCAGGAGATTTGTCTTGTTGTATCCTCAACTGCGACAGGTGGCGCAAAGTGGAGCCGAGCAGCTGTTTATACTCGGCAGCAGAATCAGAGCGTGCTATACGCTCTGCTCTGGTCAGGAGGCTCTCTGCTTCAGAAAGTCGTCCAGAAGCCAGGCAGGGAAGAGCAACATAATTAAGAGTTACAGCGAGCTGGAATTGAGAATCGTCCATCTGTTCGGTGTCGAGCAGAGCCCGCCTGGCAAGCCTTTCTGCATCAGCCAATTTCCCATCGCGATATGCCATGCGTGCTGCTGCTACCCGGGATTTCCAGAGGCGGTAGTTTGAGCTGTTCTTATCTGTCGACATGGATGCCTCCGCATTGTTTGGCTGCTTACCAGACTTCGATAATAACTTGCAGCGGTTCTGTCTTCCAGATCTTCTCTGCATACTCTCGTATAGAGCGGTCGGAAGAGAATTTACCCATTCTGGCAACATTCAAGATTGACATCCTGGTCCAGCTCTCTTCATCGCGATAGATGCGGCTCACCCTTTCCTGACATTCTATATAAGATTGATAGTCAGCTAATAGCATAAACTCGTCGTTGTGCAGCAATGAATCTACTAACGGCTTAAAGAGTCCGGTGTCTCCTTTGGAGAAATAACCGGAAGCTATCTGATCTATTGCTGTCTTAAGCTCAGGATCTTTTTTGTAAAACTGATAGGGGCGGTAACCTTTTGCTTTGCTTTCAGTTACCTGCTGTGTGGTGAGCCCGAAAAGGAAGAAATTGTCTTCACCAACTTCTTCTCTAATCTCTATATTGGCACCATCAAGTGTACCTATTGTCAGCGCACCGTTTAATGAGAACTTCATATTACCTGTACCAGAAGCCTCTTTGCCGGCAAGCGATATCTGTTCTGACAGGTCTGCTGCTGGATAGACACGTTGTCCTAGTTTGACAGAGAAGTCTGGCAGAAAGACTACTTTCAGCCGTCCAGCTACGTCTGTGTCGTTGTTCACAACAGCCGCTACTGAGTTGATCAACTTGATGATGAGCTTGGCCATGAAATAACCAGGTGCAGCCTTGCCTCCGAAGATGAATGTGCGCGGTGTTATATCTGCTGCCGGGTTTTGTTTAATCCGGTTATAAAGAGTGATTATATTCAGTACATTGAGTGGTTGTCGCTTGTATTCATGTATGCGCTTTACCTGAACATCAAAAAGAGAATTGGGATCAACCACAATACCGGTCTTGTCCGCTATATGAGCTGATAGATCATGCTTTACAGATTGCTTTATCTCACGCCAGCGCTGCCGGAAATGCTCATCGTCGGCCAGCGGCTCCAGCTGTTTTAGCTGATGGAGATTACGTACCCAGTCGTCTCCAAGCCTGCTCGTTATAAGTTCACTCAGTTGTGGATTGGCAAGCAACATGAAGCGGCGCGGAGTGACACCATTTGTCACATTGAAGAACTTATCAGGCCACAGCTCGTAGAAATCTCTGAGAACATCAGATTTTAAGAGCTCTGTATGTAAGACAGCAACACCGTTTATCGCGTGGCTGCCAACGCAAGCAAGATGTGCCATCCGCACATATCTTTCGCCACTTTCATCAAAAAGTGACAGGCGCCGCACTTTCTCATCGTCACCAGGATAAACTTCTCTTACGTGATCGAGAAAACGCTGGTTGATCTCGTCAATAATCTCCAGGTGCCTGGGCAGCAACTCGCCGAACAGCTCGATTGGCCAGCGTTCAAGCGCTTCTGGAAGAAGGGTGTGGTTGGTGTAAGAAAAGATGGCACAGGTCATCTTCCATGCTTGATCCCACTCCATGCCGTTCTCGTCAACGAGAAGACGCATCAGTTCAGCTATTGAGATGGCCGGATGAGTGTCGTTAAGTTGAATTGCTATTTTCTCGTGCAAGTTGTCTAAAGAATCACCTTCAGCCAGATGAATACGTATGATGTCTTGCAGCGAACAGCTGGCAAAAAAGTGTTGTTGTTCCAGCCTCAGCTCTTTGCCTTGCCTGGGTTGATCATTGGGATAGAGAACCTTTGAGATGTTTTCAGAGATCATCTTCTCGTGTACAGATCCCGAATAGTCACCTAAATTGAAAGCCTGGAAATCAAACGATTTGCAGGCTTCGGCTTTCCACAGTCTTAGCGTATTTGCATTGGGTGTTTTATATCCTGCAATGAGAGTATCGTAAGGGATGCCGTTTACAACGCGCCCCGGCATCCATTCAACCCGGAAGCGTCCGGATGAATCTAAGTAAGATCTTGTATAGCCGCCAAACTTAACAGCTACAGTGCCTTCAGGGCGGCGGATCTCCCAGGGATTGCCGTAGTGAAGCCACGTGTCTGTAGATTCCACCTGCCAGCCATCTTTAATCTCTTGATCAAAAATACCGAACTCATAACGGATTCCGTAGCCTATGGCTGGAATTTCCAGTGTAGCCAGTGAATCCATATAACAAGCAGCAAGACGTCCGAGTCCACCGTTGCCCAGTCCCGGCTCTCCTTCCTCATCTATGAGCTCATTAAGGCTGAGTCCAAGGTCTTCGAGCGCCTGGCTGAGCGGTTCGGTTAAATTCATGTTCAAGACGTTCTTTGACAGATGAGGTCCAGGCAGATACTCAGCTGACATGTAGCAGACCAGTCTGACGTCTTTGCGCAAGCATGTTTGCACTGTGGTGATCCAGCGGTGAAGCAGTCTGTCTCTGACTGTGTAAGCAAGCGCCATATACCAGTCATGCTTGGTGGCAATCTCTGGAAATTTGCCTTGCACATATCTTAGGTTGTCCGTGATAGCCCGCTTTAAAGTCTCGATCGACATGCCTGTGCGGTCATCTTCAATACGAACTTCTTGGGTGGTGGCGTTTTTCACAGTGCGGTCTCCTTCGAAAGGGAAACAGAGATAATGACTCCAGCTATGAGTTGAGGTTGTGACTTTGGACACCATTTAAGTGATTACAGTAGGCTTTGTTCTGCCTGTTAATGGCACAATGTTTGTCAGGTTGTGGGCAATATCAATAAGATGTGCAAGTGCATCCTGAGTGTCTCTATCTTGCTTGGAGCTGTCCTGCTCAAAATGCTCTAAATAGATCCTGATCGTCGCCCCATGTGTGCCTGTGCCGGAGAGTCTCAGCACTATGCGCGCTGCGTCTGTAAAACAGATACGTATGCCCTGGTTGCCGGCTGTGCTGCCATCGACAGGATCTGTATAGCTGAAATCGTCAGCTGAAGCAACCTCATTCTTGCCAAACTTCATGCCAGGTAGATCAGGTAGACGTGATTTTACTGAGGCTATGACTGCATGAGCTCTTTCTGCTTCAACATCTTCATAGTCGTGGCGTGAGTAGTAGTTGCGTCCATAGCTGTGCCAGTGTTCGCGAACAATCTTTTCTACCGGCTGCTTGCGAGCAGCAAGTATGTTGAGCCAGAAGAGCACTGACCAGAGACCATCTTTCTCGCGAATATGATTAGCACCGGTGCCGAAGCTCTCTTCACCACATAAAGTAGCCATGCCGGCATCCATTAAGTTGCCAAAGAACTTCCAACCAGTGGGAGTCTCATAACAGTCCAGTCCAAGCTTCCTTGCGACCATATCTGCAGCCAGGCTGGTTGGCATAGATCGTGCTACACCGGCAATGCCCTGGCGATAAGCTGGTATTAAACGATGGTTGGCTGTCATGACAGCTAGCGAATCACTTGGTGTTACAAAGAAACCGTGCCCGAGAATCATGTTTCTGTCGCCATCACCGTCAGAGGCAGCACCAAAATCAGGTCCGTTGTCGCCATACATTATTTTGACTAGTTCGTGTGCATAGACCAGATTTGGATCTGGGTGCCCGCCGCCGAAATCTTCCAGAGGTGTGCCCTGGCGTACAGAGCCTGCAGGAGCTCCAAGACGCTTTTCCAGTATGGCGTGAGCATAAGGACCGGTGACAGCAGCAAGCGCGTCAAAGCAGATGCGGAAGCCTCCTGAGCTGAGCAGTGTATTAATTTGATCAAAGTCAAAAAGTGACTCGAGCAGACTGGCATGATCGGCGACAGAGTCAATTATTTCTACCACCATGTTGCCAAGCTGCGACTGCCCGAGGCAGTCGAGATCAATTGGCGCGGCTTCAACAATCTTGTACGACTCAATAGTGCAACTGCGCTCAAAAATTGCTTCAGTGACCTTCTCTGGCGCTGGACCGCCATTGTCAATATTGAATTTAACTCCGAAGTCACCTTGAGGTCCGCCAGGGTTGTGGCTGGCTGACAGGATGATCCCGCAGTCGGCTTTGTATTTCCTTATTACGCATGATGTGGCAGGCGTTGAGAGAATGCCGCCTCTGCCTACTTTAACGTGGCGAAATCCGTTTGCTGCCGCCATGCGCAGAATTATCTGAATAGCTTCACGGTTGTAATAGCGACCGTCTCCACCAAGGACAAGTGTATGCGGCAATCTGCTTGACTGGCTGTCGAAGATTGACTGAATGAAGTTTTCAAGATAGTTCTTCTGCTGAAACCGGCTTACTGCTTTTCTTAATCCAGATGTCCCTGGTCTTTGATCGTTAAATGGTGTGGTTGGGACAACCCGGACAACCGCTGTGTCAGTATTCATCAGGAATCCTCACCGGAAAAAGTTATGTTTGAGCGCCGTCGGCTCTGAGGCGGCTCCCTTAATTTGGGAAGTATATCAGGAAGACATTTAAGTAAATGAGATAATTGATGAGCTGAAACACGTTGTTCTTTAGTTCCCAGTAGGAGTCCCTGTATGCGAGTTTTACCTGGTCAGTCGTACCCACTGGGGGCAACGTGGGATGGTCTTGGGGTTAATTTTGCCATCTTCTCAGAGCATGCAACTAAAGTTCAGCTCTGCCTGTTTGAATCAGCTACATCTAGTAGAGAATCCTGCCGGATTACTTTGCCTGAATATACTAACTTTGTCTGGCACGGCTATCTGCGTGATGTACGCCCGGGGCAGATATATGGTTATCGTGTTTATGGCCCGTATGAGCCGGAGCGTGGGCTGAGATTTAATCCCAACAAGGTTTTGCTTGATCCGTATGCCAAGGCAATTGTGCGCACAATTACATGGAACGACTCTTTGTTCGGATTTACTGTCGGATCGCCCAAAGGTGATCTGTCAATGGACAATCGGGATTCGGCAGAGTATGCACCATTAGCTGCAGTGATTGATCCTGCTTTTACCTGGGGTGGCGACAGTCGGCCTAACACTCCCTGGCATAAGACAATCATTTATGAGGCCCATGTTAAAGGGATGACTGTGCTCAACAGGGAGGTGCCTCCTGAAATGAGAGGGACTTATGCCGGGCTGGCATCAGAGCCGGTAATAAGACATCTGAAATCGCTGGGAGTTACAGCTATTGAGCTCATGCCGCTGCATTACAGAGTCGACGACAGGCGTCTGGCTGACAACGGTCTGGTCAACTACTGGGGCTACAACCCGATTGGATATTTTGCTCCTGATATTCGTTACTCCCAGTTCAGGGGTCCGACTGATCATGTGCAGGAGTTCAAAATGATGGTTCGTGCCTTGCATGCAGCAGGCATTGAAGTAATTCTTGATGTTGTATACAACCACACAGCCGAAGGACATCAATTGGGACCGACACTCTCTTTTCGCGGCATAGACAATATTGCCTACTATCGTACAGATCCAAAACAACCGCGCTTTTATATTGATTACACCGGCTGTGGAAACACTCTTAACATGATGCATCCGCGGGTGTTGCAGCTTCTTATGGATAGTTTGCGCTACTGGGTGGAGGAGATGCATGTAGATGGCTTCAGATTTGACCTGGCCTCGGCCCTTGCGCGTGAATTGTATGATGTGGACAAGCTCTCCTCTTTCTTCGATGTTATCCAGCAGGATCCAATCATCTCTCAGGTCAAGTTGATAGCAGAGCCATGGGATTTAGGTGAAGGCGGTTATCAGGTCGGCAACTTTCCGGTGTTGTGGACTGAATGGAATGGTGCTTTCCGAGATACAGTCAGACGCTTCTGGCGAGGAGATTCCGGTGTTGCCGGCGGTATGGCGACACGCTGTACTGGCAGCAGTGATCTTTATGAGCACTCGGGGCGCAGCCCGCACGCTTCAATAAACTTTGTCACCTGCCACGATGGCTTTACTCTTGCTGATCTTGTCAGTTATGAAAAGAAGCACAATGAAGCCAATCTCGAAAACAATAGAGATGGTGAAAATTACAATCACAGCATGAATTTTGGTGTGGAAGGACTAACTGACGATTCTAAGATAAATGCGCAAAGACTGCAGCAGAGAAGGAATCTGATTGCTTCCCTTATCCTGTCGATTGGTGTGCCTATGATAAGTGGCGGGGATGAAATGGGGCGGAGCCAGCGAGGCAACAATAACGCTTACTGCCAGGACAACAACACAAGCTGGTACAAGTGGGATCTTAGCGAAGATGAGAAGCAGTTTTTTGCTTTTGTCCAGCGTCTCTGCGCTATTAGAAAAGAGCAGGCTACTCTGCAGAGGCGGAAGTTCCTGGATGGCAAAGTAATTGATCCGCTGTCGGGAAGCAAGGATGTGATCTGGCTTAGCCCTCGTGGTGGTGAACTGGATCAGAAAAGCTGGTCAGATCCGGAGTTGCGAACATTGGGTATCTTGATTGATGGTGATTGCATCAATGAGCTTGATGACAATGGAGATCCTGTTACTGGCCCGACAACTTTGACCTTGTGGAACTCTTCAGATAAAGATATCATTTTTGTTCTGCCACCACGACATCCGTTGGCTCGCCCTGACTATGACAGACGCGAAGATGCCAGTAAATACTGGAAGCTGTTGATAGAAACAACAGATACTTTAGGTGGTGTCTGTCTCGATTTTGGTTATGAGTTTGCTTTGAGGGCCCGCAGTGTTGCTGTCTTTTCACTGGCCGAAAAAGAGTAATCTATTTCATCTCTCCTAAGCTGAATGAGTCTTTGCTGTATGGGTTGTCGTTAGCATTGACCCAGCTGTCAGCAACTCCTGCATAAGCTCCATACATTCCGCCGCTCATCAGCCCGGCTGGAACTCCCAGTACGCCACCGGCTCCCAGCAAGATAGGGTTGCTAGTATCGCCTACCAGGTCTCTGGTAGCAGCTATGATTTCACGCTTCGACATGCGTGCTATGGCGATAGGTGTGCCAACAACCCAACCGGCAAGAAAGGCCGGCACGTTCTTCGGGAGTTTGGAGCAAAAGCTGCTTATCCGCCCGGTTGGGGCAGCTGCATCTGATTTTGACTTCTTGTCTCTGGGAGCAGCCGCTGTGTCGGCAGGTTCTGACTTCTGTGCTTCGCTCTTGGTGGCAGCATTTGCATCTACTGGTTTCGCCTGCTGTGGCTCAACCTTGGTGGTAGCGGTCGGGTCGGCCTTGGAGGACGCTGATTCCTCAGAATATGCCGGAGCAAAGCTGAGAGCTGACAAGCTCAAGGCACATACAATTACTGCTAGTGATCGCGTCATAGTGTTCTTATTCCTCTGCGAAGGGCTGCCAGTTGCATCGCACGGCGGCGCTTAAGGTACTCTGTTATTATCTCTGCCTGACAACGCTCTGCCACGATTTGAGCATCTTTTTTGCCTGGCTGTTGCTGATATTTAACTAGTCAAGGCATACTAATACATGTGCTTATATATTGCACATATATAATTTTGTTTCCATTCGCATTGGAGATGCTTAATACAATTCATGAACAAAGTAGTGACCCTTGGCAAAGGAAAAAACAGGTGGGTCTTGGGGCTGGCTGGTGGGGTACTCATCTCTGCCAATGCAGCTTTTGGACAATCGGTTTTGCCTAGCCACTTGCAGCAGAGTATCAGTGACGTTGTCGACCTGCGCAACAGCTCGGTGCAGTTCTTGCAAGGAGCAGGACGTTGGTTTCCAGCACCAGCAGGGGATGACGCCAAGTTTGCCAGGAATCTTCAAGAGTTGCACGACCGCCTGCAAGGGTTCAAAACGGATCTTGACAATGGTGAGTCGATACAGACTTTGAGATCTGACATGAATAAAGTTAATGAAAGCTCGGCCAGTGTTGAGACTTTTGTACCGGTACTAGGTGGGAATGCTGAGACAGCCCAGGATTGGAGCAGGCTGCAAAGTGACCTGCCGCAAGTACGTCAAGATTTTGCTGTAATGGAGGCACACTCTCAAGGCAACGCCAGAGACGATGCCCAGGCAAAGCCGACCATACCCGAGCTGGCCCAACAGCTGCTTTCTGCTATCCCGCCTTATAAAAAATCTCTTGGACAGTTCTTGAACATGCCAACCCGGGTGCCGCCTTCTCAGAACCAGGATCTCTCACTTGTGCAGATGCTTAAGCTGTTTGAGGATCAGTCGGGACAGTTTGTTCAAGAAGTAGGCAGCGGGCGCTCTCTCTCCATCATTCAAGAAGAGTCTAAGCAGTTGAAATATACTGCCGGTAAAATGGAGGATCTCATGGATGCTATTGGTCCGGATGAGCCTACGGCACAAGCATGGCAACAGTTGCGCAGTTCAGTTGATGAAATCTACGCCGAGATTGGCAATGCGTCAGAAGGAAGCGGTGCCGACTATTTCATGCCGGATGCAAAGCAGCCTCCACCAGCTGTCGTTGGGCCAGCTATACAATCCCCTGGTGCCTCTCCTGGAGCTTCAGGCGGATCTGGATTCTAGCGCCTGGGCTGCTCCAATTAATGTGATGTCAGCGTGCTGAAATCTGGTTGAGACTTCTTGCAACAGCAGAGTAGCTGTTATTATGACTTAATATGTTTGTGCGCAAATGGTTGAGTATCCTTTTTATTGTCACTGCCTGGGTCGCCTGGACAGTCGTGCCAGCTGTAGCTGAACCGGTGCAATCAGCCGGTGAAGCCGAGCCTATTAAGATTTATCTGCGTGTGTGGCAGCTTATTTCCAATACTTTCTACGATCCAACCTGTAACCATCAGGACTGGGGGCGCTGGCAGCATCGGTATGACGGTAAGCTTGCCACTGCCGAGGATGCTTACCGTGCAATCAATACCATGCTGGCAAGTCTGGGCGATCGTTACACCCGCTTTCTCACTCCTGAAGCATTCAAGCAAGAAACTGAACAGATCTCAGCCAGGTTGTATGGGATTGGCATACAGATGGGTTATGACAAGAATCTGAAAGTGATCGTTGTTGCGCCTATTCCGGATACACCGGCTGCACAGGCCGGTCTCAGGTCGCTCGATGAGATAGTTGCAGTTGACAGTAAAGATGTTCATGGGCTGGCTATTGAAGCTGTCTCTAAAATGATTCGCGGAGCGATCGGCACACCGGTATCAGTAACAGTTGAGCGCAACAAGCAGAGAATAACATTCAAGATTTTGCGTGGCGAAATACCGATTAGATCGGTGCAGAAAGCAGAGATGATTAATGCTGACATCGGTTATGTGCGCCTGACCACATTCATCTCATCAGCAGCTGCAGAAGAGATGAAGGAGGCTTTAAGCCAGCTTCTGCCGGCGCGCGGCATTATTCTTGATCTCCGTGATAATCCCGGCGGGCTGGTTACAAACGCAATTGACATCTGCAACATCTTTCTTTCGGGGAGTTTTATCGTCTATACAGTGGATCGTGATGGGCACAAAGTCTCGACAGTTTCAACCGCTAAGCCTTTCTGCCGCCAGCCGCTGGTGGTGTTGATTAATCACGGTAGCGCCTCTGCTTCTGAGATTACCAGCGGTGCCTTGCAAGATGACAAACGTGCAGAGCTGGTCGGTCAGAAGAGTTTTGGCAAGGCGCTGGTGCAGGCAATCAACAAGCTTGATGATGGCTCTAGCGTGCACATTACTGTGGCACGCTATCTCACCCCTAGCGGTTGTGACATTAATAAGAAAGGCATCGCTCCTGATTGGGAAGTGAATTTAACAACAGAGGATTATAAGGCAGGAAGAGGTCCGTGGTGGCTCGATCCTGGTGGTCCCGCAGTGGCTCGCAGACCAGGCGATCTCAAAGATATTCAACTGAAAAAGGCAGTGGTAGTGCTGGAGGAGAAGCTGCAGAACGCTGAGGCTCCTTACCAGCTCAAACTTAACTTCCCTGGTTTTGGACCAACTCCTGGAGTCGGCATTCAAGGGGGCTATTGACAGCCAATATCCTGCACTGCTGCTGATGCGCAGTCTGTGTCTTTAAGTCTTAATGCTGCCCACTCGTGTCTTACTTGGATGCTGCGCGGACAGCCTTGACAGTTTCTTTCCAGGGCTTTTCAAGTTTGGCCATATCATCATAAATGCGCATGGCTGCTGCACCGATGGCAAGATTGTCGTAATTAGGACCAGCTGTCAATGCTTGCAACTCTGTATAGTGTGCATCAACATCCTTGCCCAGGAGCTTCATTGCGCCAACCTGTGCTGAGGTGCTACTCGACTCTGCAATGTTGTCCATTTCACTGTTGAACAGTTTGAGCAGGCTTGTCAGGCGTGCCATATCGGCATCGAGCCATCGTTTGTGGGGCTTCTCTAAAGCACCGAGCGCCTTCATATCTTGCAAGTAAATTGCTGAATCTTTTTGATCGTATGTGGGCGGTACTATAAACAGAGGATCGCTACCGGAAGTCTCCATCGGGCGTTGTTCAACATCATTGAGGATATCCAGGGCGGCAGTCCTTATCCGCATGGCGCTCTTTCTCAGGTTATTCAGGCATGTCGTTGGGGTTTGATTTGCAGCCTGCTGCTGGTCGCCGGCTGGCGAAATTGCCGAGCAGGTAAGTTGAGTAGTTGCCAAACCCAGTGCTAGCGAAACTGCTACAAGTGACACCAAGCGATGACTTGTCATTTGCTCTCTCCATTATCCAATGCTGCTGATTGCTAAGTTGTGACATGGTACGGTCTTAATTGATCAACTGTCAAGTTATAGCGGACGACTTGCATGAAGCCGGTCATTGGCACTTTATCCTGTCCAGCTGTCTCATGCGGAGCGGAAGCAGGAATTCGGCTCATAAGACAGCATTATTTAGGAACTGGCAAGCCTTCACAGGACGGGTTGGAGCGACTTGAATACCTGCTGCCAGAGACACCGGGAGCTGTTTGCTTGCTATTAATTGACCAGATGTTGCGGAATTTATAAATATCTGTAGCTCTAACTAAACTCCCGAAGGAGAAGCGTTTTAACCTGCTTTCTAGATGATCCGGCACAGCTAACAGTTGTCAGTGAGGTCAAACTAGTATTATTGTTGAAAGCAGAATAACTGGAGGTTTGCCAACTGCACTTGACAGACAGTGAGGTAATTGACATTCTCCTGAACGGACGTGGGTTTCGTGCAGTTAGCTTGCCAATTTATAGGCTCTCAGACGAATCTATTGTCGGGCATGAGATGCTCAGTCGGGGACCAGACGGACCGCTGGAAGCTCCGGAAGCTTTCTTTTCGGCTAGTGTTGCTCATGAAATATTGTGCCAGGTAGATCTTCATTGTGTTGCCCGCTGTATTGCAACTGCCCGGTCGATGAGTCCTGACCTCTGGTTCCATGTCAACTTCTTCCCTTCAACCATTATTGAGACACCGGTCGAAACTGTTTTGCAGCTTTTCCCACCTGATGTAAAAAAGTGGAACTTTTGTATTGAAATTGTTGAAGATCAAATCATTAGTGATATGGACTACCTGTGCGGCAATCTCTGGAAGTTGAGAAAAGCTGGACTCAAGCTTGCCATAGATGATGTCGGCTTTGGTGCTAGCACATTGGAGAGCCTGATTGTTCTTGAACCAGATATTTTGAAAATTGATCGCCGTTATGTAAGTGGTGTGGCAGGCAATTCTCCAAAAGAGAGACATCTGCTCAGGTTGATTAAGGTGGCACGGGCTTTGGGTGCCGAGCTGGTTGCTGAAGGAGTTGAGAGCCGTGATGATCTGGAACTGATGCTTGAGGTCGGTGTGGAGTACGGACAGGGCTTTCTCTGGGGCAAACCCAGTTAGCTTGTGCAGTCAGACTGGCTAGTGTGAACTGGCGCAGCATTTTCGTTGGTTGGGTTAGCTAGTAGTGAGATTCCAAAGTTCTGCAACAATTACCGTAGGGGCGGATTGCATCCGCCCACGGGCGCGTGCAACGCGCCCCTACGAAGCATTGGACCAGCGCTGTCTCGTTAATTTAGAATCTCACTACTAGTTATGACAAAAGATGTTCACCTGCTGAAGAATCTGATCCGGCTCAATGCGGAGTGTATGTATCTGGCTTTTTATAAGCCTTATGGTGTCCTTAGCCAGTTTACTCAGCCGGAGGGCAGCGAGAAGAAGACACTAAGCGAGTTTGCCTTCCCGCCGCATGTCTACCCGCTCGGGCGTCTTGACTATGACAGTGAAGGGCTGTTGCTGCTTACAGATGACAGTCGCCTCAATCAACTTTTGCTTGATCCTGTCTACGGGCATGCGCGTACTTACTGGGTGCAGGTAGAAAGTTTGCCATCTGCCCAGCAGCTTACCCTGCTGTCTACTGGTGTTACTGTCCAGGGAAGAAAGACGCGCCCGGCTTGTGTGCGCCTGCTGAATTGTGAACCGACGTTGCCATCACGTCCGGTGCCGATTCGCCAGCGCAAAAATATTCCGACTTCCTGGCTGGAACTGGTTCTGACTGAAGGGCGCAACCATCAGGTGCGCCGTATGACTGCTGCAGTTGGGTGTCCGACTCTGCGATTGGTGCGTATTGCCATCGGCAGGCTAACCTTAATTGGGCGCGACTCTCTGGGGCTGGCAACAAGCCAGTTTCCTGCCGGCTCTCATGCGGCACAGCACGCCTGCCTGTCCAGTCAGGTATCGAGTGTCCTACAGGCAGCAGATAAATTGGTTTGTCTCGACCTTGTGCCTGGTGCCTGGGTGAAGCTCTCCCACCAGCAGCTGCTAACCTGCTTCGTGTGAAGCTTTCTTGGAGTGCTGAATGAACGGACACACTGAGCGCACACTGATGCCCAAAGAGCGCCATCTTAATTGGAAAGCTTCAGAAATTCTGCCTGTCTGGAGCATAAGCTCTGAGTAATCATCTAAGGTCCTGGCGACATCAGGATGATTGTCACCGAGCAGCCGCTCTCTCATTTCCAGCGCTTTGGCGAAGAGCTTGTTTGAGAGTTCATAATTACCCTCCTGCGCATAGAGCTTTGCCAGCTCGTTTAAGCTTGAGGCTACTGCTGGATGTTCTGGACCAAAGGCATCTTGTCTTATCTTCAGTGCTCGCTCGTAAAACTCATGAGCATGCTCAAACTTCCTTTCAGCTTGATATAACTGTCCTAGACTATTGAGCACTAAGGCCACTTCAGGATTGTCGCTGCCGTAAGCTTTAGTGCTAATTGCTAAGGCTCGCTTATAAAGAGGTTCGGCGTCTTCATAGCGTCCTTCCGCCCGGTACACTTCAGCTAAGCTGTTGAGACTCTGAGCAATCTGCGGATGATCTGGTGCGAGTGTGCGCTCGCGTATGGCCAGCGCCTGTTTGAACATCGGCTCGGCGTAGCTATATTTGCCCTCTTTGTACAGTACTACTGCCAGGTTGTTGACCACCATTGCTACGTTAGGATTCTCTTTACCCTCTATCTTTTCAAACAAAGTGAGCGCTTCGTTATACATCTGTTCTGACAATCCATACTTGCCTTCATTAAAATACAGTCCTGCCAGGTTGTTATATGACATAGCTACAGTTGAGTGTTCTTTGCCCTGTGTCTTGATGTAGATCTCAAGCGCTTGTTTGTACAACGGTTCGCACGCCCTATACCTGCCTTGAATGCGATAAAGATTGGCTAAACCTGCCAGGATCTGGGCAATATGTGGATGTTCTTTACCATAGGCACGCTCATAGATCGAGAGTGCTTCTTTGTACAGCTCTTCTGCTTTTGAGTATTTGCCCTGTTCACGATAAAGGGAGGCCAGATCAGTCAGACCGTCAGCTACTGCCGGGTTGTCCTTGCCCAGAGCTTTTGCCTTGATGTCCACTGCCTGTTCATAAAGTGGCAGCGCCTCGTCAAATCGGCCTTCCTTAGTTTCATAAAGTGCGGCCAGATTCCTCATAGTACGCGCCACATTAGGGTGTTTCTCTCCTAATGTGGTTTTTTCTATCTCAAGAGATTTGCGCAGCAACTCTCCTGCTTTGTCATACTCTTGTTGATTGATGAGAAGTATGGCCAGATGGTTTAGCTTTTCGGTCAGCTTTTCATACTGAGCCCAGTTTGTCTTGTCGATTACTTGCGGACATAAACTCAAAGTCAGATCTGCCAGCTCTACTGCGTTCTTTTCTGACTCTGGAGTTTCTTCAAGTGCCTGTTTTTCCTTGATGGATGCCAGGCGAGCTAAACTGCTTTCTGCTGAGTCACTCTTGCCTTCCGCCTGATAAATCTTTGCCAGCTTTTCAAGGCTAACAAGCAGCTTTCTGTCTTGTTCGCCAAAATACTCGGCTTCTTTGACTGCAGCAGTCATCTCTGACTCGGCTTTATTTAGCTCGCCTCTGTCTAAAGCAACTTGACCGGCATTGTAATGTGTTGTCCATCTTTTCGCGGTATCAGCACTGGAAAAGGAATCTGGTAAAACGCTCAGGAGGCGGAAAGAGAAAAATGCTGTCAGTGCGAGCAGTGCCACCGCAGCAATGATACCTGCTTGGGAGGCTGACCAGTGTTTGACTTTGCGTACTTGTGTAAGTCTGACTGATCTCTTTAGATCTGCAAATATGCCTGAGGTCCGGCGTCCGTCTGTGACCTTTTCTAGTTCGCTCTTCAGCTCCTCCATCGTTTGATAACGCTGTTCCGGCTCTTTTGCCAGAGCTATAAGTACAATCTGTTCTAGCGCTTTTGGAATACCAAGATTGGCAGAAAATGGTGCAGGCGGATCTGACAGGCGCAGGTACATTGTTTCGAGCGGGTTGGAGCCGACAAATGGTGGTTGACCGCACAGTGATTCATACATGACGCAGCCCATTGAGTAAAGATCAGAGCGGCTATCGAGCTTCTGCCCTGTGCACTGTTCCGGGCTCATATAGACAGGGCTGCCGAATACCTCTCCTGTTGCAGTTAAACGCTGTCCTTCCAGCTCGCCGCCAGGTAAGAGTTTAGCTATGCCGAAATCAACCAGTTTTACATGGTCGGGGGCATCACCTTCTTTGACAAGCATTACATTGTTAGGTTTGATGTCTCTGTGAATCACCCCTTTCTGGTGAGCAAAACCGAGAGCGTTACAGATCTGGATAAAGATAGGCAACGCTCTTGGCACTATCAGGTGCCCTTCCTTCTGAATCAGCTCGCCCAGACTTATCCCTTCGAGAAAGTCCATGACCAGATAAGGCTGACCGTCTGGAGTGATATCAAACTCAAAAACTGTGATGATATTTGTATGTGTAAGGTGGCTGGCAGCTCGAGCTTCCTGCTGGAAGCGTGCCAGGTTGCTATCCCTTGCCCCCAGGTGCTCGCGCAAAAGCTTGACTGCCACTATCCGGTCGAGCTTTGTGTGCTTTGCCTTATAAACAACGCTCATCCCGCCTTCGCCCAGCAAGGAGATTATTTCGTAACGATCTGACAGAGTCGTGCCAACTAGCTTCTCCATCTTGCTGCGCTCTGAGCCTGCTCGTCGGGTAGTGGGGCAGGGGCTTGTCATGGCGTGTGGCAGACCGCAGGAGGGACACAGGGCAGTAGTGCCGCTGGGAGCAGGGCAATCAACTCCCAGATGGCTGAGCCCGCAGCTCATGCAGTGCCCCTCTGTCATTGTGGCGTATCTGGCATCGAGCTGGCATTGTTCGCCAGGATGCAACTGTCCACACTTTGGGCAGGGAGCTTCAATAATAGTTTTGCTCAGTTTGTCCAAAAGTATGGCAAGCCTTTCTCACTGCCTAACAGGCAGCTTAACCGGTTAGACGTTGCTGTGAACGTTTCTATTACTTTAGGGAGCCTGCATGCAGTTTGCAACAGGTTGGAGGCTGCCGCTGCCAAGAATGGCATAGCCTCTGAGATGACAGACTGGAGATACCTACCGGGGTGTGCATACAAACATTTTGTTGTTTCTTGTCAGCTGTTTTATAATCTTAAGTTTAGGATTCAAGCAAGGGTGGTGCCTTTGAAAAGACTATTTCCAGGAAATAACTACTGTCCTTGCGGCAGTCATCGCAAATACAAAGTTTGCTGTCAGCCCAGAGGTATTGACTATTTCATTACCGGCTCAGGCAAGATCAAGCAGGAAGAGCCGCTTACGGGTGAGAAGAGGGCTGCTTTTGAAGAGGCGATGCGCAAGTTTGTCTGCGACAACAAACGCAAGCCTACTGATGAAGAAGAGTCGCTTATGCGTTATGAACAGTTTGAAGAGATTGAGCGTGTCATTGCCAGAGAGCTCATTAAGCAGGGTGCCAGTCAGGAGTCAATCTATGCTTATGAAAAGACTGGCATCATAGTTACGCACGAAAGTGAGTCTCGGATTGCTCCGGAGGAATTGCAGCGCTGGACGGCTGCTGTTCAGGAGTACCGCTACCTTACAAATCAAAGAGCCGGTGATTTGCAAAAGAGTTAGATCTGGCTGCTGTAAAGTCTACCCAGGCTCATTTAAGCCCTTCTCCTTCAGGTCGTGTTATATTCTATTGGCAACCGGCGGTAGTGATGCAACAATATAGGGCATCTGGCGTTCCTTGCCGGCAGTTTGTAACTCGACACAATCAGGAAGCAGCAGCATGGATACTAAACAAAAGCTATCGCCGAGATTCTCCATGTCATGGCTATCTCGATTCCGTTGGAATGTTTTAGATCTCATTCAGGTCTGTAATCAAGGTAGCATCCCGACATATCTCTTTTGTGAGATGGACATGAGCTGGGCGGAGCACTTGAGAGCGCAGCTGGCCAAGCGGGGACACAGAGTCACGATTACAGCTATGTTAATTAAGGCTATTTCCCATGCTCAGCTCAAACACCCTGACTCGCGATCAGCTATCTTGCCGTTAGGGCGTACTGTCACTATGGAAGAAGTGGTGGCAGGTTTTACAGCAGAGAAGTATGTTGACAATCAGCCAATTGTTTATTTCGGTGCAATTAAGGAGCCTCATCACAAGACTATTACTGAGATTGCTCGCGAGTTGAGAGAGTATGCCGAACGTGATGTGAGTGAGATTCCTCAACTTGAAATTGAGCACCGCTTCGCCAAGATGCCCTGGATCATCAGGCGCATTATCCTCTGGGTTGGCTTGATGTTTCCTGCTATGCGATTGCGCTTTCTGGGAGCAACTTTTGGCATAACTTCTTTAGGCAAGTTTGCCATTAAGACTGTGATAGCACCGTGCGTATGCACGTCGACTTTCGGAATAGGCTCAGTGGAGAACAGACCGGTTGTACGTGGTGGCGAGATAGTAATCCGCCCGATTATGAGCATGACGCTTAACTTTGATCATCGGCTGATTGACGGAGCGCCGGCAGCTCGTTTTCTCGGCGATATTCGTTTGTTGCTCGAAGGTGGACTCAATGATTATCTTACCCCTGACGAGAAGATAGATTTACCAGCCCATGTATCGGAAGAACCGGTGCTGAGTGCCAGTGGTCAGCCGGCGCTGGAGCCTGTGCGTTAACAGGGCGCACAGTTTGAAGGAAGCATGCAGACAGCATAGCAGCAACTTGTTCTCACTTACTGTTTGTGCCAAAGGGGAAACTTTGCATTGTTTTTAGGGGTTTGTTTCCACGGCTCGGTACCAGGAAGCGCCCAAGCCAAGCTGGCATGGCCCACAGCTCTCCTTTCAGTTCTTGCTTCACCTGGCGATTGTAATAATAATCGGCTCGATCAAATAGATCTCGCGTACAGCTTTCCTTACCGATTAACCAGCAAGCTCTCATGAGAAGTCCTGCTTTACTGTCGTTCAGGTGCATTTTGCGGGGGCAGGCACTCTTGAAATAAATTGTCATTGTACCGACCCGAAAAGAGCTGCTGGCGCCTGTAG
>CAILLX010000191.1 GCA_903835185.1 uncultured bacterium | reverse complement strand
CGCTGGACAGACGCTTATCATATTGATCGACGCTCACAAGAAGAAGACCGAGTTAAAGTTCGTCGCTGGTCTCCACGTGAAATTAAATTGCAGTATCATCCTTGGTCACAACGATATACATACTATTGGGATGTGCCTCCGTACATCAAGAATGAGGTTCGCCGCGGTAATCCATACTTCGTTCAGGACATGCCTTGGGAAGTCATTCAGACAATTCAGAAGAACGAGGTTTTCAAATTTAATCCTGGCATCGTCTACCACATGAAGGAAGACGTTGTCTCAGGCTTCCTATCCCATGGTTGGGGTATCTCACGGATGCTTTCATCCTTTGCGCAAGCCTGGTACATTCAGATTCTCAAACGGTACAACGAAGCTCTCGCTCTTGACTACGTTGTGCCGTTCCGTGTTATTACACCTGCAGCCGGTAAGAACAGTCGTGAGGCTGATCCGCTGCTGCATATGAATAGCAGCACATTTACAAGTAAGATCAATCAAATGATTCGAATGCATCGTATTGATCCTGCAACCTGGCACACGACACCATTTCCGTTGGAGTATCAATCCCTGGGTGGCGAGGCCAAAAACATGAGTACTCCTGAGTTGCTTGATAAAGCCACAGACGAGTTGCTCAACTCAATTGGTATTCCTGCAGAGCTCTATCGTGGTTCCTTGCAGATTCAAGCCATGCCTGTTGCCTTACGTTTATTCCAACAAACCTGGCCGCACTTGGTGAGTAATTTTAATGGTTGGTTGGATTGGTCAGCTGGAACAGTTTGCGGTGCAATGGGTTGGGACAAACCAGAGGTCTGTCGCTTACAGCCTGCTACCCTTGCAGACGATGTTGAGCTCCGCCAGATTTGGTTGCAGCTCGCTTCTTCGAACATGATCTCAAAAGGTACAGCATTTGCACCTTGGGGTATTGATGCCAACAACGAGCAGCGTAAGATATTTGATGAGCAGCGTCGCTTTGCTGAAGAGCAGCAGAAGTTCCAAGAGGATATGCAGAATCGGCAATCACTCTCTGATATGTTCCAACATGGCGGCCAGCAGGGCGCTCAAGGTGGAGCCCCAGGTCAGATGGGTGGTGGGGTATCTCAAGGTCAAGCCTCAGCAGCCCAGACTCCAATGGACATGGTTGCACAAGCTCAAGAGATGGCACAGCAACTTGTGACAATGCCTCAAGCCGCTGTCCGTAAACAGCTCAGTGATTTGAAAGGCTCTAACGAGTCGATGTACGCCTTGGTGAAGTCGAAGATGCAAGAGGTTCGCACCCAGGCTGGTAGTGAAGGCCGGCAGCAGATTATCGGTCAGATGGCACAACAACAACAAGGCGGTCAGAAACAAGGGAGTGCCGAATATCAGACTCAGAAGTTCTCTGACGATTTAATCAAACAAGCACAAGCTAGCATGGCTAAGTTGATGCACAACAAGTAAAGGATACAATGAATAAATTAGCACTAGAGCTTGGGGTACAAGCAGCGAATGTAATGAACAATGTTAAGCCGCTGGCACAAAAATTTATGAGTGCTTCGGCAACACCGGGGTCGGTAGCAAATATGCCACCGTCCCCACAAGAACGAGTCAACGAAGCTGCTAAAAAACAATTAGCAGAAACAATGAAACACATATAGGAAGGGACGACAATGAATAAATTAGCGTATCAAATGGGATGGATGGCGAAACGAGCTTTCGATTTAGCTGGCGGGGCGAGTAACTTAGTAAGTAGTGCTGGTGGTTTACTTAATAAAGGCATGGGTCAAGCCACTCAAGGTTACCGCAACGCAAGCAACGCTGTAGCAAATGTTGGTAGCCAGCTACCGGCAACAGCACGAGCACTAACAAGCGAAATTCCGAAACAGATTGGCTCAGTAACTGAGAATGCTAGAACAAACTATATACCAGCTATTGGTGGTTTCGCTAATTCGGTTGGTCAAGCCGCACAGCAAGGACTAGGACTAACAAATACTGTTAGTGCTACAAGACAGGCAAGTGAGCAAGCAGCGCCGGGGCTTGGTGATGCTCGTGCAAATGCCGTAGGCAAAGGTAGGCAAGCTGGTCTGAGTATTAAAGATTTGCTACATAAGCTTACTGAAGCGGCTAGTGATTTGAATAATTCTGCCGTCCACAATAACTCAGCCCCAGAAGCTTACGGCAACTGGCCACGACCTGCTCGCTAACAGCGAGAATCCCGATG
>CAILLX010000190.1 GCA_903835185.1 uncultured bacterium | reverse complement strand
GTGCAAGAGCATCTCTTCTTACAGATGTTCTGCATTGCTTCGCCTGAAAACCCCACCAGTTGATGCTTGCAAGCAAAAAAAGGCCAAAAAGTGCAAAAAGCGACCAGAAGAGGTCGCTGTTTGCACTTGCTACGATGGGGGTGGTCAGGGCATGTCACAAAAGATCAACGACGCCCTGGACATCCCCCAATGATGTCCTTCTTCTGCTCGGGCAGGCTGAATTTCAACTAGGACATTTCAGCCGGGCTGAAAGCTTGGTAAGAGAATTTCTCAAGCTTGAACCCACTTCAGTTTCAGCTCAACGCACTCTCGGCTGTGTTCTCCAGGTGGAAGGTAGGCTGGTTGAGGCAGCTGGTTGGCTGTTTCAATCATTTACTTCAGCAAAGAAAGTTGAATGGGCTTTGTATCAGATGTCACTTCAGGCATCTGCTGCTGGTCGCCACAGTGAAGCTGTGCACTTGATGTCTCAAGCTATGGCTCTGTGTCCGGGTGATGAGAAGCTCTATTCGGCAATGTCGAGCTTTGCCAAGAGCCATAAAGAGGCGGACTCTGTTGTGTCTGCTTTAAAAATGCTTGGCTTGCAAGAGGCTGCAACACAACCTCATTAAGCGCCTGGTCTTACTGTGGCTGTTGGCTGAAGAGGCTGTGCAATTGCCCGCAAGCTGCATCGATATCTCCGCCACGTTCCAGACGGATAGTGACAGTTTTGCCGCTCCGCCCGGAGAGCTCTTGGAAGTGCCTTTGTCTCACTAATGTTGGTCGTGAAAACGGTATCTGTCCTGAAATTGTCTGCACCGGATTGAGTGGGATCAGGTTGATATTGCAGTGCAAATCGCGCACAAGCTCGGCAAGCGCGCGAGCTTTCTCGGCAGTGTCTGTCAGCCCAGACAAAAGTAGATATTCGATAGTTACTCTTCTGCCGGTTGCCTGGGAATAATTATGCAGAGCTCTTATCAACTCTGGCAGCTCCCACTTGCGAGCAATAGGAACAAGCTGTTCACGTGTCTGTTGATCTGGTGCGTGCAATGAGAGAGCAAGTGTTATCTGGAGATGCTCCTGGGCTAAACGATTAATTCCTGGGACTACGCCGGATGTGGACACAGTGATGTGCCGTGAGCCGATGCCAACTGACTCACCTAAAGCTCTAATTGACTTAATAACCTCTTCCACGTTTAAAAGTGGCTCTCCCTGCCCCATATAGACAACATTGGCTACTCTGGCTCCTGAATCACGCTGAATGCCCATTACTTGATCAACAATCTCTGCAGCTGTGAGATTGCGGATGAAACCCATATGACCGGTAGCGCAAAATGTGCAGCCGACAGCACAGCCGACCTGGCTGGATACACAAGCAGAAAATGTATCTCTGTCATCAAATGACATAAGAACTGATTCAACCAGGGCGCCGTCAGGAAGCTTGAACAGATATTTGCGCGTGCCGTCGCGACTTATCTGTAGATGGGCAATTTCCAGAAGCTCTATTTGGGCGGTTTGTTTAAGTTTCTCTCTTACCTCTTGCGACAGATCTGTCATCTGGTCAAATGAGCTTGCTCGCTTGGAGTAGATCCAGCTGAAAAGCTGGCGTGCTCGAAAGGAAGGTTCGCCAAGTTCAGTGACAAACTGTGTCAGTTCAGGCAGACTCTTGCCTGAAAGAGCTATTTTGCTGCTGCTCGCCATCTCTTTGTACGTCATCCTGAACCCCAGAAGCTCATGTTTCATAATATCAAGCGCCAGCAGCAATTAGTGATCTGTGCTTCCAGGCGATCCTTGGGTACCGGCAGTTGCTCTTGTACCGCTTCCGCTCTAGATAACGGGATGCGCGCATGAGCAACAGGTGCCTGAAGATGTCAGCATTGACCATGTTAAAATTGATGCTTGGTTGAAAAAGCGCCAATGATCAAAGCCTTCAAGAAAGATTACGATTCTACTTTCTGTATGCTCTAGGTCCTGAGCATGAGCAGAGCTCTGGCAGGCAACCAACTGAGAAGGCGCTGAACATAGGCTTATGTGGAGATTTTAAATGTCTGATAGCTGGGATGAGATTGGACGCCAATGGGTCAAAGGGCTATTTGGCGATACAAATGAGAAACGTCTTAAGGCTCTTAATGAGTATATGGTTCGTACCAATGAACTGGAGCCGCAGTTTGTCCGGGCCAGCGATGACGACTTGAGAGCTAAGACTGCCGAATTCCGCATCCTCATAGACAATACACTGGCTGATGTGCCTGATATTCAGCTCATCCCGCCTGACGCACCCAAAATGCCTGGACAGTTGAGGACTCAGAAAGACAAAGTGCTTGGACAGGTGCTGCAGAAGCTTTTGCCAGAAGCGTTTGCTGTCTGCAGGGAAGCTAGCAAGCGGACGCTTGGTATGCGCCATTTTGATGTGCAGCTGTTAGGTGGAGCAGCTCTGCATTTTAACAAAATTGCTGAAATGCGCACAGGAGAAGGCAAGACATTAGTAGCAACACTGCCGGCTTATTTAAATGCTCTGTCAGGGCGCGGCGTTCATGTAGTTACTGTTAACGACTATCTTGCCAAGCGCGATGCTGAGTGGATGGGTCAAATTTACAGGTTTCTCGGTCTCTCTGTAGGGCTTATCTATTCACATCAATCAGATGATGAAAAATATGCTGCTTATCGCGCTGATATTGCCTACGGTACCAACCATGAGTTTGGCTTTGATTATCTGCGCGATAATATGCGTACTTCGCTTGACCAGCTGGTTCAGCGTCCGTACTACTACTCTATCGTCGACGAAGTTGACAATATCCTTATAGATGAAGCACGCACACCGCTTATCATTTCGGGATTTCCTACTGAGTCTTTTGTCGAGATTTACCAGCATATGGCAACGATAGCGCCGATGCTGGAGCGAGGTAAAGACAAGGATGACGAAAATTGTGACTACTGGGTAGACGAAAAGAGTCGCAACGTACTGCTCACAGAGCGTGGTACAGACAATGCAGAGAAGATTCTTGGCTGTAGCGATCTTTATGATGTGCGCTGGAATCTGGCTCACCATCTGTCTCAAGCTTTGAGAGCAAAAGAGCTCTATAAGCTGGATACTGACTATGTAATCCGCCCCAATGAGGAAGGTAAAGCTGAAGTCGTCATTGTTGATGAATTTACCGGGCGCATGATGCTTGGGCGTCGCTGGAGCGACGGATTGCATCAGGCTATTGAAGCAAAAGAACGTGTCCCCATCCAGGAAGAGACGATGACTTATGCTTCAATTACTTATCAAAATCTTTTCCGACTCTATCCCAAGCTGTCCGGTATGACAGGTACTGCCATGACTGAGGCTCCAGAGTTTCAAAAAATCTATAATCTTGACGTTCTGGCAGTCCCTACAAATAAAAGGAATATTCGTATCGACTATGCCGACATTATCTATAAAACTGAGTTGCAAAAATATTACTCTGTAATCGAAGAGATTGCAGAGATGCATAAAGCCGGACGCCCGGTTCTGGTGGGCACGACAAGTATCGAGAAGTCGGAGCTAATTGACGAACTTTTGAGCAAGCCTCAAAAGATGGGAGAGTATCTAAATCGCAAACTTGTGAAAGCAGCCGATCTGATCAAACGGCAGAAGCTGGCTGGTTCAGGTATCGATGCCTTGAAAAAAGTTTTTGAACGTCCTGGTTTGATAGATCCGGATAAATTCCTGGAAGTAGCTAAGCAGATTGAAAAAGAGCTGCCAAAAGCTGATGAGCTCATAGAACGTTGTTTTTCCATTCACCGTACCGCCACTGTTGTAGCTGCAGTGCGTAAAGGAATTCCACACAACGTACTTAACGCCAAGTACCACGAGAAAGAGGCGCTGATTGTGGCTCAGGCTGGACGAAAAGCTGCTGTCACTGTAGCAACTAATATGGCTGGGCGCGGTACAGATATTCTTCTCGGCGGCAATCCTGAATACATGGCCAGAGAGAAGCTCAGGAAGGAATCATTTGATTTAGACAGCAGCGGATACGAAGCCCGTCTTAAAGAGCTTACCGCTAAGTTTAAAGTCGATACTGATAAAGAACATGAAGAGGTCGTAGCTCTGGGTGGCTTGCATATCCTTGGAACAGAACGACATGAGTCGCGCCGGATAGACAATCAGCTGCGAGGTAGAGCTGCCAGACAGGGAGATCCGGGTACAACTCGCTTTTTCCTCTCCCTTGAAGACAACTTAATGCGCATCTTTGGTGGTGACAAGATCTCTCGCTTGATGGACATCATAAGAGTTGATGAAGAGATGCCTATCGAATCAGGGATGGTCAGCAAATCAATTGAAGGTGCTCAGAAGAAGGTAGAGGCTCACCACTTCGATATCCGCAAACATGTGCTCCAATACGACGATGTGCTCAACACACAGCGTGAGGTGGTTTACCGCGAACGCAGGCGCATCTTGGAGAAAGCTGATCTTAAGGGTGGCATACTCGATATGCTTGAAGAGCATCTCGATATTGTTCTCGGCACATATATTAATCCGGAAGATCCGCCAGAGAGTTGGGAAGAGGGTGGGTTGCCTGAAGTGATGGCAGCTTTGCGCGCAGATATCCCGCTGCTCGAGGAGGTAAAGCTCGAAGAGCTTTACGGTCTCTCTCATGATGAGTTGCGCGAAAAGTTGCTGGAGGCGGTCAAGCTGGCTTATGAAGTGCGCGAAAAACATATCGGACCGGAGAATATGCGCGAACTGGAAAGGCAGGTTTTGCTTCGCACCATAGACAGCAAATGGGTTGACTATCTGCATAATATAGACATCCTAAGAGAAGGAATTCATCTGCGTGGTTATGGGCAGCGAGATCCGCTTCAGGAGTATAAGAGGGAAGCTTTTGAGATGTTCAATGCGCTCCTGCGCTCTATCCAGCATGAGTCGCTACAGCTGCTGTTCCGCGCGCAGCCAGTAATAATCAATATGGAGGAGTTAGAAGAGTTGATGCACCCTGACGATTTAGAAGCTGGTGCCGAGGACGAGTCTTTCGTAGAACCGGAGCTGTCCGAGGTCAGGCAAGCCGTTGGTGCCGAAGACACTACTAACACTTAAAATACCGTGCGTCTGTTATCTTTTGACACTAGCAGCTCTTGCCTGCAGCTTTGTCTGCTTGAAGATAGTCTTGTCGTAGCTGAAATTGCTATTGATCCGCCTGGGGTCAATCGCCAGGAGACAGCTGGCATGCTCATCCCAGCCATTGATCAGCTGCTTGTGAAGCAGCAGTGGGGCAAGGAAGAGTTGACAGCTGTCGCTGTCGGGGTCGGTCCTGGCAGTTTCACCGGTGTGCGCACCGGTGTCGTCACTGCACGCACTCTCTGCTGCGCTTTAGGACTACCTCTTCTTGGTGTGTCACTCTTTGAATGTATAGCCTACCTGGCAGAAAGACCAACTGGGGTAGTTCTATCTTGCGGCAAAGCTTTTTACTTTGCTGCCGTTTATGCAGATGACACTGCTGAAACGCCTGCAGCGGAAGGCTCTCGTCCTATTTTCGCGCCTGCTTATATTTCTGCTGCCGAACTGACAGGCAAGCTCGCGCTTGCCAAGAAGTGGCTGGCAGATAAACAAGCTCTCCAGGAGCTTACGGCCCAGCAAGCTTCTCCTCACAGCTTTTTGCCCCTACCTGAGATAAGCAATACTGCTGTAATACAAGCTCAGATTGCCTGCGAGCGCTTGGCTTGTGTCGCGAACTTGCCCTCTGAGCTGGCTGCCTGGTTTCACTGGAGCAAAATTGAGCCGCTTTATCTTCGCGGTCCGTCAGTGACGATCAAGAGGTAAGGTTGGAGATTAGCTTACGACCAATTATGTTGAGCGACCTCGACGAAGTGATGGTGATCGAACCGGTTGCTTTTGGTAGCCACCACTGGTCACGCCAGTCATTTATAAATGAGCTAAACAACCCTTGTGGCTACTATTGTGTGGCTACTCAACGTCCGGCGACAAGGCTGGTTGGCTACAGCGGATTCTGGCTGATAGGCGACGAGGCACATATAACCACTTTAGCTGTTGCGCCTGATTGTCGCAGGCAGTACATTGGAGAGCGTCTGCTTATCTATGACATTAACCAGGCTCAAAAAGTGGGGGCAAACTGGATGACTCTGGAAGTTCGAGTTTCAAATATTGCAGCTCAGCAGCTTTATTTTAAATACGGCTTTAAGAGTCTTGGACACCGCCGTGCCTACTATCAAGACAACGGTGAAGATGCTTTAGTCTTATGGACTGAGAATATTCACTCTGAGATCTTCAAGGAGCTGGTTAAACAGCGTTGGCTGGAGTTGGACCAAAGGCTGTCCGGCACTGCTGATACTCAGGAGCTGCCGCACACAGGACAAACAGAAGTGAACATCACGGACCCGCATCTTAACCAACAGGTGGAGCTGTAGTGGCACATCTTGCTATAGCCGGTAAGGAGCATGGGCAGAAACGCCAGTCTGTAATTGGACAGATTGTTGTTATTGCTGTAGGCGTCCAGCTTCTTTTCTTCGGCTCTTTTATGTCCTTGCAGCTGCCGGTAGCCACTCAGAAGAATCTGACAGCCTTTATAAACAATGAACAGCTAGCTGCCTTTTATCTTCTGCCTGCTCATTGGCAGTCTCGTGTGTTGGAGCATCTTCCTGATGTGAGACATCCCCGGCACAATGTTCGCTTCAGCACTTATGTGCCTAATATACCTCTGGCAGTCTTCCTTGGCTATATTTTAGGCTCAACTCTCGGGCTCATCTCTGCAGCAGCCTTCTTTGCGGTCGGACTTCTGGCACCACTTTGGGGGGTCTATCCTTGGGCTGCAGGCGGTGGGCTGGAGTACTGGGGGCAGCCTGGCTTTGGCTATCTGTTAGGGATGGTTGGTGCTGCCTGGTGCTCTGGATGGGCAACAGCCAAGCGGCGGACCAGCTTTAGACAGTTACTGGCTGTAGCTTGTGGAGTGATGGCAGCACATTTGATCGGCTTGTCTTTTCTTCTCGGCAGCTGCCTGGTCTCACTCGTGGTTGAAGGAATGCCGCGCTTCCCTGAATGGCGGGGCTGGGTCTTTGAAGAGGCACGCAACCTTTCCTGGTACCCGCTCCTTTATGACCTTATCTTTTCTGTCGCTTTGTTGGGAATTGGTGCTCCTTTCCGCTGGCTGGTTGGCACACTTACTGCTGCTGATATAGCAGCTCGTCCAAAGAGTCAGCAGCATTTTGAAGAACTTCTTTGATGTTAGCCCTGGCGAAACTTTTGGCTCAACTGGCGACAGGCTCAGCTTGTCTGAGCAGTTTGGCTGCTCTGGTTTATGCCAACAAAGTTGCACCAAGGCGCTTCCAGCTAGATACTGTGCGCATCAGTGTACCGGATTGTGTTGCTCCAGCTGGCGGACTGTTGCGCATACTCCATCTCTCAGACCTGCATCTTTGTTATCCTGAGACTGACAAGATTGACTTTCTCAAACAGATTACTGATAAAGAGTACGACCTGGTTCTTTTGACCGGCGATGTCTTTGAGAACTTTACCGGCTTGTCTTATGCTAATTCAATACTTTCCAGGCAGCCAAGACTGGGCGCCTATGCTGTTTTCGGCAATCATGACTATTACAATTACAACATTTATAACAAAACAATAGGTAGGTTCTATCGCCAGCATCGCCATCCAGTCACAAGGCGTGATGTGGCTCCTATGATTGAAGCTCTCAGTAGAGCCGGATTCCAAGTGTTGTGCAATAAAGCTGTCCGGCTGCCTGAAGACAATCTGTACATAGTAGGCATTGACTACCCGAGCGCCGGAGAGGCTAAGTTGCAAGAGCTAGTCAAAGAGGCACAAGAGGGTGATTTCATCCTTGCTCTTTTCCATCAGCCGCTCAATCTGGAGCAGATTAGCGCTGCTGGGGTACATTTAGGTTGCGGCGGGCATACACATGGAGGACAGATCCGTTTGCCAGGGCTGCCGGCTCTCTTTACCGATTCAGAGCTGCCAGGTGAGAAGGCCTCCGGACTCTTCCATTGCGGAGCGACCATCTTTCATATCTCAAGAGGGCTGGGAGCAGATCCGCGCACCAATTTCAGGTTGTTCTGTCCTCCGGCAGCCACACTTATCGTTGTTGTGTCAGACTCTTACCATTAGTCGCCAGCAGGTAAGTTATGAGGATGGACAGAGCGACTTCATTTGCTGAAATAATGAATGTACACCGTTGCGACGGAAAACAAGCTTAAAAGGAAAACCACCATAATTGAGCACACCGGCAATCAGTTTTTCAGATGCCTTCAGTCGGGGGACAGTGACAGCTATATTAGTAGCGTTCCCCGCGTTGCCCAGATAAGGGTGAAGAACCTGATTGAATGAGATTGTGGTCTCTGACTGCTCAGCCTGCTTTGGATCGATCATTCCTTGAAACTCAGCTGTAGCAAAACGTTGCTGTCCGGCAGCTTGTGGAGCGAAGGCAAGGTCAATGGTGCCGGTGTCGCTGACGTCACCTGAGATAGTCTCAAGCGTCTGGTCAGTCCCTACAGTTAGCTGTCCTGCCACACCTGTTGCTTTGCGTGTGAGCTGTAGGCGGATTGGTCCCAGCTGTGGGTCATTGGCATAATATTCGCCTGTGTAATCGCTAGTTAGCCACGCCAATGTCAGAGCGCCCAGACAGACAACGGCAGCAGCCCCAGCTAAAGCCTTGAATAGCGACTGCTTACTGGGCTGGCTCGCTCGGACAGCTGCAGTCTCAGTTTGAAAAGATCGATCATACATATAGGAAAGCTCCCCCAGATGTGCGTGTATGCCTGTTGCTTATCTGAACGTGTCTCGATCTCTGTGTCAAGGTGCCTTCTTTATGGTATCAAGTCAGGAGGGAAGCGATACAGGTAACGGATAGTGGCAGCATCGTTAGGCGAAACTGTGCCATTGCCATAATAAAGACTCATTAGATCACATGGGTTGCGACTGTGCCCTTCAATGCCGAGAGCATGTCCGAATTCGTGGGCAGCAGCAGCGCGCACCTTGGTTGGCGACATTGATGCATTGCTGCTATCGCTAGTTCTTAGCATAATTACTACCGGTTTAAAGTCTGCTTTCCCACCAGCTATAACGGCTTTGTAAGGGAAGCTACGCTTTGCTGTGAGACCCCTTATGTCGCCTGCAAACAGCCCCATGCCGCTCTTATCAACAAAATGATTTACCCAAAAGACAAAAATATCTGCATCTGGCTCGGTAGTGAGCACGTAAGAGAAGAGGTTTTCTTTCTCAAACTGCTTCCACAGATTGATACCGGATGTTGCTGCAGCATACATCTCTTCGTTATAGCCTTGAGCTACCGGCAAGCTCTCCAGCTGTCCAGGGGTTACGAGTATGTTAGCCACCAGATCAGGCCAGGCTCCTGTATTGCTCGTATTAGCTATCGGTACCCCAAGTTCTTCATTGATAAAACCGTCTATTGAAAGTCCATGTGTAACATAGACTTTGAGCGGCATCTGCTCCTTCACCCAGCGAATCGAACCGGACTGGCTTTTGTATTCAGGATAAACGCTGGCTGAGCCTGAATTTGTCTGGCGGGCAGCTAACAACTGTACCGTGTGGGGTACAGTTTGCGCGGCAGCGATACAAGGCATAAGGATGGACAGGCAAAGAATAAACAGTGGTGCTAGAGTTCTGCCAGACATAGAGTCAGCCGTCCTTGCCAGTTTGCTTGTTGGGTCGGATCACGAGAGGACACCTCACGCTTTGAGTTATCTCAATTATAAGTGGTGCGACTCGGGAAGGCGTTACTTATGCTCCTGTCCAGCGTTTTGAAAGGCAGATGAAATAACTATAAAACGACAATTGTTTACAGTTTTATAAACGAATCGTTAAAAGTCCCAGCCCTGGATGGTTTTGCAGCTATAAATAAATAGCTCGTTGCACTTCGTCGCAGTCACTCCAGTCGAGAGACATGAGGGATCAAGTCTGTTGGGGCGGCACCAACCCTGCGATCAATTTCAAATCCCGGCCACTATGGGCGGGATTTTGCTTTATTATCAAAGGTGGCCACTGGATAGGCTTGCAACTGTCTCGTAAGTGAAACAGTAGCACCATTTATATTCATGCGACTTTCTGAGGTGAATCATGTCAGCAGCTACTCACGGATTGATCAGAGCGGTCTTACTTGCAGCCGGACAGGGCAAGAGGATGAAGTCGTCGCGTCCTAAAGTCTTGCATGAAGTGCTGGGGCGCCCAATCATATCCCGGGTGCTTGATGCGCTCGATGAGCTTTCACTGGAGCATATACATGTCATTGTTGGACATGGTGGCGATCAGGTACAGCAGTTTCTAGAGGCCAACCCACCCGAGACAAGCTGGTCTGTCAATGAGCAGAAGCCTCAGCTTGGGACAGGACATGCCTTGCAGCAACTTGTGCCAGAGTTGGGTGATTTTAACGGCACTTTGTTGGTGACAGTCTCTGACACCCCCCTTCTCACTTCGGCAACGTTAGACTCCTTAATTGAGAGTCATCGCCAGCATAACTCAGTCATTACATTAGTTACAGCCAAGCTGGATGATGCCGGCATTTACGGGCGTATAGTGCGCGACAGGTCCGGCAAGATAGTCAAAATAGTTGAGGCTGCCGATGCTTCCTGCGAGCAGAAGAGTATAGGTGAAATAAATACAGGTATCTACTGCTTTGAGTGGCCGGATATCGAAGATGGGCTTTCCAGTCTGACCAATGATAATAAGCAAAATGAGTATTACCTGACTGATCTTGTCGCCTGGGCCGCTGGCAAGGACAGGACAATCTCCAGTATCACTACTGGCAACTGGCATGAAGTGTCTGGAGTTAACTCCCGGCTTGATCTTGCTTTTGCAGATCATCTTCTGCGCGATTGCACCTTAGAGCGATTGTCACTGGAAGATGGTGTCACTATAATCGACCCGAATAGTACCTGGATTGCCCCTGAAGTTACGATTGGGCAAGATACTGTGGTGCGTCCTGGCTGTTTTCTTATGGGGAAGATAGAGATTGGCAGCGGCTGTCTTATCGGACCCAATACTGTCATGCACGGTCCAGTAAAAGTAGGCGATCGCACCTCTGTGTTGCAGTCGCTTGTTGTCAAATCTGAAATTGGCTCAGATTGCCGCGTTGGTCCTTTTGCTAACCTGCATGATGGAGCAGTACTTTCAGACGCGGTGCGTATAGGCAACTTTGTCGAGATTAAAAAGAGCAGTATTGGTGCCAAGACAAATGTTGCGCATCTGAGCTATGTTGGCGATGCTGAAGTCGGATCGCAGGTCAATCTTGGAGCAGGGACTCTTACAGCTAACTATAATCGCATAACCAAGGTTAAGTCACGCACTGTCATCGGTGACGGTGCTTCCACAGGTTGTAATTCAGTACTTGTAGCCCCGGTTGCACTTGGTAACGACGCAACTGTAGCTGCTTGCACTGTAGTTACTAAGGATGTGCCAGCCGGTGCTCTGGCGGTTGGTCGGGCCAGGCAAGAGAACAAATTTGGCTGGGTCGAATCTAAACGTAAGCTCCTTGAGCCGGCAGAATAGCTGCCGAGTCGCTTCCTGGGAGACGCCCAGGACTGGTTGTAAGCGCAACACAGTCCTACTGGTCAATCTCAGGAAGTGATTCCTTGTTATAATCAAGCGACGAGAGGAAGTTTAAGCGATTACGTTCGGCATCGGCAAAAGTGGTGGAGTCAACAGTGATGTACTTGACCAGTGGCAGCGGCACAAGATGCTTGGAGTATTCACAGGACAACGGGCGATCAGCTTCTCCATAACACTCCAGTTCTATATAATCCATTCCCACCCGGAGAACCCGACCGGTAAGAGTTGTTCCGTCAGCAAAATGCAATCTCGTCCAGCACTTCTTGTCACACAGCCGTTCTAAGCGCATCTTTAAGTTCATGATGGTCTCCTGGCACGCAAGGAGTATTATCAGGCACCCAGGTCTAACACGTTGCCAGCTTTGTTCCTTTAGTCGAGCCGGCTGCCTCACAGGTTCGCTTCAGACGCTTACACTGATCTTAACACCACTTAAGCTACCACCGACGCTTCTTTTAAGGAATCAAAGATAGCGCTCTTATCTCCTCCGAGCACATATGCTATTGGCTCTCTGTCAGTGCAAGGATATCCGCTAGTCTATGAGCAACAAAAAAGTCAATACTTGTACTTTTCTTTTTTGCTCGTACACTGATGTGTGAGGTTGCTGCAGTCCGACTGATTGCCGAGCCGCCTTCCAACCGGTTCTCCATCTTTCTATCTTTTCGTTTGTTGTCACATAAGCATAAGACAGTCAAGACTACACCGGAGCATTGCCAGACAATAACTGGTGGATATACATACTAGAAACGGACAGTAAGAATGCCAGACAACTATCTGCCTTCCAATCTGATCAAGCGTATTGAAGACTTGATGGGGCGCGAGCCCAGCTACTGGGAGGATGAGCTTTATTCACTTGAAGCTCTAACTAATTTACAGTATCGGTCTGCACTGGAAAGCAGCTTTAAGATTGATCCACTTGGTCCGCTGCCAGCTCGGCAGCCAGATAAATTCCCTTAAGAGTCAGGTGTGGATCTATAAAGTCGATAATGTTGGTGTAACTGCCGATAATAGTCGACCAGCCACCAGTGGCAATCACTGTAATTGTCCGCCCAAGCTGGCTCTGAGCAGCCTTGACCCATTTCTCGACACAGCCGACGTGTGCCAGTATAGTACCGGCTCTCATCGCCTCCGGGGTGTCGAAAGCAAGAAGCAGTCTCTTGTTTGTCTTATCCGGCAGCTCCAGTACAGGCAGTTGAGCAGCTTTATTGTGCAAAGATTTGGCTGTCAGTCCTAGACCTGCCGTGATCAGCCCACCGGCGAACTGTCCGGAAGGTGTAATGGCTGTAAGCGTTGTGGCTGTACCAAAATCGAATACAACCACAGGACAACCCTGACCGTAGAGCTTCCAGCCTGCCAATGCATTACAGATGCGGTCAGCACCCATAGTTTCATAAATGCCGCTGATAATCTTGTGTGTTTCAGTGCGCACTTCCAAGATAAGCTTGTTGTCAGCGCGAAACACTTGAGCAATTGCTGCCGCCGCCTCTGGTACCACAGAGCAGAGCGCTACACCTGTGCCGCTGGACTGCTCAGACAGGCTGAAAGCAGCTTGCTCCGGGGCAGCTGTTGCATAATGCCAGGTGTCTATGAGAATGCCGCCACAGAACCTGCCACAGCTTATCCTGCTATTGCCCACATCAACAGCAATTAAATCCATCTTCCACCGCTGAAAATAGTCTGTACTTAACAGCTGTTTATTGTACTTGAACTGCCTGAGGAGATCTGTCCTTACACTCATGTGTGTTTGCCGAGGATTCTGGATGGATATAACGGCAGATTGCTGAAAACAATGCCCGGGCAGCTTTCTCTTGAAACTCTGCTGTAATAAGCTGAGCATACTCGTCCGGGTTAATCATAAAGCCGACCTCTACAAGAGCAGCTACCATGTTGCTCGGGCGGCACAATGCCAGATTTTGATAATGTGTCCCATAATCTGGCAAGCCGGTCTCTTTGACCAGTGAATCTTTGAGCACCCGAGCCAGTTCAAGCGCTTGCGGTTGGTACCAGTAGCTGGATGTTCCATGCTCTGACAATGGATCTCTGCCGTCAGGCAGAGCATTATTGTGAATGGAGAGAAGTAATTGTGCTCCGGACTCGGATGCTAACTTGACTCGCTCTGACAGGCTGACAGATTCATCGTCGCTGTTGCGAGTCATGACAACTTTAGCACCGGCAGATTCCAGCAGGGCGCGCAGGCGTTGTGCAACTGCCAGATTGACAGTTGACTCTTTAATGCCGGAAGGACCGATTGCACCTGTCTCGCTGCCGCCGTGCCCGGGATCAAGGCAGATAATCGCTCCGGCAAGCTGTGACAAACTTCGTCTTGGCTCAAGCGGAGCACGCAGACGTGCAACCAGAGTAGTACCATCATAATTGGCGTCGAACCCCCACTGGCGTCCTGGCAACAAGTGCGCTGTCAGCTCATAGACGCGATCTCCTGATTGCCTCCATGTTGCGTTCTCCCAGAAAGAACTTTTCACTGCTGCCGGTGCTTGAAAGATCCAGTCAGTATCTGCAGTGGCACCAAAGATGCGCAAAATAACACAGTTAGGGTGAAGCTGCTGCTCAATCTGATAAGGCAGTCTCTGGTCAAGTGGGATAGACATTGTCACACCAGTTGCATCTTGTTCAACATTGACAGTTCTGACTGTTGAAGTTGGTGCCGGTCCGCCTTCTTTCTCCACGATCAGGTCTTTTTTTGCGATCCAGACATGCTGCCCGGGGCTGAGCAGACAACGCATCTCTGCGCCTTGCCAGCCGTCAACCACTAAAGCAACTGCAGATGGTAGCGAAGTGGTGCGTGCTGCTGCCGGTCCGACACGTACTATAGTATTGTCATGAGCTGTCCTGACCAGCACCGGCTGCTCCACTACTGTGAGATGGGCTGGTGAAGAGAACTTAAGATGTGTGCTGTCTGACGAGATAACAAACTGTGGTGTGATCTGTCGCCAGTGGTCGTCTGTCCTCACTTTATAAAAGCCGTAGTAAAGATCTGGTTGATAGGCTGCCTGTCGTTGAAAAGCTTTTCCGTAAGCAGCATCGAGTCCGGAATTAATTGCTCGCTGACGCTCCGAGGCGACCGGTGTTCCGCTGTGCAGGGTGATGAACTGTCGTCCTAGCCATACACGGAGATGTTGTCCTGGTGTTGCCTTTATGGCAAATGGCACAATATCTCCCGGGCAAACAGCCACATCAGCTGCCGGCTGAGCAGAATCAGCAACAAAAGCGAGCTTGCCTGCCGGCACTGAGATAGCTGGTAGCTCGCGGTTGACAGTTACTGCCAATGCCGGCAGTGAGCCAGCATTGAGAATCAGTTTGTTCAACCCTGGTGTGAGATTGACTATATGAGCAAAATAACCTTGCTTGTTTAACTTGACTGCTTGCCCCTGGCAGGTCAACTGGCTTCCAGGCGGAGCTGAACCAATTAAGAATGTAGTCGAGCTGTTTATGACAGCTCCTTGTGGCGGGTAAACAACCATGATACCCGGGGGAGGTGGAGCAGTGCCTGTTGGTGAGGACAGGCAGAAGCTGGATAGGCTGAAACTGGCTGTCAGGAGAACAATAAGCCAGATTTTGACTGCCGCATGCTCAACTCTTAGCATTATTGTTTGATATATCTGCATTGCAAGCATTGTCACTCCTTGCCTCTATCCCTTGACGTCGCTGTCAGGCGTGTCGTTGAGCCGCCAGTCAAAGCTTGGTAGATATGTCTTCTTGATCTTGTTGCTTTGCAGATCCAGTCTTAAGTCGGCGTTCAGGTAGTCATTAGCAAAAGAAAAGGTAGAGTCATAATCTGTGACCAGAAGATTTTCATTCCATTTAAAAAAGAGAGAAAGATAAAAAGCACTGGTGTTTGAATCGTAGAAGACATTTTCAGGATTGTTTACAAATGCCTCTGTAGCTGTCCTTATCTCGTCTTGGAAATGAGTTGGATCAAGGGCATGGTAGCCGATACGTGGGTAACCGCGAGCGCCACTGCAGATAGTGAAGAGAGCTTTGACGTTGGTGCCGGTAAGGCGAGGTCTAATCTCCCAGTTTTCAATGTTTTCTAAACTGTAAGCTTTACCGCCGACTACGAATTCGCGCAGTCTGGCTGTCTCTGGGAGGTCATTAATGCTGGATAGCGGGTAATGATCAACAACGTTTTGCACGACTAAGAGATTATATGAATTTATCCAGAAGCTCAGCTGCGCTTCCGCAGTGCTTATACGATCAGGACTAATATGTTTAATCTCATTCACAGCCTGTTTTAGCAGCCTGGTGTCGTGGTGCAAGGATGAGTAATCTATCAGTCCGCCCTTGACATGTTTTTGAAGCAATTGATCATAGGTAGTGAACTTGTAAGTGGCTGGATGATCTACATGTATAAGCCAGGTTTGCATATATGTGCCGGCGTTATAAACGGACTGCATGGTACCTAAGATAAGTCCTGTGGCAAGCAAACAAAGGGGAAGAGCTATTCGTGTCCAGGAGCTTTGCTTATCTGTCATCAAAGGCACCTTAAATTCAGAATCCGGACCAGAGTTCTCAGCAGTTTATGCATCATTCTATCTGGTTGGAGTCAGATTAATAGGTCAGCACCTGTGCCTTCCGGTGCTGCTTACTTACTTTGCCTGAATCAAAACTTGGAGCGTATCGGGATCGAACCGATGACCTCTTCAATGCCATTGAAGCGCGCTACCAACTGCGCTAACGCCCCGTAGTCAACCATTTATATCACACCAGTTCACTGGCGTCACTATCTGGTTACGCTTTCAGCGGCTGCCACCTCAGAGGCAGTCTGCTGCTGTGTTGCCTGGCTGGGAGCGCTTCGGGCTCTCAGCTGTTGCTTTGTCCGTTCGATAAGCCAGCGTCCTTTACTCTTAAGATTCAACCAGAAATATTTGTCCGGAGGCCATAAAAAAGAAGTCTCAAAGTAGCACCAGAGTGTGCATCCTTGACAAAACTCCCAGGTTCCTTCCAGTGCACGTTTGTGTTGTACCTGCTCACTTCTCCACAGATCGTCAAGATTGGAGCGTCCGTCTTTGTGCACAATTTGTAGACGCTCATTGTGGGCGTGGTAACAGGGCAGGAGCAAGCGGTCGTCAGGAGAGACAACTATAGTAGATGAAATGGCACGACAACGTGGCTTCTTATTGCTATTGCCGCCGTCGCGAAAGAACTCGAGAAAAGCCCAGTTGACACAGACATTTGCTAATTTGGAGAGTCTGTCCAGCTCTTTTAGCCCTTGCTGTTGCAGCAGTTCATTACCACAACAGTCAAATACAGGACCGAGCAAAACAGGGACGTTAAGTCTTTGAGCAAGCTTGACAACCGCCTCCATACTAAAAATGGAGGTTGGAGTAGCAGTGGCAATTATCGACGGTTTCTCGCCTATGCTTTGTGCTAGCTCAATGCTGGCAATCACTTTATCAAAACCGTCTATGCCTCTCTCTTTGTGATAAGCGCTTGGTTCTGTGGTCGAAAGGGAGAACTTCAGATCATCTACAAGCCCTTTTATCTCCCGAGCCATATGTGAATAAAGTGTTCCTGAATTTGCCAGGCTGACAAAAAAACCGAGCTCTTTGGCTGCTGCCAGAACGCGGGGAAGATGAGGGTAGAGAAGCGGCTCGCCACCTGTGAAATCAATTATCTTAACTCCCAGCCGTCGCAGAGCCACCATGTTTTCAATGACTAGCTCAGCTGCTGCCTCCTTAACCTTCCGATTTGACGGGTTTACTGGAATGTCACAATAAGTGCAACGCGAGTTGCATTTGTATGTGAGGTAGTAATTGCACATTAAAGGCGGCATAAGAGAGTTCCTTGCCCGAATACTCACTGATCATACAAGGTTGAGGCAAATAGCTGACCAGAAGGCTGGTTTATGAGTCTGGTAAGCTTGGTTGTAAATTAGCAGCCAGTCATCTTTCAGGACATTCTTTTACGTTATGCTGATAGCCAACTGGTGAGATCAGAAGCGCACGAGAGGTCTTAAATGCGTCACCCCAACATTCTTGATAGCAAACAAGCCACACTCCTGATTGTGGATGTACAAGAGAGTTATCGCAGAGTTCTTCCTGACATAGCCAATCTCACTCGCAACATATCGATACTTGTGGAGGGTGCCAAGATTTTAAAGCTGCCGGTCATTGTCACCGAGCAGTATCCGCAAGGACTTGGGTCGACAGTAGCTGAAATAGCCGCCTGTTTGGGCGAACATCTTTATTTCGAGAAGAAGACATTCAGCTGTTGTGGCGCTGACGATTTTTTACCATCATTGCAGCAGTCTGAACGAAAGCAGGTCATAGTCTGTGGTATCGAGGCCCATGTCTGTGTTAATCAAACAGTGCATGATCTGCTAAATGCAGGATATGCAGTGCACATTGTTGTTGATGCTTTATCGAGCCGCAATCCGAAGAATAGAGAGATTGGCATTGAGAAAATGATTAGCTCTGGTGCCTTAGCCACAACAGTCGAGATGTCCCTATTTGAAATGTTAGTTACTGCCGGGACTGAGAGTTTCAAGGCAGTGCAAAGGCTTGTTAAATGAATCCACTATTGCCGATGGTTCCAGATCTTCCGCTGGCACTTTTCAGGAAGAGCCAGTTTATTGCCGTGTTGGGTCGTTGCCTGTCTCTCTTGGCAGCTGTAACTGTGATCTCTTCCAGTCTACCTCCGGTCATTGCCCAGACAGACGGTACTGCCGGTGGTATCCATGCAGAGCAAGCTAAACAGCCAGCAGCTCCAGCGCCGGCTGCTGGTGTGTCTGCTCCCGGTCAGCCGGCGGCAGGGAGTATTGCTGGACCGGGGTTTGCTCCATCTGCTGGAGGATTCACAGGTTATGGCGAGCCTCCACTACCTGGGGCATCTATTGCTCCAGCCACTGCTCCTTCTTTTGCAGCGCCTGGGCTTGACAATCCTTTTCAATATACCAACCCTAAAGCACCAGCAGGAGATCCGGCATTAACAGGCGTGATAGGTACTATGGAGAGCATACCTACTGAGCTCCCTGGTCCGGACAAGCTCATTCCGCTGGCAGGTAAATTGCCGCCGATACGTCTGGAGGCGATGTACAACGAACCTGTCAATTTAAAAGATTGCTTAAGTTATGCAATTTTGCACAACCTGCCTATTCGCATTTCAGAAGCTGGGATGACCTCGCAGAAATGGCTGTTTGTAAGTCAGGCTGGAGGTTTTCTCCCCAACATAAATATGCAGTTTTTGCAGCAGCTGCAATCTGGTTCGTCTTTAGTGGGCGGAGTCATTCCTCTTTCATTTCACACTCCGTTTACTAATGCCCAGGTTCTCGGGCAGCAGTATCTTTTTAAGGGTGGAAGCGTTCTTTTTGGTACGCTTCAGGCTTTGCATCAGTTTCGTGCTGCCCGGGCTCAGTATCATGGCAGTATTAATGACAACCTTATGACGGTAGGTCTTGGGTATTACAACCTTCTTCTCCAGCAGACTCTTCTGCAGATCCAGATCCGTGCAGTAGATGTCTCTCGAGCTCAGCTAGTACTTAACCGTCAGCTCGAGCACGCAGGTACCGGTACTCGCTTTAATGTGTTGCAGTCCGAGACACAGCTTGCCTCGGATGAACAGAATCTGCTTAACCAGCAGGTTGTCTTTAGAATAGCTGCCATTAATCTGGCAACATTGATGAATTTAAACCTGGGAGTCAACATTGTTCCGTCTGATTCTGAAGTGAAGAAAGTCAGGCTGATAGATTCTGCCTTAGATATCAACAGACTGATTAATATTGCCATTCTCAACCGTCCAGAGCTTAAGCAGTATCAAGAATTAAGATTGGCAGCTCGAAGGAATATGCAGTTGCAAGCAGCACCGCTTTATCCGCAGTTCCAGATGTTTGGCACAATTGCCGGCAATGGTGCAACTTTGCAGAGTCATCATGTTGTGATACCAGGGCAGCTTGAGCTTGTCGCCTTGCCCAATGTTATATCGTCAGGACCTCCGGCAGCTACCACATCAAGTGCTCCTCTGGCTGGCAACGTGCCGATTTATCAGGCAGGAGTTACTGAGACGCGCCCATCTCTAGGTGACCGCCAGATGCGCAAGTCATATACGATGGGGATGCAGTGCAATTGGAATTTCAGCGGAATGGGTGTCCCTAATATAGGCAACATCGAATCTGCTAAAGCGCTTGCTCGCCAGACTACTCTTCAGGCTAATCAGCAACTGCTTGCAGTCCTTCAGCAGGTGCGTACTTCTTATCTGAACAGTCAGACAGCCGAGCGACTTGTTGATGTCTCGTCAAAAGCAGTGGTCTCTTCGAGCGAACAGTTGCGCCTGGCGCGGGTGCGCCTGGCTAATGGTGTGGGAACAAATATCGACGTCTTACAGGCTCAGCAAGTGTGGGTGCAGGCCCTTGTCAACAAGGCTAGCGCCATCATCCAGTACAACAATGCTCAGGTACAGCTGCTGCGGGACATAGGCATTATTACTGTCGATGCTCTAACTTCCGGACGTCTGGTGCGTGGCTAGGATACAAAGAATCCGCAGCAAAGCATATAT
>CAILLX010000189.1 GCA_903835185.1 uncultured bacterium | reverse complement strand
TGCCCGGTTTCGGAAATGCACCACCGGTGGGGCTTTCCAATTTTCGATTTAGTGTCTACGTAGACAACGGTTAATGTGAACATTTGCCAACTGGTGATGGTTCTAGCGATTTAAGCCGGTTGCAAGGAAGGAACCTCCGCTACAGACGCCTCTGCTGGAAGTCCAATGCCGTCAACTTAGTGCGCAAGATGGTGTAGGGGCGCGTTGGGACTCCACCATCTCTTTGTTGCCGGCAGAGACTGGGCAGATAGATAGAAACCCAGCACTGGAACCAGGGCATTGAGCCAGAATCGCTCGGAGCCAATTACGTACAGGAGAAGGGTAGCAAACAGATATGTAACTGTACAGATTGCGCCTATTCGCATCGCGCTGGTCTCCCAGGCTTTATCTGTTTCTACCCGTGTATTGCGTTGTCTTATTGTCTCAAGTGTTTGCTCAATCTTCTCAAGCCTCTCGTCAATCATTCCCATCTCCAGACATCTGATCACCACCGGTGCACAAAGAGTGTTTTATCGTCCGAGCACCGCTTTTATCTGTGCCTTTGCATCGGCAGCATTGCTTCCGGTAGGTGCGCATTGCAGATAGCGCCTGTATTCGCTAACTGCCAGTGACGGTTGTTTCATCCCCTGGTATGTGGTGCCCAGATAGTAGTAGGCGTCGCACTGCTTTGGGTCCATCTGAATGGCCTTCTTGTACTCAGCAATTGCTTTAGTGAGATTCTGGTTGCCCTGGTATGCTGTGCCTAAATTGCTGTGTGTGCTTGCGTCGTCGTCGATGTGCAGTGCTGCTTCGTAGTCGGCTATTGCGCCGGCTAAATTGTAGGCACCTTTCTCATCTTTAGTTGTCTGCTTTTTGAATGCCGATTCCAGCAAAGGTGCTGCTTTAGCTGACTTTAGTTGTTTTATATATTGTTTGTAGGTCGGCTCTTTCGGGTTGAGGGCAGAAGCTTTATTGTAGGCACCAATGGCAGCGTCTAGATCATTCTTGGCTTGATAGGCTGTACCCAGACTGTACCAGTAATTGGGATCATTAGGAGATATTGCCAGAGCTTTCTTGTACTGTTCTACAGCTTCATCCAGCTTGTTGTCTTGCTGAAGCTTAATAGCTGCCTGGAAGGTTGCGTCTGCCTCTGAGCTCTTCGTTTGCTCAGCTTGTGTGACAAGCTTTTGTACAGCAGAGGGATTGGCTGTCAATGCAGCTATGCGTTGCTTTGACAGAGCAGCATAACTTCCCTGTGGTTGTGCTTGCACGTATCTTTGATAGTCTTCTCTTGCTTTTGCTCCCTGGTTGCTATTTTCATCGATAGCAGCAATGAAATACCAGTTTTCTGCTTCGGTACGAGCATCCAGGTTAATCGCTTTCTGATAAGCTTCGCGGGCATGGTTGTAATCGTCCATCGCCTGGTAGGCGCCAGCTAAGTTAGTCCAGCCGTGGGCATTATTGGGCGTGATTGCCAATGCCTGGTTGTACAGTGTGATTGCTCCTGCATAGTCGCCTGCGCCGTGCTTCTTGATGGCTTCATCCATAATAGGTTGAGCTTTAAGAATATATGCATCGGCGAGCAGCTTTTGATAGTCCTTATTCTTAGGATCGAGTGCTGAAGCTTTCTTATACCAGGTGACTGCACTGTCGAAATCAGCTTTGCCTTGATAGCAGGTGCCCAGGGCATAAGCGTAGGAGGCATTTCGTGGAGCAATCTGGATTGCCTTTTGATAAAGCAGGATGGCTTCATCGAACTTGCTGTCTTGTTGTAATTTCACAGCTTGATCATAAGAATCGTTTGCTTCTTGAGTCTTTTTGATCTCTCCTTGTGTTGCTAGTTTTTCCACATTGCTTGGATTGACTGAAAGAACTTTTATGCGCTCTCTGGACTGTGCGGCATACTGGCGAGCTCCACCGACTGCCAGGTACTTCTGGTACTCTTGCAGAGCTTTGGCTCCTTGATTGAAGTTTTCATCGAGTGCAGCTATGTAGTACCAGTTTTCTGATTCGCCTTTAGGATCTGCATCAAGAGCTTTCTGATAGATGTCGCGGGCTTTGGCAAAATTGTCGTTAGCCTGATAAGCAGCTGCCAGATTAGTCCATCCCCGCGGGTTGCCAGGCAAAATTGCCAGCGCCTGTTCATACAAAGAGATTGCTTCAGCCAGCTCGCCGGCTGTGTGCTTCTTCACAGCAGCATCCATAATTGGTGCTGCTTTAGCATTGAGACAGTCGTTAAGTAGTTTCTGATAATCCTTGTTCTTAGGATCTAAAGCTATGGCCTTTTGATACCAGCTAATGGCGCTGTCGTAGTCGCCCTTGTCTTGATAGACAGTACCTAATGCGTAAAGATAGTTTGGCTCTTTCGGTACCAGGTTGGTTGCTTTTAAATAAAGCTGTGCAGCTTCGTCGTATTTTTGAGCTTGTTGCAATTTGACTGCGGCATCGAAAGCTTCTGCTGCTTGATTAGAATTCTTGATCTCGCCTGAGGTGGCAATTTTCTTGGTGTCGTTAATGTTGCCCGAGAGTGCAGCAATCCGCTCCTTGCAGCCGGCTAAATACTGACCGTTTTGTGGTGCGCTGGAGAGATATTTTTGATACTCTTGGAGGGCCTTTGCGCCCTGTCCAAAGTTTTCATCTATGGCTGCCATTAAATACAGGTTGCCTAATTGTGCTTTAGAGTCCAGGTTGTAACCTTTTTCATAAGCTTGTCGCGCATCCTGGAATGAGTCAGACTGTTGCAGAGCAGTACCATAGTTGGTCCAGAGAGCACTGTCGCCCGGGATGATTTCCAGAGCCTTTTGATAAAGTTCGAGTGCTGCTGCTATGTCGCCTGTAGTCTGCTTCTTGACTGCTTCATCGGCAATTGGCGCTGCTTTCAACAGATAAGCCTGCTGTAGCACTCTGGGATAATCTTTATTTTTTGGATCGAGAGCAACAGACTGTTTGTACCAGTCAATTGCTCGGTCGAAATCGCCTTTGTCCTGGAAAAGAGTGCCCAGAGCATAAAAATAGTCTGGATTTTTGGGTTGTAAATTCATAGCCTTCTGATAAAGGGAGACCGCTTCATCAAACTGTTTCAGCTTCTGCAGATCAATAGCTTTGCGGTAGTCGTCATCAGCTTCCTTTATTTGTGCCAGCTCTGCTTCCGACTTAATCTTGACTGTATCGGAGATGTTGGCAGTTAGCGCTTTGGCGCGATCTGCAGCGGCAGCAGAAAACTGACCTTTAGGAGCCTGAGAGAGGTACTGTCTGTAACCAGACAGAGCCTCGCCGCCCCGTCCGTAATGCTCGTCTATTACTGCAATTAAATAAAGGTTGTTGACCTGTCCTTTAGGATCTAACTCTAATGCTTTCTTGTAGCCAGCAGTTGCTTTGTCATATTGCTCACGTGAATAATAGGCTCCGGACAGGTTGTACCAGATGCCGGCATTTTTTGGCAGAAGAGATAGTGCTTGTTGATAGAGGTCGATAGCAGAGGCATAGTCTTTTTCTTTATGCTTTTGCTCTGCCTGCAAAATTAGCGGATCTGCCTTCTTCTGGTAAGCATCTTGCAGAGCTCTTTTGTACTCTTCGTTATTGGAATCAAGTGATATTGCTTCTCTATATTCTGAGATGGCTGAGTCGAAATCCTTCTTGGCTTGATATGTGGCGCCTAAGTTGAAGTGAACAGTAGGGTCTGTTGGTGATATTTTGAGCACATCTTGATATTTGGCGATTGCTTCGTCGTATCTGCCAACTCTGAAGAGATCGCTTGCTGTTTTGGTGGCATCGGTTACCATCTGATCTTGCTTGGCATCGCCTGCTGCCTTAATCCCTTGCTTGGCGGCAGCATTGTTTTGATCAAGAGAGAGAGCTCGATTATAGGCGTCGATAGCTTCATCAAATGACTTCTTAGCTTGATAGGCGCTGCCAATATTCACCCAGGCTACAGAGTTTCTCGGATCGCTGTTAAGGGCCAGCTTGTACTCAGCGATGGCTTGATCGAAAAGGCCGCGTGTCTGTAGATCAACGCCGTTGTTGATATGCCGCTTGATCTTAGACTCTTGCTCAACCTGACCAAGTTGATCTATAAGCCGGCGCGCTATCTGGTTGTTTCTGTCCAGGCGCAGTGCCTGCATATATTCAGCTTTGGACTGTGTGAAATCTCCCATATATTGAAGTGCCTGTCCGAGACCTATGTGATTTTCCGGTGCCAGTGGCGCTTCTTTTAAAGCTTCTTCCCAGCCGGCTTTCAGAGCGTCAAGTACGTCAGGATCATCTGATTTGTATTGAATTGCTTGCCCATAGGCAGCAATGGCGTTAGGAAGATCTTTTCTTGCCTGGTAAGCTTGCCCAAGTTTGACTTCCAGTTCGGCTGAGTCGGCAGTTCTGGCAGCAGCTTTATACTCCTCGATCGCCTCTGTGTTCATATCGCGAACGCGATAGACATCGCCTAAACTGGTGTGAACCTTGCCGTCGTCTTTGATGCGCAGAGCCGCTTTGTACTCAACCATGGCGCCTTCAAAATCCAGGTTTTTTCTCGCTTCGCCTGCTAGAGCCAGACGATCTTTTAGTGAGTTAGGATCTTTTCCCAGAAAGTGTATTATCCCGTCCAGGTTGGAGGCGGTGGTGGTGTTGCCAGGGTTGTAAAAGAGAGCTTTGTGAAACTGCTTGATTGCTTCTTTGGGGTTGTTTTGCAGTTGCAGTCCATAGTTGTTATAAGCGATGGCTAAATTTTCTCTGGCCAGGGCATACTTGGAATCAACTTTAAGTGCCTCTTCAAGCTTCTGAATAGCCAGGGCAAAGTTGCTTGCGTTAAGTGCCTTGACTCCGGCGTTGTTCAGCTCGACAGCTTGGGTGGACTCGGCCGCAGCTGGTGGCAGTCCTGGCAGGATGCCGATCATAACCGAGCAGGAGATGGTCAAGATCGGTGTTAGAAAGAGATGTTTGCCAGGGTTGCCTTTACTCACTTTTGACCTCTCGATAACTTGGCATGCTTTTTAACTTCAGCTGCCGCTTAAGAGCAGTTGCATGATCGATTTTAAATGATTAGAGCGACGCTTATACCTGATTTCTCCTCAACTTTCAAAATCTCTTTCTTCTGGGCTGATATGGATCACCCGTATGGGTTATGGCATCTTTATCAGACATGGCAGGAGCTTTTCAGACCACACCCCTGATAATGATTTCAAGAGCGCTGCTGATGAATCTTTATAATGGCAACAAAAAGGGGCGGCAGCTGCCGCCCCAGCGTTTTGCTGATTGCAAGTTGTTGAGATGATCGGTCAATCACACTTCTGGTTCAATCAAACCATACTGTCCGTCACGACGGTGATAAACAGTATTAACCTGCACAGTCTCTGAGTTGACAAACATAAAGAAGTCGTGCCCGAGAAGGTCCATATGTGCGCAGGCTTCCTCTGGTGTCATCGGTTTGAGCGGGAACCGTTTGGATCGCACAATACGCGATCTTATGTCTTCGGAAGCAATTGCCTTCTTGACCGCCTCGTCAGTATCAAGATCTGAACTAACGTCAACAGGCTCGTCAGATGGTTCTTTCTCAAAGCTTGGCTTCTTGCGCTGCCAGTGCCGCGTCTTAAATTTGCGCAACTGACGCTCTATCTTGTCAGCTACCAGATCAATCGAGTTGTACATGTTTTCGCTCGACTCTTCGCCCCTGATAATGTTGCCGTTGACCTTAATGGTGATTTCGGCTGTCTGGTTGTGGGCAATCGAGGGATTCTTGGCCACGCTTAAAAGCGCTTGTATCTCGAGTGGGTGATTAAAGTGCTTTTGGGCGCGCTGTAATTTATCAGTCAAATACTCCTTGAGTGAGGGAGTGAGGTCGATGTTCCGTCCGGTTACGACGACGTGCATGCACATACCTCCGCTAGAACTGGAAAAAACCGGAAGTAAACCCAATTAGGTTCAAATATATGAGACAAAAAGGAAAGCCTTTCTAGAAGGACTGGTAATGCTCTTGTAATAGGCAGATATATTGTCTGTTTCAAGTTGTATTCAGGATAACACCCGTGGCACCAAGCAATGCAATTATTTAATAGAGCTGGCGCTTCACCAGATTCCTACCTTCGTTCTACCCGTATGTGAATATTTCTTACCACTCCTGACAAATATTTTGCCAGCATTATCTCAAGCCTGCTCTGGCCTGTAAAACCAGTGTTGCTGCATCTAGATAATTGACTGCCCTGGCTGCTGGCGCAGGCTCAGCGGACCAGGCAGCTGCACCAGCCGGCTCAACCAGCCAGCGATCAGCACGTGGCTTGTCCTGGCGGTTGCGAGGAGCTCCGGGAAGAGCTGAAGAGCTCTGAAACTCTACACAGTTAGCAATGAGTGAGATTGCCTCCAAATAATCTATAGGTTGGACTAAGCTTTCTGAATGCCCTTGAAGATCACGAGAGACTATACCGGCATTGTCCAATATGTCGAGTGCTTGATCTGTGCTCAATTCTTCTGCTGGATTACGCTTGAAAAGTTGTCTGGCCACAAGGCGATAAAACTCAACACGGGCTATGGCAGCTGCTGGGTTGTTGCCAGGCGGGCAGGAGAGAATTCCGGATCGCGACAGTTCGCGGAAAGCTGCCAGCCGAAAACGGGCGTTGCTTGGAAAATAGTCTTGATAGCGTCCCAGGCAGACAAGCTGTTCGGCTGTAGGAATATGGTTGGGGTAGAGGCTGGCAGAGGCTACTTCGCAGCTGTGGCATGCTTTAAAGAACTGCTGCACCTGTTCGCTTGTGGTTCCCATGCCGTCACCAATGAGATGAATCTCTATGTCTGGTCTGCTTGTTAACTGTCTAACTTTTTGTACTGTTTGTACTGTATATGTGTATGGATCTAGCTTTTGATAGCGACCGCCCCAATATGTCATAGGAGCGATTACATCCCAGTATTTTGCGAGGCAGGTCCATGGGATGTGCGCTACGTCGGGAGCATGGTTTAGCGGGCTGTAAACAACAGCTACCATCGGGTAGCTTGTGCCCAGAGCTTCACGCAGAGCCTTGCTATACTCCTCTACCCGTTCACTAGAGAGATTCTTCTCCATATTGCCTGCAATACCGTCCATGCGGTGCCCGAGCTTGCTTTGATAGCGGGCAGCAGCGATGATCTTGTCGGCGTCAGAGCGAGGGTTTAGCAGCTCGGCAAAAGACCAGGCTAAAACCCTTATCTTGTAGCGATGGCAAGCTTCAATAATTGCGCCCAGCTGCTCCGGGTTAGGTACAGCCTCAGTATTGCTGCGCGAAATCTGAAGAAAGATATTGCGAATACCGTTTGTTCTCAGTTCGGAGCAATAGCTGTCAAGGTCTCCGGACGGCCAATGCCAGAGGTTGACCCAGATACCTGCTCCATCTGCCAGCCCGGGTGGATTAAGGTTCTGTATGTGAGCAAAAGTCACTGGTATTGCTAGGAGGAAACAGATAAACAATCCGACTATTCCCAATAGCAGTCCTGTAGCTGTTTTCATCCGACACCGAGCTTTCCGCTGTAACGCTTGCAAAGACCATATTACCAAATTATAGGTGTTCGCAAAAATCTGTCCAGCATGCTTGGCAACTATGGAAGCCAGGACAATTATGCAAAGTCTGCGTATAGACTCATGCTCTCTGCCCCCTCTGTAAGCATCTCTTCTGTAACAGTGCGATAATTGCCTCACAAGTTAGGCTGTACGTGGCTCAGGCAACAGGTACTCAATGAAAGTAGCGCTTGCACAGATCAATCCGACAGTTGGCGATTTTGCTGGTAATGTCGCCAAGATTATCGACTTTGGCCGGCGTGCGCACGCCGGCGGTGCTCGGCTGGTTGTATTTCCTGAACTGGCAATCTGTGGCTATCCACCAATGGACCTGCTGTTGAAGGAGAGCTTTATCAGAGCCAATCTGGATGGTCTGGAGCGAGTGCGGCGAGAGCTCCCGGAGCTGGCAGTGCTGGTGGGTTATGTTGATCCTAATCCCGGTGTCGGGCGTCCTGTCTTTAATGCTTGTGCTCTGCTCGAAGGCGGGCAGGTGCGTGCTGTCCAGCACAAGACGTTGCTTCCTACTTATGACGTTTTTGATGAAGATCGTTATTTCGAACCTGCCAAATCCTATGCACATTGCTCTCTGGACGGCTGGTCAATCGGTCTGTCAATCTGTGAAGATATCTGGAATTATAAAGATTTTTATGCTCGGCCAAGGTATCAGGTAGATCCAATTGATGCGATTGCTCAGCTTGGACCGCGTATTCTCATCAATATATCTGCTTCTCCTTTTACTGTCGGCAAAGATCACATAAGGCATGAGCTTGTGCGAAATCAGGCACGCAGCCATAAAGTGCCTGTCGTTTATGTAAATCAGGTTGGCGGCAACGATGAGCTAGTCTTTGATGGCCGGTCGATCGTAGTTGATTCTAACGGCACTTTGATTGCTCGTGCCAGCGCTTTTGCAGAAGACCTGCTGTTTGTTGATCTCAATTCGCGGACCGGGCAGGTTGCCGAGTCACCTGAAGATGCCACTGTCAATGTCTTTGAGGCCCTTGTTGTCGGCACTAAAGATTATATGGGCAAATGCGGCTTCACCAAGGCAGTAATCGGACTGTCAGGTGGTATTGATTCAGCTGTCACTTGTGCTATTGCAGCCCGGGCTGTCGGAGCAGAGAATGTGCTCGGAGTGGCGATGCCTTCGCCTTACTCATCTCATGAGAGTGTTGATGACGCTGCAGCTCTGGCTGCCAATTTGGGAGTTGACTTTAAGATCATACCAATCAATCCGTTAATGGAAACTTTTGATACAGTCTTGCAGCCAGCTTTTAGCGGACGACCTAAAGATGTGACAGAGGAGAACATACAAGCCAGAATTCGAGGCACCATCTTGATGTCGCTCTCAAATAAATATGGATATCTAGTTCTTGCTACAGGGAATAAGTCAGAGCTTGCTGTCGGCTATTGCACGCTATATGGTGACATGTGCGGTGGGCTGGCTGTTATTTCAGATCTGCCCAAGATGATGGTTTACGATCTGGCCAGATATATCAATGAAGAAGCAGGGCGAGAGGTTATTCCTGCCTCTACAATGGACAGACCGCCTTCGGCTGAGCTTCGTCCCGGACAGCTCGACCAGGATAGTTTGCCTCCATATGTGGTACTGGATGGAATAATTCATGCCTATGTGGAGCAAAGACGTAGCATCGATGAGATTGTCCGCCTGGGGTATCGAAATGAAGTGGTTAGAGATGTGATTAATCGTATAGATCGCAATGAATATAAGCGCCACCAGGCAGCTCCCGGCTTGAAAGTAACAGCGCAAGCTTTTGGTGTCGGCTGGCGCATGCCTATTGCACAGCGATTTGACGAAGCTGTTCGTGTGAGCGGCGCTCATAGAAGTTCATGAAGATTGCTCAGTCAACGTAAGTATTCGGGCAACACCCGTAAAACCAGTCGGAAAGCTGCGCAGGGTTATCTCCAGGGTTCCGGACCTGGGTTGGCGAATACTTACCAGGCAACAAAGGTCGACTAATGGCGGTAGTTGCTCCTTGTAAGATAGGTTAACCAGAGAGAAGCGGCTTGCCTATTCCTGCTATTCTTAGTAGATTGACTGTTTTTCGCTTATGATTGCTGGGAAAATTAAGTTGTCATGACCAGGCCAGAAGATGAAATTAAAGAGAAGCTGGCTGAGTTGGAAGCCAGTCTGGAGGAAGCACCACAGCTGCCTGCATCGAGCCAGAAATCAGCTTCAGTAGCCCCGGTTGCCAAGGAGCAGATTCCGTCCGGAGATGAGATGGCATCTGATCTGCATATTTGCGTAGGCTTCGGTTTGCTGCTGCTCGGCTGTTTTCTTGTCATGAACCATGTGCATGTCGGTACCGGTTTTATGGCTTGGCTGGGGTTTCATCAAGCTGGTTTCGGACTGGCAATTATTCCGTTGCTTCTTGGCATTGGGTTGATCCTTTTTGATGCCAAGAGTAGGTCCGGTTGGATCTTGACTGTAGCGGCTGTGGCTCTCATCTTATTTGCAGTTCTTTCGCAACTGGTTATGACGTTTCCTACTACTTCGCTGCTGGGGCTGGTCATTATGTTTTTGCCGTTTGCAGCCGGTGGTGCTTTCCTGGCGAGAGGCTTTAAAATCCGACGGGGGTCTGGAAACCAGGGTGGCTGAGTCATTAAAGAATGTAATCCTGAGGAAGAAGACTTCAGGCATAGCTGTTGTATTAATCGATTGCCTGGGTAAAGTGAACTCTCTGTCTGCCGAAGTTACTGATGAGCTGGAGCAGGTACTCGTCGAGCTGGAAGAAGATGCAAGTGTTAAGGCTGTAGTTTTCCTGTCAGGTAAGGCGGATACTTTTGTCGTCGGAGCTGATCTATTTGAGATTGTAAAACTGACAGACATAGAAAAGGCCAGAACGTTGTCGTCCAGGGGGCAGGCGCTGCTCAACAGACTTGTTGCGCTTGGCAAACCGACTGTTGTCGGTATTAATGGTGCCTGTCTGGGTGGCGGGTTGGAGCTGGCTCTCGCTTGTCAAAAACGTATTGTTAGCAGTGATGAGCACACTGTGCTGGGGTTGCCTGAAGTTAAGCTCGGAATCATACCAGGCATGGGGGGAACGCAACGTTTGCCGCGCCGGGTCGGTTTGCGTGCTGCTCTCGACCTTATTCTTTCTGGCGAGCCGGTGTCTGCCAGTCGTGCTTTGGAAATTGGACTGGTCGATGAGATTGTCAACGCTGATCATCTAATTGCACGCTGCGAGCAGAGTGCCGTTGAGTTGCTGGAGAGCGGATGTGTAATTGCACAGCCTTCCGCCTTTGATATGAATAATGTGAAGCAGCAGAAGATCCTTGCTACAGCTGAACGGTCTGTGCGCATTAGAACTAAAGGACAGCATCCTGCATCCACACGTGTCATTGATGTGATTAAACATGGGCTTGCCTGTGGTATTGATTCTGGGCTGGCTTTAGAAGCGCAAGTATTTGCTGAGCTGGCAGTTACAGATATTGCCAAGAATCAGATTGCTCTTTTCTTCAATACGGAATTTGCCAGACAGACAGCACGAGTTATGTCAGTTAAGCTGCAGACAAGGCCGGTGCAAACTATAGGTGTAATTGGCAGCGGTGTAATGGGCATTGCTGTTGCACAATTGGCTGTTCTTGCCGGTTATAAGGTTCTGTTCAGACCGACAAATCGCAACCCTGCAGACAATCCGGTTGAACATCTGCTTATGTCGCTTTCTCGCGCCCAGCACAAGGCGAAACTGAGCGATCAGCAGTTTTGCGAGCTCAGAGCCAGGGTGGAGCCAATTAGTGATGAACTACCGCTAAGCCAGGCCGATTTAGTTATCGAAGCTATTTATGAAGATGAGCAGATGAAGGCAGCTCTTTTTGAACGCCTTGAGCAGATTATTCGCCCAGATTGTACTGTCACCACAAATACATCATCTCTTTCAATCAGTAGGCTGGCAACTTACTGGAAAAACAGCGGCAGATTTCTTGGCACACATTTCTTCCTTCCTGCTGAGCGGATGCCTTTAGTTGAAGTCATCAGTCACGGGCAGACAAAACGAGACTCTCTGGCCACAGCTGCAGCTGTTATTTCGCAGTTGGGTAAGATACCTGTTGTAGTAAATGACGGTCCTGGCTTTCTGGTCAACAGACTCTTGTGCACCTATATAGTTGAAGCAGCTCGCCTGGCTGCAAGTGGTGTGCCGCTTAACTGGATTGATGAAGCTGCAGTAAATTTCGGTATGGCCATGGGACCGATGACTGTTATTGATGAAGTTGGTCTGGATGTGGCTTTCAAGGTTGCTGATGCTCTTTATCACGGTCTTGGTGAAAGGTTCGCTCCGCCAGCTGTAATGAGTAAGACTCGTGCATTAGGGCTGACCGGCAAGAAGACAGGGGTTGGCATCTATATGTGGGATGACAAAGGTAGGCGCTTGCACATGAATCCACGTCTCACAAGTGAGGTTGGGCTAGTGGTGGCAGACGGGAAAGTCGCTCCTGAAAAAGCACAGTGGATTGTCGAGCGCATCATCTTACCTATGATTGATGAGGCATCGCGTTGTCTTGAAGATAAGATTGTGCGCAAACCGCGGGAGATTGATCTGGCTATGGTGCTTGGCACCGGCTTCCCTGCCTTCAGAGGCGGTCCGCTTAGATATGCTGACAGCTTAGGGATAACAGCTGTGCGCAGTACACTGGAAAAGATCTATGATCAAGACGGTTCGAGGCGCAGTGTAGCAGGATTGTTTGCTGTAATGGAAAATGAAGGAAGACGTTTTTACTCCCGCTCATCGGAGCCTGGCTAAGTGAAGACGGGGTGCTAGGTGTCGGTATCAAGGCTTTTTGTCGGCACATTTCTTTCTGCCGAGCAACAGCTGCTCCTGGGGCAGTTGTGCGAGGACAACGACTCTCTTGTGAGTCTCTGGGGTTACAAGTTGCGTTGGGTCAAGGCTGCTAAGCTCCATATGACATGGAGCTTTCTTGGAGATGTTGCTACTGGCAAGGTGCCGGAGCTGGCACAATCTCTTTCTGCTGTAGTTGCAGGCAGAGGGCGCTGTCAGGTTAGTTATGACAATCTTGTGTTCTGGCCTTCAGCTGCCGGACCGCGCCAGATGGTGCTCACTCCTGCTGTTGTGTCTGAGAGTGTTGCTGTAATGGCAGCTGATATGCGTCGATCACTATCTGAATGTACAGCTCAGGCAGAGACGCGAGAATTCTGCCCGCATATTACACTGACACGATTTGATGTTATGTCCAAGCCGAAGAGTGCAGAAAAACTGTCCCTGCCAGAATGGTTTCCGGCGCATAAATTTTTGCCGTTAGTTCACAGAATCACCAGTGTCGATTTAATTGTGAGTCATATCGGCTCAATGCGCGATGATTATGAAGTGGTGAGGAGTTTCCCACTTGTCTGATCGGCTCAAGTGTAGATCTTGACAGTTGCCGTCAATTCTTTTTGATGTTATCAGACGATGTGCCCGTCGGTGTCTTCACAGAGTTGAGTATTGTGGCTGTACGAGGATCCATCTCAATTGGACCCCGCAGGCGAGGTAGCTGTCTCTGTTTGCCGGGGGCAGCTTGCACCAGCTGCGCATGTGTCCTATCTAGAGTTGCATTTGTACTGCCGGCACCAATATCATCATCACCGATTGCAGTGCTGGGCGTGCTTGAAGACTTAGCCGGATTGGTCAAGCAGGGGAGCATTTCGTGCGGCTGCATATATACAGATGGTGTTGGACCGTTGTCTGTATTTGCATGGGCCAGCTCATCACTCAAGTGAGCTGTTCGCATAGCCACTGCCTTCATATGAAAGCTCCTCTGTGCGCAGCGAAATCCCTCCCAGTCAAAGGCGACCGGATCAGTGTGATCGCCCTGTTGGGCATAACGGTGAGTAACAATATTATCGTCAATGACGTTATATCTATCCTGCAGGTAAGTGATCAATCTTATAACTGCTTGCTTCTGTGCGTCCGGATATGTTTGCTTTCCAGCATGTGACATCTCTATGCCGATGCTGTTGTCGTTGTTGATTCCTGGCAGCGTTTTAAAGACATTGACGTGCACTGTGGACAGGTCTGGGTCGACAGCCTGGTAAATGGTGCCGTCGCGGTCTACCACATACTGTGCTCCTGCATGCCTTCGCCCGCCGGAGCTCCAGGCGTCTATTACTCTTGTGGCTCCAATGGGACGTCCGGTCTCAGTAGAATGGACAATAATGTATTTTACCGGCTCGCGGCGCCAGAATATGCCTCCATGCATCGGATGGCGTGTGACTATTCCTGCCCTGACTAAGGTGCGGGCAGGACAATTATCCGAGGTCCCCTGGTCAAAACCTTTTTGAATCTGCTCGGCAAGCTCAGATGGCAGTGCTGTGCTATCAAATGCAGGTGCTTGCATCATAAAGAAGTTGACCGGATAAGCGTGCCGTTCTGCTGCTATGTGCCTGGCAGCAGCGCCTTTGTGGTGGCGCCCGTGGTGAACGGTTACTGTGACAACGTGGCGTTTGTTGCCCTGATATTGTGTTACTCGCCAGTGTGATTTAGAAGGGTGCTGTTTATGTCGGTACGCTCTTGAACCGGACTGGTGCACGGCAGGAATATGTATATGATGGAGCCTTGGTGAAAATGGAGGTGCGAGCCCGCGTGCCGATGCACTGTAGCCTGTTGCCGATGTGAGCAGTAACAGAATCAAACAGAGCTGGGCTAAACAGTACTTGATGTTACCGTAGATGCCCATGGTCCCTCGTTTTGGCTTAACTTGGCTGATATCAACCAACAACTGTCTGCTTACCGCAGGAAGCGGGTCAGGACTAATCTGATTATAGATTCCTTAGGGTCTCAACTGCAAATTATTTAGTCAATCCAGCCGCCGCCTAGAAGGAAGGTGTCGGAGCTGTCGTAAATGCCTAAGACCTGTCCTGGGGTCACTGCTGGTTGCCGTTCAGCAAAACGGATAGATACCTGTCCGCCTTTGCGCGGGAATATGGTGGCAGCGGTTGTTGGGCAGTTGTAGCGAATCTTGACAAGTGCCGCAAACGGCTTCCCTGGTGGCTCTGCCGTAAGCCAGTTGACTGCTGAGGCTGTTAACTGACTTCTCAAAAGAGTTTCTTTAGGTCCAACAAAAATGGTGTCATTCTCAGAATCTATATGCGTTACATATAGCGGCTCCGGTGCAGACAGCCCTAAGCCGCGCCGCTGACCTATTGTGTAATTGTGTGTCCCCTTGTGTTGACCAAGTACAGCTCCGGTCACTGTATCGATGATAGGACCAGGCTTGGGCGGGAGAAACTCTGCAAGATATCCTTGCGGTGTCTGCCCGGCAGGAATGAAACAGAGATCTTGACTGTCTGGACGATCTGCTGAGACGAGATTGTTTTCTTTAGCAATAGTTCTTACTTCTGCTTTGGTCAGGTCACCTAGTGGCAGCAGAGTTGATGCCAGCTGCTCGCGGGTCAACCCCCAGAGGACATAAGACTGATCCTTGCTCCGGTCGGCGGCGCGCGCCAGAGCCAGCCCCTGTGGTGTATTTACCAGGCGTGCATAATGTCCGGTGGCGATATATCGTGCACCCAACTGTTGCTGGCTGTATTCGAGAAGCGCCCCCCACTTTACTGCTGTATTGCACAGGCAACATGGTAGCGGTGTTCTTCCTGCGGCATAAGCTTGGTGGAATTGATCAACAACTTCACGCTTAAACAGCTCTCTTAAGTCGACAGTGTGAAAGCCAATACCTAATTGTTCTGCCACGCGTGCAGCGTCCACCATACCTGTGTCGCAGCAGCGGCTTCCCGACTTAATCAGCCAGCCAGTGACTCCCACTACGTCATAACCAGACTTCTTGAGCAGAAACGCTGTTGTACTGCTGTCGACACCGCCGCTCATCAAAACTGCCACTCTTACCTGACCTGCTTGAGCTGGTTCAACTGGGGCGGCCGATGCTATAGCAAAGCAGGAGTCGATATCTGTTCTTTTAGATTGATCTGAAGCGTCAGTTTGCCGATTGTCCGAGGTCATATCTCCTCCAGAGCAGCCTTGGTGCGGTTATCAAGAGAGGATAATGATAGCACAACGTCTCTGGAGAGCCGTGCCAGACAGGCAGCTCTGAGCGTGCTGGTGTCGTTGCTCAATACTGTTAACTGTCAGGACGCGCCCGTATAGCTAATCTTAACTGTAGTGGACGCTGGTACTGGCGCTGCGTCAGGCGGCTGCAGGCGTTACAACTCGATACCCAGCCTTCTTAAGCGCAGGCGGGCGGACTCTGCATTGGCTCCCTGCGGTGCCTGGGATAGGTAGATCCGGTACTCTCTCACAGCCTCACGGGCAGAGTCCATTGTCTCCAGGGCGATGCCCAGATTAAAGTGCACCACCGGCAGTGTATCTCCCGATTGGAGAATGGCTAATTTATAGTTCTGGACAGCACCTTTCTTGTCGCCGTCTTCTTTGAGAAGTATTCCCAGCGCCACATGTGCTTCCGGGTGCCTGCCGTGGCTGGTTGTGATGGCGGCTAGGAAAGCTTTTTCAGCTCCTGCTCTGTCTCCTTGCTCTTTTAAAGCCTGCCCAAGATTGAAGTGGGCTGCTGAAAAACCGCCACTTGTCAATGAGAGTGCTTTGTTGTACGCTCTCACCGCCTCAAGCAGTTCCCGCTGGCGGGCAAGCGCCAGACCAAGATTGTTCCAGGCAACAGCTGAGCCGGGTGCATTCTTGAGGATCAACTTGAATTGAGCCTCCGCAGCGTTCCAGTTGCTGCATCCAAGCAGATCGCAACCCCTCTTTAATGCATCGTCAGCTGTTTTTGGTGAGCTCAGAGCGCTGATTATCTTGCGGGTTGCTTCAGCATAGGTTGGGTTTGTCTCACAGGACAGAGATTTCTCAAACGCTGATTTTGCCTTATCAGGCTGGTCGATTGTCTTGTAGATCAGCCCAAGATTATAATAAGCTTCAGCATAATGAGGTTTGAGCTTAATTGCTTTGGTTACCTGTACTGCTGCTTCCTGCTCATGGCGCATATACAGCAAAGTCAAACCCAGGTTGTTATAGGCAGCTGCATAGTCTGGTTGAAGCTTTATAGATTGACGATAGTGATCTAATGCAGCTGAATAATCTCCTTTGTCTCGTAGAGCGTTGGCAAGGTTGGTGTGAATCTCGGAATCCTTATTATGAGAAAGCTTCAATGCTTGATCATAAAAGATAATAGCTTCCTCATAATGCCCCTGGAGATATCTGATAATACCAAGATTATTAAGACTGCCCACATAGTTGGGATTTACTTTCAGTGCCTGGCGAAACTTGTCTGCTGCCGCATCGAGCATGCCTTGCCGCATATCACAGAGCCCCATGTTGTTGAGCGCTTGATAACAACTGCTCTCATATTTGAGAGTGTTGTTAAACTCCTCACGCGCCAGCTCGATTTCGCCTCTCTTTAAGTGTTCAGTTCCTGACTGCAGGTGCGTTATGGCACGCTGGTCTAATGCCTCCTGGGCGCCAGCAGCCAGAGTGGTTGCCAGGTTGCTGGCGCAAGTGAGAAAGAGAGCCAGCACTAAGGTTGTCCAGGCTGTTTTCTTCCCGAAGTAGCCGCCGCTACAGGGAACGGCGCGTGAGTTGCGGCGGGTTGGAGCTGCCAGTATGAAGATGATCTGGCGGATAAGGCTTGTCTGTCTTTGCGGTTCTCTTTGATTGCGACTCGTAAAGGTCGGATGAATGAGGGCAGTGATCTGGGCAAGCAGCGGTGCCGCGTGGTTGTACTCGTTAATGAGGATCTTGTGGCAGTTTGTAAGTTGGCTCATGGCGTCATTAAGCAAAGGAAGCAGTGCCTTGTGCTACGATCAATAGATCTTCATCCTGTTCGTGTTCTTCATTGTATGCGATGTGCGGGTTGAGGAGAGTACCTTCTCATTGCAGGATTTTACCTGCCGCCGACGGGCGTCAGGGATAGCAGCAACCCAAAATGCGCGACAACCCTCTGGCAGCTCAACTTCATCAACGCTTTCTTGATTGCCCCCAGTATGCTCGGCTGCTTGCTCGAACTGCCCGGGCAGCTCAAGGAGAAGTATATATCTCGGGGCTGGCCGACTCGGCCAAGTCGCTAATCCTCTCTCTGTTGTTGCATGAGGTCAAGCGCCCGTTTTTTCTGGTAGCCTCAGATAACCATCAGGCTACTAGATATTACGAAGAGCTCAGCAACATCTGTCGCTATCCTGTTTTCCTTTATCCAGGCTCTGAGGTCTCGCCTTATGAGCAGGTATTAAGCAGCAGCGATACTATAAGCGGACAGATGGAGGTGTTGAGGCACATAATCAACACTCCAGATCAACCTTATTTTGTTGTGGTCCCAGCACGAGCTTTGCTGCAGCGCGTACTTGATCGTGCCACACTCATGAAGCACACAATTCACCTGCGCGTGGGAGACAAGCTCAACAGAGATGAGTTGTCCAGCCGTTTAGCAGGGTTGGGTTATTTGCGCGAACATCTTGTCACTTTGCGTGGCGAGTTTAGTGTCAGAGGCGACATTATTGATATTTTTCCGTCAGCTGGTCCGCCGTTAAGGATGGAGCTGTTGGATGATGAGATTGAGTCGATTCGCCTCTTTAATGTTGAAAGCCAGCGCTCAGTTGAAGAGTTGGCGGAGGCAGCTGTCACACCACGTTTCTGGATAGTCATTGAAGATGGCGCAAGCCTGTCAGCGACTCTGTCTGCAGTTGCAGATCAGTCATTCGAAACGCTAGGCGATGAACCGTCAGAGACCTTAAGATCTGTCATGAACACAGACCTGCCGCTTCTGGAGGCTGGACAGTACCTTGAGTCGGCTGAGTATTATGCGCCTTATGTGCACAGTGAATTTGTGACTCTCGTTAACTATCTGCCCGACAATGCGCTTGTCTTGTGGGACGAGTGGGATTCAATTACAGCTGCTCTTACTTCAATTGAAGAGCGACTGGACCGCGCCTTTGACGAAGGGCTCTCGGAAGGGCGCCTGCTACCTTTGCCGCGGTCGCTTCACCTCTCTCAGAATGAGCTTGTTGAATTAACCAGAGCCAGACAGCGAGTATTTTTGTCTTCCTTGCCGGTGGTTGAGGATGAAACCGGCTCCGTTTCAGGAATTGCCTTTGACTGCCATGGTGTTGAGCGTTTCAACAGCCAGATTCACCAGTTTGTCGAGAAGGTTAAACAATGGGTGCGCGAAGGTTATCGAGTAATTGTCTCGACTGAGCAGCCACAACGTATTATGGGGATCTTGCGTGAGTGGGATTGTGCTGCTGTTTATCTCTCCGGGCACGACGAGGTATCTGCGGCGCTTGACAGTGGTAATACTCAAGGTAATCCTGCTTTGTCAGCTCCAGGGACTGTTAGTATCGATGGGTCCGGCAGCCGCTACCGTGTTGATGCCAACGAGGTCTGGTTAACCCGCTTTGGAATGGCAGGCGGTTTCCGTCTGGTTGATGTACGTGTTGTCTCTGTCACTGATGCAGAACTTTTCGGACAGAAGAAGAAGCCTGCTGTTTACAGGAGACCTGCATCTGAAAAGCCTTACGAACGGTTTACATCAGTAGCCGATCTTAAGATCGGTGACTATGTGGTGCATGTCAAACAGGGTATTGGTCGATTTGTCGGCACCCAGCGCATGACTGTAGACAAACAGCAGCGAGAATATCTGACTATTGAATATGCTGGCGACGACAGACTGTATGTACCTGTCGATCAGATCAACCTGCTTTCACGTTATCGTGGTGCCGGCGACACAGCGCCCCGGCTCTCGAGAATGGGTGGTGCTGAATGGGAGTCGACCAAACGCAGGGTCAAGCGTTCTGTCAAGCAGGTGGCAGAAGATCTGGTTAACTTATATGCAATGCGAGCCAAGCAAGAGGGTTTTGCCTGCACAGCCGACACTCCCTGGCAGTATGAGATGGAAGAAGCTTTTCCTTATGAAGAGACTCCTGACCAGTGGCAGGCGATTGTCGATGCCAAGCGTGATTTAGAGTCGACCAAGCCGATGGACAGGCTCATCTGCGGTGATGTTGGCTTCGGCAAGACTGAAGTGGCGATAAGGGCCATTTTTAAAACAATCATGTCAGGCAAGCAGGCAGCAATTCTCGTTCCTACTACAATTCTTGCCCAGCAGCACTTCAATACTCTCTCAGAACGGTTTGCAGCTTATCCGATTAGAGTCGGTCTTTTGAGTCGATTCCGGACAGTGCGCGAGCAGCGAGAGGTAGTCTCCAGGCTATCGACAGGTGAGTGCGATGTTGTGATCGGTACTCACCGTCTGTTGCAAAAAGATATTGCTTTTAAGGATATCGGGTTGGTAGTTATTGATGAGGAGCAGCGTTTTGGAGTTGCTCACAAAGAGAAGCTGAAGCATTTAAGAGTAATGGTTGATGTCTTGACCATGTCGGCAACTCCTATACCGCGCACGTTGCATATGGCGTTATCCGGTGCGCGCGACATGTCGCTTATCAACACACCGCCTATTAATCGCACGGCAATCAAAACGTATGTTGGCGAATATAAGCCGGCTCTGGCGCGTACAGCTATCCTTCATGAACTTGAACGTGGTGGGCAGGTTTATTTTGTCCATAATCGTGTTGAGACCATTGAAAGTGTCGCCATGGAGCTTAAGTCGTTGATTCCGGAGGCACGTATTACAATCGGGCACGGACAGATGCAAGAACGTGATCTGGAAAATGTCATGCTCGATTTCTCCGCGCACCAGATGGACATTCTTGTCTGTACAACCATTATTGAATCCGGTCTTGATATTCCTAATGTGAACACTATTATTCTTGATGAGGCAGATAAGCTGGGATTGGCTCAGCTATATCAGTTGCGTGGCCGAGTCGGGCGTAGCGATACGCAAGCCTACTGTTACTGCCTTTATCGTGCCAACCGGGTAATATCAGAAACTGCTCAGAGCCGCTTGAAGGCCATAAGAGAGTTTACCAGCCTTGGCTCAGGCTATCAGATAGCCTTGAGAGATATGGAGATACGTGGTGTCGGCAATATTCTTGGTGCTGAACAACACGGGCATATGGTGGCAGTTGGTTTTGATCTTTATTGCAAACTTCTCAGTGAATCGGTAGCAGAGCTGAAGGGAGAAGTGGTGGCGCCCGAGGCAGATTCGCAGGTTGATATTAATGTCACTGCCTTCATTCCGGAATCTTATATAGCTGACAATGAGCAGCGGTTGGTCGAGTACAAACGCCTGGCTGATGTTAGAGTTGATCGTGAGCTTGCTGTGCTTACTGCCGAGTGGCGTGATCGATTTGGAGTAATGCCTATTGAAGCAGAGCAATTGGTGGCAGTAGTGCGTTTGCGCCTGGTTGCAGCGCGTGCTGGTGTCTCAGCAATTAAGCCTGATATGGTTGGTATTCGCTTCTCAGTTGATTTCCGTTTGCAGCAATGGCTGCCGGTGCAGACACACCTTCCCAAGCATCTGGCCAGTCGCACAACTTATAAACCAGGCATCCCTGGCGGGCACGGCTCGTCGCCTTACATTTTGGTTCGCACACAAGGACTTTCTCCGGAGGAGCAGCTTGGTTTGCTCCAGGAACTCTTAAATGCTATGGTTGCTTATCAGCAGCCCAAAGCTGTATAGCACATAGAAGAATTAGGTTAGACGTTTCTACAGGAATAGTAGGCTGATGAAAAAGAAACTTGCATGGCTGACGGTCTCCGGGACGATCGGGTTGCTGTTGTGTAGCTGCTCACATGCGCCACAAGCGCCGGGGTCGACCAGCACAGCTTCTCCTCGCCACAGTGATGCAAGCAAGGAGGCTGAGAAAGTTGCCGGCAGTAAAGTGCAGGAGGCAGCAAGCTCATCTGGTTCTAATTCTGTGTCCAGTGGTGCTCGTGTAGTTGAGCCGGCCGTGCAAGGAGAAGCTGCTGCCGCTGGTGGCACAGACAGTGCCATGGCCGCACCGGCTGCTGCCGATTCCGGGAAAGCCAAGGTCGCTCCCAGTCAAGCCGATGCTGGAAAAGCCAAGACTGTTCCCAGTCAAGCCGATTCCGGAAAAGCCAAGGCTGCGTCCGGTCAAAAAAATGTCAATGTGGAGAACCTGCCACCAACGATGACCATATTGACTGTTGCTGGTCAGCCCATCACTGTAGGAGAGTACAGGCGCATGTTCAAGATGCAGCAGGTGCAGCTTGAGTCAATGGCTATGAACAATCCTCAGGTGCGGGCCAATCTTATTGAGCAAAGCAAGAAGCTGAAACTCTCCCTGACACCTGATGAAAGATCCAAACTGCTTGCAGCGGCACACAGGTCTAAAGCACCTGATGAAGCTGGATTTCAGAAGTTTCTCAAAGAGCACAACATCTCTCAAGATCAGTTTGACAAGGAGATTAGTGATGTTGGTTTAGCAGTGAAGGCTGTTAACGTTATTTTGCAGCAGTCTTTGCTTAACGATCTAATCAATCGTGAGCTGTTATGTCGGGCCGCTTCTGCAGCAGGCTTGAGCAAAAAGGCTTCCGATGCATATGCGACGTTCAAGAGCTCATCTGACTATAAGCAGCTCTCCCAGGCTACCAACCTGTCTGCTGATGACCTTAAGGGCGAGATTACAAAGAATCAGCTTTCCAAGTTGATGGTTGAGAAGCTTCAATCCCGAGCTGTTGCTTCCGATAAGGAAGTGGAACAAGTCTATGGCAAGAACAAACAGAAGTTACAGCATAAAGAGAGAGTGAGGCTGAGCCAGATTATTGTGGCTTGTCCAAGTGTTGATGCTGCCGGTGTGGTGAGCGTGCGCAGCCAGCTTAAGAAGGAGAATCCTAAGCTGGAAGGCAAGGAGCTCGACGCTAAGGTGACGCAGGTGATGGAAAATCAAAAAAGGAAAGCGGAAACTATTTTGGTTATGGCGAAAGAAGGGAAGAGCTTCTCTGACCTTGCCAATACTTTATCTGACGATATGCGCGTGAAGAAGGGCAAATCTGGTGGCGACATGGGCTATCAGGAAAAAGGACAGCTCATACCCGAGCTGGCCAAGGCGGTCTGGGATTTGAAAGCAGGGACTGTATACCCTGGACTGGTACAGACTGCTCTCGGCTATCACATCATTAAGGTAACAGAACATCAGGCTGCAGGAACGGCGTCATTATCTGAAGTCAAGCCGCAGCTGAAAATGCTTGTGCTTCAGCAAAAGCAGCAGCAATCTGTAAACAACTGGCTGCGTGACAAGAGGAGTGGAACTCAGTTGGTGCTAGCTCCCCAGTTTGCGTCGCTTCTCAATCAGGGTGCCAGCAGTCAAACGAGCTCATTAAATACATCGTTGCCTCACTAGCTGGCTATAAGCTGCTGTCTTCCTTGCTGCCTGAGAGCTGCTGGTATAATGATGGAGCTGGGGTGGCAATAACTCCAGGTTTGCACCCTGATAATTAGCTCTGCATTGAAGATCTCCAATAACATGGGGGCGTTTAGATTCGACGGGGATGTCGGGTTATAAGGCGCAGGTAGAGGTCGTCTGGAACCTCTTAAAACACCGGGCAAAACAAAACAAATGCCAACGTAGTTCACGTTGACTTCGCCGCTAAACGCGCTCTGCGCGTTGCCTAACTAGACCTTAGGTTGCGGTACTCTCTAAGATCTTGACTACCCGATAATAGAGGGTCAACCATGGTGGTTGCTGCTGAGTAAAGTTAGCGGATAATATCTCAGCTAAAGCTATAACCGCGAACCCGGACGGCTGTGCAGGCCTTATCCAGCGGGCGCAAGCAACTGGAGACAAGCTGTACTAAACTTGTAGTGGCTTATAGGCCAATATTTTCGGACGCGAGTGCGATTCTCGCCGCCTCCACCATTTTTAATTTCAAATTGCAGAACGTTAGACCCGGCCTTAGTTTCATCATTGCTGTTTTCGGGCTTGATGTCACAGGTGTCCGGTTTTGTGGCCGGTGCCCGGTTTTGTGGGGTACCTAGCATCACTCCTTCCGAGACTGCCATTACTGAGTCAGCAAGGACTCACGCCAGACCCACACGGAGTTCGAGACCTTGTGATACATGGCAATAGCGAAGGCTTTCAGCGCTATCTGGCACGAAGTCACACCAAGGCTGCACCGCTGTTGGAGATGGCTATCACCTTATGCAGATCATGCAATGCACCTTTGCTAAGACGCCCTTTCCAGCCCTCGTGCCTGTTTTAGTATCTTGTCCTTTTCGCCAGAGTATTCCAAACAAGCAATTTCGTAATGAGTCTGTAAATTCAGCCAAAGCTCGGACGATGTACCGAACACTCGAGCTAGCCTGAGCGCAGTATCAGCAGTAATAGCACGGTTTCCTTTGATTATGGCTGTAACTCGGGTGAGTGGAACTCCCATGTGCAGGGCTAACTGCGTGGCACTTAGTTCCAAAGGCTTCATGAATTCGGTTAGCAATACGTCGCCTGGATGTATCGGGGGAAGCCTGTCCCCTGCCTGATATTTAGTGGTAGTCTGTAATCTCGACATCTTTGCAATCATCTCCATCAGGCATAAAACAAATTCTGTATTGGTCGTTAATTCGTATGCTGTACTGACCTTCTCGATCACCATGTAGGGCTTCCAATCTATTGCCCGGCACAGCGGCCAAATCTGACAGCCCATTTGCTGCTCTCAAGAGTTCAATTTTTTTCCTTGCTGAGTCCTTAATGCCATCAAATTTTTTGACATATCTGTTATTAGACAGGGCTTCAGTATCGCTGTCTCGGAAACTCTTGATCATGCGTTAAGCATAACATTTGAAAGATGTTACGTAAAGCGCAAGTTGCGCTTCTGTGAAATAGTGGTGCGTATTCCGGCGAAGGTGACACCCTTGTCCGGTGAAAACGGCCCCGCTGTCAGGAGGCGGTTTATGGGGTAGTAGGAGCGAAGTGACGCTGGCATGTTTTCTACTTACCCATTTT
>CAILLX010000188.1 GCA_903835185.1 uncultured bacterium | reverse complement strand
CGGTAAAAAACAATAGTCTGAGCAAATGCGAATCTGCTCATTAGCATGTCAAGCGCCGATCGGACGTGTTCAGCTTTTATTGACTCTTATTGTCAGTTGGGATGTTGCGGAATCCCTGACTGCAAGGATGCTCAAACAGCTAAGACCAGCCGCCCGGCAAACGCACCAGTTCTTCCAGAGCGTTCAGGTTGAAAATAGTAACCTTTTTCGACTCAATTTCAATCCAGTGATGATGCCGGAAGCGGTTAAGTATCTGCGTGACAGTAACCCGGGAAGAACCAACCAGGTTGGCAATCTCCTGGTGCGTGAGGCGAAATTCCACCTTGATTCCGTTAGGAGTCACTCGCCCATGACTTTCTGCCAGGGCCAGCAGCAGTCTGGCAACTCTACTGGGAACAGGTCTGAATACTAAGTCTTCTATTCTGGACTGCGCCTCTTTCAGGCGCAGTCCTATTATCTGTATCAGCCTTAAACCAAACTCCGAATTCTCCCTAATAAAACCTTGAAACGACTCACGTCCCAACTGATAGAGCCTGGTCTCTTCTACAGTTTCAGCATAGCTGTCATGTTCGCCTGTCTCCCAAGCAGCTTCTCCAATAAGATCTCCAGGTCCTAAAAGGGCCAGAATCACTGTCTTACCTTCCGGTGATAAGCGTGTAACCCTAACTCTTCCTTTCTCAATATAATAAATTGCTTCAGACGGCATGCCTGGAGAAAAAATCATATAGTGCTTAGGCAGATCTTGCTCTTCAACGACACCCAAAAGCCTGCCCATCTCAATCGGATTGAAAGATTCAAAAATATCGCTTTGCCTTAAGCTAAAATTTTTCTGCGACGCCATCATCATTACTGTCTCGCTCACACCGGCCGACTTTTGCAGTAGATATTAGCGCCGGCGCCCAGTTGTCAGCAATTGAACTTTGTGGCTCGCCTGATCGTTATTATCATTAAGGCTACCCTGCAACCAAAAAAATTGTTGGGTAGCATCTTGTTTATACCCCCTGATCAACCTTTGAAACCTCAAGCTGCCGGAGCGCTCTGTAAGTCAGCAACAGCAAAGGTCTTACTGCCAGGCTGCCGACTCAACCATCACCCTCGAATCTCCACGATACCCACTGTTGTATATACCCGCAAAAGCGCAGTAGAAAGCACTTTTTATCCGCCTCGACACTGCAAGCAGCTATAATCGAGCAGTGTCACAATACAGGCAGGATGCATATATCCATTTGGTCTTGAGATACCTGGTCGGGTTAGAACAAGCTTCCTAAAGCAGGACAGAAGAATGGACTAACACCATTCATCTCACCAGAGCGTCTGCACTTGATGTTTCTATGCCATAAAGCAGGAGAAGGATAATGGCAGTAATAACAAAAGATAAAGCAACAACCGATAAAACAGCTCACGATCAAAGTGTAATTGCCTCCCACGGCAAGACGGGAGAATCTGCTAAACACGATAAAACAATGGCTCCTGAGAGAGCCAAAGCTCTCAATCTGGCTATGGACACAATTAAAAAATCATATGGCGAAGGTTCGATTATGCGTCTTGGCGATTCGCGTCATGGACAGATTGAATCTGTACCTACCGGTGCTCTCTCGCTTGATGTCGCTCTGGGCGTGGGCGGACTGCCGCGAGGCCGGATCATAGAGATATTTGGACCTGAGTCATCAGGAAAGACCACTCTTGCTCAACACGTTGCTGCTCAAGTACAGCGTCTGGGCGGCATTGCCGCAGTTGTTGATGCCGAGCATGCAATGGATCCAGACTATGCACGAGCTCTGGGAGTCAATGTGGACGAACTGCTTATATCGCAGCCTGACACCGGCGAGCAAGCTTTGGAGATTGTCGAGCAGCTGGTTAGATCCGGAGCTGTAGATCTAGTCATAGTCGACTCTGTAGCAGCCCTGGTACCCAAAGCAGAAATTGAAGGCGAAATGGGAGATTCACTTCCAGGACTGCAAGCCAGGCTTATGAGCCAGGCATTACGCAAGCTTACTGCTGTCGTCAGTAAGACACACTCAATTATTATCTTCATCAACCAGCTGCGCCAGAAGATTGGAGTTATGTATGGCAATCCGGAGACAACCACTGGCGGTCAAGCGCTCAAGTTTTACGCTTCGATACGTTTGGACATACGCAAAATTGAGACACTCAAGAAGGATGGAACTGAATACGGCAACCGTGTCAAAGTAAAAGTAGTAAAAAACAAGGTGGCTCCGCCATTTCGCGTGGCTGAATTCGACATTATTTACGGCAGGGGAATTAATTCAGCAGGTTGTTTGCTTGACATGGCAGCTGAGTTGGATATTGTCAAGAAATCAGGTGCCTGGTTTAGCTACAAAGACGAGCGTATCGGTCAAGGTAGAGAGGCTGCACGCAACTGGCTAGAGGCTAACCCTAAAGTGGCAAGCGAGATTGAAGTAAAGGTAAAAGCAGAGCTAGCCAAAAAAGATGTCAAAGCTAATCCGAAACTGGACAGCTAACTCACTCAACCCCTTGCAGAGCACCGATGCCAGCTAAAGCAAAGAAACGCCGGAAGAAAGCAGCAAGCAAACAAACTGCTACTGCCAATCATTCAATCTGGATTGACTTTGCAATAGCAGCAGCAACTGGCGGTCTCCTTGGGCTTTCTGCCCCAGGTTTTGACCAATGGTATCTCGTCTGGATTGGTCTTGTTCCGCTGCTCCTGTTCGCGTCTTCCTCTACCAACCCATGGCAGGCTTTCCTGCGTGGACTGGTGTTCGGTTGGGCCTACAACCTGGTTTACCTTAACTGGTACCTGTCCCTTTATCCGCTTAACTGGCTCGGCTTCAATAATTGGCAAGGTATCCTTCTGGCTACTGCCGCCTGGTTAATTGTCTCGGCCCACCAGGCGATAATCATAGGCATATTTACAGCCTTGTATCGCCTCTTACCGCTTTCTGGCGGCTTTCTCCCACGCCAGGTAGAAGAGCGCTGGCACCTTCCTGCCTTGGTAACTGTGCCGCTTCTCTGGGTCGTTGTTGTAAACAAGCTCGGCAACGCTCACGATGCTCTTGGTGTGCCCTGGTCAATGCTTGAGTACTCTCAGTATCAGATCCTGCCTTTGATTCAAGCGGCCAGTTGCATAGGCGGAATCGGTATTGGCACTCTCATTGTCGCAGTCAACGTGGCGGTGGCCGGCTTAATTGCCACTGTCTCAAAAAGGCTAGCCTGGAGCGCTCTGGCTGCACCTACAGCTGAAGCATCTGCCAGACAGGCGCTGACTGTAGTTCTTTCTGTAGCTGTTATTTATGCTGCCGGATTTACCAGCCTGACCAGCACACAGCAACACCCGTCCTGTAATTTAGCTGTTGTTCAAGGCAACATAAACATTGATATGCAGAAAACAGAGCATCGCTATACGTTGAGTGAGCTGTTTGCTCAGTACACAAGTATGATGGACTTATGCCATCCTGGACTCTGCATCTGGACAGAAAGCGCCCTTCCATCCTACCTGCGCAACCAGAACGGCACGATAGCAAATCTGGCAGCGCTTGCCATTCAGAAAAAGACAGATATCGTTGTTGGGGCGATGGATCGCGATGATAGCGATCATCCCTTTAATTCAGCTTACGGAATGTCCAGAGCAGGCAGGCTTTTGCCAGATGTTTATCACAAAAGATATCTGGTGCCTTTCGGCGAATACACTCCCTGGCTGGTTCAATATCTGCCAGCCTGGTTGCAAAAGCTTACTAACACCCCATCCGGTGGAGGCTTTGCCGCCGGAGCTGCAGCTGTTGTTCTCCCCCTGCCATGCGGAAAGGTTGCCCCTCTCATCTGTTTTGAAACTCTCTCTCCTGAGCTTGTATGCTCAAGCGTAAGGGCAGGCGGCTCTCTTTTAGTTAATATCTCAGACCTGGCATGGTTTCACGACTCAATGATCGGTCGCCAGATGCTGGCTTTCTCCGTTTTACGTGCCGTCGAGAACAGGCGCTATTTTGTCTTTGCAGCCAACTCGGGACCTTCAGCTATTGTAGACCCTCAAGGTTGCATTAGAGCTGCCTCTGCAGCTGGATCTCAGAAACTGCTCGCTGGCAAAGTAGGCTTTGCCACTGATCTTTCCCCGTTCACACTCTGGTATCGCTAACGACCCTTGACTACGCAGCCAATTCAAGCTGCCAGGATATGCTAAACGTCGCGCCCTTTGCCAACCTTGGTAGCTGTCTCAACTTCGATACAAACAATAGTCCGTCCACGACCAGAGTCAGTTGCTCTTAATTTGCCTATAGCAACCTCCCCCCAACTTTGCGAACGAGCTGTCAACCCTTCTCCTAGCTGAGTTACTTTAATGGAGTCGTCTTTTGCATTCTGCTTCTTAAACTCGCCGGTCATTACAATTGTCAGAGTTGTCAGCCCGTCTTTCTCCCGCACTGAGGCAATAGTGCCCTGTCCAATCTCATTCCACACCTGATTGAGAGTCACAGTGCCCTCTCCCCACTCCAACAACTTAACCGGCTTGTTCGGTCGTATCATCTCTTCAACTCCATCATTTGCAGTCGTACGCTGCTATTGTGCTTATGGTGCACAGAGGCATGCGTCCAGACAGTCTTTGCTATTTTACGATACTTGAGCAGTCAGCTTGCCAACTTGCCCAGGTCCGGTAAGCTCACAATTACTGGTTGTAAGAATTTAAAATGCTGGAGATGTACTCTTCAAGTGTTGCGCCACTGACCTGAAAAAACACCTTCATCAAAGTTGATCTTGACTGAGAGTCAGACATGAGCAGTTGAAAGAGCTCAATATTGAGCGGCAGGCGGGAATACATACGTTCGACCGGCTTGACATACTTCAGAGCTGTATTGAGAGGAACCGGCACAGTAGGCTTCACAAGATGCAGTTCCTGGCGCAACAATTCAATAAACTCAGTAAATGTGTATGTCTTAGGACCGGTCAGGTCGATTGTCTGGTGCACAGTCTCTTGCTTAAAAATGCTCTGTTCTACACAGCTGGCAACATCCTCGACACAGATAGGTTGGAGACGGTTAAGTCCACTGCCTATGACCGGAATCACAAAAGGCACTCTCATAAAGGGCATGACACAGTTAATCAGCTCACACTCGGCACCGAACATATATGAAGGGCGCAAAATAGTCCAGAAGAACTCCTGCCTTTTGACAATCTGCTCTCCTTGCCACTTGCAGCGCAGATATTCACTATCTGAGTGCTCGTTGGCTCCCAGACAGCTGATCTGGATAAACCTTTGCACCCCTTTGTCAATAGCTTGTTCACATAAAATCCTCACTGCTTCAACATGAATGTCTTGTGCTGACATATCCCGACCGGCAGCTAGTCCACCGGCAGCATTAATTACAGCATCGCAACCATCGAGTGCTGCTGCAACTACGCGCGGATTAAGCAGATTGCCGACAACTGCCTCGACACCCATCTGTTTGAGCCCCGAAAGAGCGTTGCTGCGCCAGTCTCCGCCGCCAGTTGTCAGAGCACGCACCTCATGCTGAGCCAACCTCAGTGTTTCAACAATATAACTACCTAAAAAACCTGTGCTGCCTGTCAGTAAGATCATCTCTCCCCCAGACCAACCTGAACAATGATAACAGCGTCCTCCATCAGTCCATAATCTATAAGCTCAGCGCTGAGCCCCCTATAATGGATAAGTAGGGACCATCTAAGATTAGAGCCATAATGCATAACCGCCTCGAGAGGCAGAAGCAATCTTGGAAACGAACCAGCAAGCAAATCCTATAAGAGTTCTCATAGTCGATGACTCGGCTGCGCTAAGGCTCCAGCTCAGACTGCTTCTTCAGCAGTACGATGATATTGCTGTAGCCGGTGAAGCTGAGAACGGTGAAGAGGCGCTCACTCTTACGACCCGTCTTCATCCTGATGTTATTTTGATGGATGTCGGCATGCCTATCATAGATGGCATAGAAACCTCACGATTGATTCTGGAGAAGAATCCAACAATTAAAATCATCATGCTCACAGCAAGCAACAATGAAAGAGACATTTTTGCTTCACTGACAGCAGGAGCTTGTGGTTACTGCGTTAAAGACTTTGCTCCTGAACGCATCCTGGCAGCCATCCGCGGAGTTCAGTCCGGTGACATCTGGCTCGATTCCACAATTGCAGCTAAAGCAATTAAGCTTTACGAGGCGCGGGAGTCGTCAAACTTGCAACCAACAGCAAATCCTTCTTCAGAAGGTCCAGACACAGAAAAGCCGCAGACAAGAGAAGTCGAAGAACATCTGTCTGGGCGCGAGCTGGAGGTTTTGGCTCTGGTAGTCAAAGGAAGCTCCAATAAAGAGATTGGCACTCTTCTTATGGTCTCAGCCGAAACTGTGAAGACACACATGCGGCACATAATGGAAAAGCTCTCTGTAAGCGATCGTACCCAGGCCGCTGTGAAAGCGCTCCGCAAAGGACTTGTTTAGCACCAGAGACGCTGCGTCAAGCTTGCCAGGACACAGATCGGCGGCAGGATGGAAGCCAGAACTGCTACGGGGAAGTACTCACAAGATGTCAGGGCCAGAGTCCACCAGACCCGTAGCGTCCAATTCCGCCAAAGCCAAAGTGGATGCCGTTACCATATCCTGTTCCATAAGGTGCGCTACCGAAAGGGGCAAAACCATTACCGAAAGAGCCGAACCCATTGCCTCCTGACCCTATCCCTGGTTGCATAATCCGCTGTCCTACCACCGCACCAGTCATCGGATCTATGAGGCTCCCTGTCCGGGGATCTAGCCAAAGTCCTGTTTGCGGATCAGTGACAACACCGTTTGGTGCCATTGGATAACCGCCGGTGAGAAGGTTGCCTAAAGAATTGATTATCTTTGCCATCCCGCCGCCACCACTCTTCTGTTGTTGTACCTGCCCTCCGCCGCTACCATTAAGATCATCGAGGTCACCAAAATCAGGATCAATCTTTTGTGCCCGAGACCCGTTCTGTGCAATAGATCTCTGTGGAAACACCGGGTGCGAAAGAGGCACCACTGCAAGAAGTCGACTAACTCTTTCCGGCAAAGACTTGTCAGCGAATGGCTTACTTTGCGGGAAAACGGCAGTTTCAAGTCTGCTAAGCCTTGTGCCCAGTGGGTCGCGGACATAGCTCCGTCCGAAAACTTCCTGCTCGAGCGCTCCAACTTGCTGGTTAAGACCAAGCGGTTGGCTCGCTTCCTGTGGCGCAGGCAGATAACGCTGATTGCCTGGACCAGGCGGCAAAGACATATCATCACCACCTTCGGACGTTCTATTGTTCGCAAGAGGCGGCTGTGTCGACCGTGGTGGAGCAGTCATGCCATAACTTCCACTTCCTGTCCATCTATCTGTAATGCCGCCGCTGGGAACTCCCAGGTCACGGCGTAAGTCTCGTCCGCTAAAGCTCCGTCCATCTGCACCGCTTCCTGAACCAATCGAGCCGGTTGAGCCGGGCATCTGTGCATCATCTTCTTCATCTGCCCAGTCAGTCCCAAGCGGCGCCTGCTTAGCAATATCAACTCCAGTATGTTGTTTTAAGCGATCAACCCGTTCGCTCAAATCGTCAATTCCGGAGACATGCCCAAATACTTTGACTTCCAGACGTTCCAGTCTCTTACTGACAGGCTCTTCTGAAAAATCCTTACCAAGAAGTTTATTTTCAATGGCAGTTACAGCAGGATATTTGCTTGAATCTACCACAGCAGCCTCACGCTCTGCAGCTCCTTCAGATGAGCTGCCTTTGCGAGCTTGTTCTTGCCCGCTTGGCTGAGTGGCACCACCCGCTGACGCACTCTCGGCAGACTCATTCTTGCCGCCTGGCTGACTGTCAAGGTTAGGAACAGCAGAAAAAAGGTTGTTCAACCGCTCCTCGGCAGTACCGCTCTTGCCTTCGCCAAAGACCATCTTCTCCAGGCGCTCAAGCCGAGAATCAACCGGGTCTTTTGAATACTCGTGCTGAAAGAGCTTAAGTTCAAGCTTCTGTATTTTAGTATCAAGCACTGCATCACTTGCAAAAGCTATATTACAGACGCTCAATTGCACAGTTAATGAAAGAGTGCATGCGGCTATAGCCAGGGCAGACAAACGTATCCAAGCTCGAAGCACCGGTAGTAGAACCGGTTGGCAGCGCCAGCTGTGGAGAAGACTATTTGCGTCCATTGCCACTCGATTTGCAAGCCATTAAGTTGCCGTCCAGTTTGATCTTACCACGGTTAATTGGGACCGAAACCCTGAATTTTACTAGCCTTTCGCCAGTTTAAATTTCAGACTTGTGGGGCAGCCGAAGAGAATAAGAAAGACCACAGCATCGCCCTTCTTGACACCTGGGCTAAAGATTTTTTTCAATTCCAGCTTTTTCTCCTCACCTGCCTAATAGCGGTCAAGAGGACTGCTCCCCCTGAGAGAGCGTATCTTCAAACATTGAGCAGCCAACAGCTGTTTCAGACGCTGATCAGCTGGTCGGTTAAACGCAGGCGGCGTACCAGGGAAGACTGTCAGCTCCAGGCGGGTCAACCTGCCGGAGAGTGAATCGGCTGAAAAAGTCATGCCGAAAAGCTGCAACTCGATAGCACCTATCTGCTGCATGAGTCCCAGTCCTGAAGATGCGGGAGCTACAGCTCTGCTTGAGTTCGCTTCATTTCTGGCTTCACCGCCACGCACTGTATATAGTGGCGCCTCTGCAATCTCCCTCGTTGTCCGCCCAATTACATCTGGAGCAACAGGCGGCATCTCATCGCCGCCACCGCCAGTGACCGTCCGCCTCCCTCTTTCACTCCCACGCCCGGGCAGCATGATATCCAGAGCCAATTGCGTCCTGTCGCTTTCATCCCCTCCAGGCTGTCCATCATTACTACTCCACTTCTCCAATGTCGCATCCGGAGCTGGTTGCTGGTTTTCACTCATATCAGGTGATTGTGAGTCCTTATCGGATGACTTCTGCGGCAAGGCAAGCTCTGAATCAGAAGGCTGTTCATGCTCGCCACCTGGTGGCGTACCGGAAGAGACAGCTGCAAGCAGCCGGGAAGCACGAGTCTCCACAGAACCTGGCATCTTCTGCCCAAAAACCATGTCTTCCAACCGGTTTACCCTACCGTCAAGGTTGTCACGCATATAAGAATGGCTAAACAAACGCTCTTCAAGCAACTCTATCTTCTGTTGATCAGCGGCTGTCGAGGCAGGGCAGTCCAGCGCCGCACTTAGCCCAAACAAAATAAGTGTAAGCAGTTTGAGCAACAATAAGCAGTGTTGTTGCCTCAATATATTCCAGCTCAACAGGCGACTATTTTGCACACACATTCACAGGCGCTCCACTTAGCTGTGCCAAAGACGGCGCAGCTAAACTCTTTGTTCCGTCTAACTTTTCCTCTGCTCCCCAGTGACAGCTGTCTAGAGAGCCCAAGACGAGATAAAGCACTACTAGTGTCGTAGAATAGCTGGACAGGTCCACAGTGCTTGCCCTGCTGCTCCGCCTTGCCTGCCACCAGACAGACAGAGCATTAATAATGGTCGAAAGAACAATGTCCAGATCCAGCGAATCACAAACAGCCAGTCCCACCCTTTTTATCAATGGGCACAACCTCACTTTAGAAGATCTTGAGCCGGTTGCCAGCGGCACAACGCAGGTCAAGCTTTCCGACCTGGCAAAAGCACAACTTGTTGCCAGCCGGCAGGTAGTTGACAAGGTTCTCGCTAGTGGACAGGCTGTTTACGCTCTCACAACTGGCTTTGGCAAGTTCAAAGATGTAAGGATTTCACCAGGCGATACCGACAAGCTGCAACGCAACTTGATCTTAAGCCATGCAGCCGGAGTTGGTTCACCTTTCACTACAGACATTGTTCGACTGGTGCTTCTACTGCGCGCAAACGCCCTGGCTAAAGGTTACTCTGGAATCAGGACTGAAGTTGTCGAACTGCTTCTCAACTGTCTCAACTGTGGAATCCACCCGGTCATCCCTGAGCAAGGCTCACTGGGAGCCAGTGGCGACCTGGCGCCGCTTGCACATATGAGTCTCGTTCTCATAGGAGAGGGAGAGGCTGAGGTTAACGGCAAAATAGTTAGCGGTGCACAGGCGCTAGCTGCCTGCTGTCTCAAACCAATTACGCTGCAAGCCAAAGAAGGGCTGGCACTGATTAATGGCACTCAGGTCATGTCAGCAGTGGGATCGCTAACACTTCTTGAAGCTGAGCGTCTGGCCAAAGTTGCCGACATTGTAGGCGCTATGTCTCTTGAAGCACAGCTTGGCTCAGCCGCCCCATTTGGTGAAGATATACATAAAATCAGACCTCACCCCGGACAGATAGAGTCTGCTGCCAACCTGCGCAGCCTGCTAGCCGGCAGCAGTCTGGTTGAAAGTCACAAAAACTGCCAGCTCGTTCAAGATGCTTACTCTTTGCGCTGCATGCCTCAGGTACACGGCGCCTCGCGTCAGTCATTCAAACATGCACGTACAGTTTTTTCAATTGAGATCAACTCGGCTACGGACAATCCTCTTATTTTTGACGACTGTGCAATTTCTGCCGGCAATTTTCACGGGCAGCCGCTGGCACTGGTTGCCGATTACCTTGCTACAGCTATCTGTGAGCTGGCAAACATCTCTGAACGCCGGGTTGAACGTCTGGTTAACCCGGCTCTCTCCAACGGACTTCCTGCCTTCCTCATCGCTGATGGTGGATTGCATTCAGGTTTGATGATTGCGCAATATACCGCGGCCGCCCTGGTTTCAGAAAACAAAAGTCTTGCTCATCCTGCTTCTGTCGATTCAATTCCCACCTCCGCCAATCAGGAAGATCATGTCTCAATGGGCACCATAGCTTGCCGCAAAGCACGAATGATCCTAAATAACGCCAGAAAAGTCCTGTCCATAGAGCTGCTATGTGCTGCTCAAGGACTGGATTTCCGTCTCGGCAACGGAAGCACCAAAGCCCCCTGCGCTGTGCCTGACGTCGAACCTGGACCAGGAATAAAAGCAGCCCACAGTCTTGTCCGCCAACACATAGCTCATCTGTCAGAAGACAGAGAGATACACCACGATATAATGTCAGCAGAGCGATTAATCCAATCTGGTGAACTTATAGCTGCTGTGGAATCTGCCCTGGGTACTCTTGAGTAATTCAGTCAAGACACACTAATTATGCCAGCCGCGATCAGCATTGTTAGTGCCACTATTTCCATTAGCCCCATCGGCATTATGATTGTGATGGTGGTGGTGATAAGCTCCGTTTTGTTGTGATTGCCACTGCGTCTGATTGGCATTTTGCAACTGTTGTGGTGGCACATTGTTTTGCCATTGCTGTGGCGGAGCATTATTCGGCCACTGCTGCCATTGACGCTGAGCTGAATTTTGCCAGGCCGGTGCCACAAGTGGTACGCCAGCAGGGTTAGTTTGAGCAGCATTACGCTTCACATCACTGTTAAGATGCTTATTGACACTACGCAGTTCGGAGTCGATCTGATGCTTCTGCTGTGTCGTAAGAGTGCCGCCGTTTTGATTGAGATACTGTTGTTGTTGAGCTTGTATCTGTGCTTCTCGTCTTTGCAGGGCTGCTGCCTGTTTGGAATTGATCACACCTGAAGCAGCCTCTTGATTGATAGTATTCTGCTGCTTCGCTTCCCAATTTGTTGGCGCTGTCATTTGCGCTGTCGCTGGCATTGTCTGTGCCAGGCAAAGGGACGCAAGAATTGAAAACGATAAACTCACGGATATAGTGCGCATGTTGCCTCCACTGATAATCTCGTTGCAGCAATAGGTTCATTATTGCAGACTGCAACATAGACTATCAGAGCCGTTCTTGATATTAACGAATATCAAGCAAACAACCTGAATCTGTTCAATGCGCCTTCAGCTGGTCAGTCGGGTGCACATTTTTTGTTATCGTAGGGATTTGTAAAATCCAGAAACACATTACCGGCTTTATCAGACCAGACGTCAAATGTTTTTGGACTTGTTCTGTCACAATATATTTGAATTGGAAACTCCGCCAGCCCCCTGACGCTACTGCAGCAGCTCCAGACCGTGCTGGCAGGTCATGTCCAGATATCAAGCAAATTGAAATCTCGTGGCAGCTCCACGCTGCTGACAACTTCACAAAAGTTTGACCAGCTCATTATCCCTCGGCAACAGCATCCAAGGTTGTACAATTATGCCTGCCGTCTTGCCAGGTCGGCAACGCTTATGGGCGATTAGCGCAGCTGGTAGCGCAGCACGATCACACCGTGAAGGTCGGGGGTTCGAATCCCTCATCGCCCAAGGCTTTCGAGGTTTCCCTAGATGCTGCAAGTGCACAATAAGTGCATTCGGTTATCAAGCAGGGCATCCTGGGGCAACCGATTATCAACAAATCGGGATCAGCCCACGCCTGGTGCTCGTGAAGCAGGTGGGTGCCTTGGTATTTGGGGTGATAAACAGGCAAGCTTATGTCGACAGCCGCGCTCTGAGCCAGTTTTATAACATTTCTCGCCGGAAAAGAGGCGGGTACACTCCCACTATGGCGCCCCAAGAGGGGGACGTCGCGCGCACGGGAAGCCACATATACCCCAGCCCAATTTTCAAGACACTTCACAGTTAGCCGATACTTAACAGTTCGCTGTGGGAATTTGCGCAGTAGGAGAAACTATTTTTGCCCTCTCTCTCTCCCATGAACAGTTGAGCAAGGTGTGGATAGTCAGGGCGCGTCACTAAAAATCAACGACGCCATGGACATCCCCACTATGGCATCGGAGCCACCAGGCAGCAAAGTCAATTTCCTTTTTACTGCCTGCCGACTTTCACGCCGCGCCATTGCCGAACGCTTGCACTGACGTTCAAGCTGGAGGAAGCTGTTCATCAATGCGGTTAGACCGTCACCATTTATTGGTGCGCCACCGGCAGCAGCAGCTACCTGGTGAGCTTGAAACCCTAACATACTATGCAATGAGACAGACATTATTTGGACTTTCCCCTCTTACTCTTGCTCTTACGCCATTTGCCGTCAGCAGTAAGATCGGCAAAGATCGATTCAAGAGTATCGATCATCAATCTAATCTGCGACTCAGTAATTATGAGCGGTGGCTCGATGCGGATAGTTCGGTTGGAATTCATAGTGGCAGCCACCAGAACACCACGGTGAAATAGCTCCACCTGGACAGCTTCACGCAACTGTTTTGAAGAAAACTCGACTCCAATCATAAGGCCGCGCCCACGAACCTCGGCAATATAGTCAGGATTGTCCTCAGCCAGTTCATTCAACTTGCGCATGAAATAGTTGCCCATGAAAGCCGCACGGGACGGCAAGTGCTCTTCAATGAGCACGTCCAGACATGCTGTCGCCGCAGTACATGCCAGCGGATTGCCACCGAATGTAGAATTGTGGATAGTAGGATTAGGCTCCAGCACCTTCCAGATCTTGGCTGTAGCCATGAAGCAGCCGATCGGTATGACACCACCGGAAAGCGCCTTGGCCAGGCACATAATATCAGGAGCAATACCTTCATGTTCGCAAGCAAACATACGCCCTGTCCTACCCATGCCTGTTTGCACTTCATCAGCAATGAGAAGAACACCCTTCTTCTTGGTTATCCGGCGCACTGCCCGCAGATACCCTGACGGCGGCACATTGATCCCGCCTTCTCCTTGAATCGGTTCCAGTATTACAGCAGCAGTGTTCTTGCCGATGGCTTTTTCAATCGCTTCAGCATCACCGAACGGAACATGCACAAACCCGTCAAGCAAAGGCTCAAACGGCTTGCGGAACACATCACGCCCTGTGGCCGAAAGCGCCCCCATACTGACACCATGATAGGCGTTCTTGGTCGAGATAATTTCGCTCTTGCCTGTATAAAGACGGGCCAGCTTAATTGCACCTTCGACAGCTTCAGTACCACTGTTGCAGAAGAAACAATACTTCAGATCTCCAGGCGCTACAGCTGCCAGCCGGCGAGCCAGTTCAGCTGCCCAGGGATTCAAAAGATCTTGACTGTGAAGACAGACTTGATCAAGCTGCGCTTTGACAGCAGCAATCACATGAGGATGACGGTGTCCAACATTAAAAATGCCGTAGCCACCCAGACAATCAAGATAACGCTTGCCGTGATTGTCATATGTGTAGACACCACCGTCGCGGAATTCAACCACCCCTTCAGCACCGCACAATTTCTTGCTGTAAGAATGATTGAGGTGCTCAATGGAGCTCTCCAGGGCCTGGTCGGCAAGCTCTTCATAATTGTGTGCTCCACGGTCACCCGGAAAGACGTCTTTGCGAACTACCTTTTTCTTATATACAGACATATCAAACCCAACTTGCACAGCACAATGTTCTATAACTGGAACGCAACTAAATGCCGCTCAGCTCGATGTCTGACTTTCAGCTTTAACCGCCGTGTCCAAATTAGGGCGGGTGTGCCATGACCTCTCAGCCGAGCATCACCGCCCGCTACAGAAATTTGCTATGAATTGTAGGTACTGTAAACATAAAGACCTGATTGCCCAGCCGCCTCAAGACAGCTTCGATGTCAAACGCCACAATGAGAGCCGTTTGCTTCAACAGTTGTCCTCTTCAGCTAATCTCAATGTACACTGCAAGCGCATTCCAGAACAATATGCACTCTGTCCAAAAAAGATGCTCATAAATTAGCCAACCTGTCTAAACGACACAGGCAAATGTCATCAGCTGCAATACCCGCCAAGGACAGCCAGGACCTGGTTGCATTCACCCCTGACAACTGCTATTCACACAGAGCCTCCGCAATCGAACTAACATTAAATAGAACTGGTGATCCTCTTTGCCTGCCACCGGCGTTAAGGCATAATTGATGCGGTCGGAAGCAGTCTGCCCGGTCAGTACCATTAGCCAGAGCAAGAGGACATCGCAGTGAAACGCCTGATTGTAGTGGGAGCTCTCATAATTGCCGCAGGCACACCAGTAGCCTACAGCTCACAACAGGCGTCTCTGTCTAAACCGATGTCCAAGGCGATGCTAGAGCGGTATTACCAGGGCATAGCCTACTTTAAAGCTGGCGATCTTGAGAAAGCACTCACATCACTGAAAACAGTTGTTCTCAGCACACCGACAGACCCGTTAGTACACATCAGCCTCGGTGCAGTATTGCAACAGCATGGCGACCTTGAAGATGCTGCTGCCGAATATCAGCACGCCATTGACCTGCGCCCTTATGATGCTTTTGCTCGTGAGTCGCTTGCCACCATCCTTCAGGCAGAAGGGCAGCTGGACGAAGCGATAGAACAGTACCAGATAGCTGTCAAACTACGCCCGGATACCCCTTTGATGCATCTTAATCTGGGAATGGCCTTGCAAGCGCAGGGCAACCGTGATGCAGCAATTGCAGAGCTCAAACAGGTTGTCCATGCTTACCCTAACCACTTGCGAGCAAGAGCGCAACTGGCAGCAGCTTATCAAAACAAAGGTGAATATACTCTGGCTGCCGAGGAGTATCAGCGAGTCCTCAGTCAAGATCCTAACAACTTCTCTCTGAGCTTCAATTACGGAGCCACCCTGCTTGCCCTTAAGGATTATGAATCAGCTGCCAGGCAGTTGGAACATGCCGTCACCATTGAGCCTAATGCACCCGACACTCACGCTCTGCTAGCTACAGTCTACACAGCAACAGGTAAGCTCAAGGAAGCAACAGGACAGCTGAGAACGGCCATCTCACTTAAAGCCAGCCGGACCGACTGGCACGCAGCACTTGGCGACCTTCTTGCCAAGCAGAAATATTTACCTGAGGCAATTGAAGAGTATCGCCAGGCTCAACGCCTTGACTCTAAAGATCCTAACACTGCTTACAGCCTGGGGTATCTTTTGCAGGTTACTAACGATCTTCCTGGTGCAGCCGGTGCTTTTGAGCATGTTTTATCGCTCAACCCCTCCTGCCTAAATGCCCACTACAACCTCGGCATAATTAAGCAAAAGCAAGGAGACCTGCCTGCTTCTGCTCAGGAATTTCAGTCTGTGCTCTCCATTAATCCTGCCGACGCTCAAGCGTTCGTCAATCTCGGACGCACCTTTCTTCTCCAGGAAGATCTCAAGCAGGCGGTCAACTGTTACAGACAAGGGTTGAGCCTCGATCCTAACGATCCGTCAGCATACTGCGAATTAGGACAGGCACTCTTAAAGATGAAGGACAGGACAGGAGCACGCTCAGCAATCGAGGCTGCCTTATCCTTAGCACCTGATGACAAGACTGCTCTTCTGGCTCTTGCCCAGATAGAAGACGATGACAACAACCTGGCAAAAGCTGAAACAATCTACCGTCGCCTGTTGCAAAGCTATCCAAATGACTTAAAGACATTGCAGCTGCTGGCGGACAACCTGGAGAGTCAAAGCAAACCTGATGAAGCAATCAGCATCTATCAGCAGATTGTCCAGATTAACCCACGTTCTGCAGAAGCCTTTAACAATCTTGGTCTGGCCATCGAGCAACACCAGGACTTCTCAGGAGCAATGTCTCAATTCAAACAGGCGCTTGCCATCAATCCGCTCTTCCCCGAAGCTCACATCAATCTTGGCAACCTGTTTCTCAACGAGCACAACTATCCTGAAGCAGCAGCTGAATACAAGAAGGCGCTTGAGGCAAAGCCATCAAGTGTCCAGGCCAACTACAATCTGGGATTGGCAGCAGCAGGGCAAGGCGATGCCGCCGCCGCTGCTGAGCACTACAGAGAGGCTCTCAAATTAGATGCAAAATTTGCCAACGCTTATTACGCCCTCGGTGTGCTTTATCTGACTCAAAACAACGCCAACGAGGCTGTTCCTGCATTTGAAGGTTATTTAAGTCTGCAACCAGACGGTCCTTACAGCGAGCAAGCACGCTCCAACCTGGATAAACTCAAACAAGGCGGGCAGAATACATCTGCTACCGGTCACCTGCCAGGACAGTCAGGAACAGCACTCTCTGGAGATAATGCTGGGTCTATTCACTAGCAGACACTCCACGGGACATTATGATCCACACAAAAGACGAGATAGTTGTATTTCTAAAAGAACGCTCAATCTTTCGCGTCTTGAGCGAGCAGGTTCTCTCCGGAATTGCACCGCTTTTTGAGCTCAGCCCATGTGGTCCGGGGCATGTTGTTTTCCGCCAGGGTGATGCTTCGGACGCCATCTATGTGATTTTGGACGGCTCAGTCCAGGTGCTTGACGAGGGACCACCACCTAAAGTGCTCGCATATTTGACCGCCGGTGACAGCTGCGGCGAAGTTGGAGTAATGCAAGACTGTAAACGCGAATCAACAGTGCGGGTACCGGAAGAAGCCCTCTTACTCAAACTGCCACGTAAGGCTTTCGAAGAGCTACAGACCTACTTCCCTGCCATCACTCGTCAGGTTAATGATGTACTTAACCGCAGAATCACAGGCAACCTCCCGGTAAGTACACCAGGGCTGCAGGGCAATCTGGCCTTCTTCGATCTGCCTACTGTAATACAGACAGTCTCCAACTCACGCCAGACAGGTGTGCTTAAACTCTCCGGTCGAGCCGGCAAGCCGATTGCCACCCTTTCTATCAGGCAAGGCAAGATTGTCTCAGCCAGCTTTTTGCACCTGACTGGCGAACACGCTGTATTCGAACTTCTTGCACGCAGTGAACCGCTCGATTTTGTCTTTGAGCAACAAGCAGAACTGGACCGCTGCCTGCCTGCAGACAAGATACTTTCTTCTGCTGAACCTTACAAATTACTGCTGGAAGGAGCACGCCGCGCCGATAAGCTGCCTCAATTAATGCGAGATCTTGACTGGTCAGGCGGCATACCGTTGCGCTCAACCAAGACTCCTGACTGGAGTTGTCTGAAAGAAGAGTCCATCGCAGTGGCTAAGAAACTCTGGTTGCTTATAGAAGTAGGGTTGAGTATCAAGCATTTGTGCGACAAATTACCTTTTGACCGCTACACTATTTTGACTACACTTGACGAGATGCGTGAGTGTGGGTTAACCAGAGGCAAGCAAGCCGGGTCAACAGGAAGCGAAGCACCGGCCTCGGTGGCACCAATTTTTGCCGCCCTTAATCTTGCTGCAGCCAACTTAGCGCTCATTTTAGGCAAGGAAGATCTCCGCAAAGCTCTTTGCGCTGCTCTGGCACAGTCTGCCCAGCGCTACCCGCTCTTGAGTAGCCTCAAAGTGCATACTGACGCAGCTACACTTGATCTCCGGTCGGCGCTGCCTGAAGTTTCACAGTCACGAGCATCAGTTGAATCACTAGAAGATCTGACGATTACCTTTCTGCGTCTGGCTTCCCAGATTAAGAAAGACAACCGCTCTGCCAACTAGAAACAGACCGCATTGCTTGAAAGGCGATCATCTCAGTCTTTCTTCAATGCTCAGCGCCGGGTAATTTCCAGGACAGCTTCACAAGCTCTTCTTTCAGCATACGCATCGATGGATAACGCTGATCAGCTTTCTTGGCTAGCATTTTAGCTACAATCGGCTCCAGTTCCCCTGGAATGGGCAACTCTGGTGACATCTGGCGCAAAGGTATAAGCTTCTCTTCGAAGTGCTTATACATCATTTCAGCAGAATTATTGCCTATAAAAAGGAACATAGCCTGTGACGGCTTCATAAAAAACACACCCAAGTCAATGCCAGTGAGCATCAACACAGGAGTACTGCCTCCACCAGCGCGAAACCGCTTGAGAATATCAATACCTTGGATATCAGGAAGATCCCAGTCGAGGATAACAATGTCATACTCCTGACTTGAGATACGCTCCCAGCCATCAACTCTGTTGTGAACCACACGACTGAATGTTCCTGGAAAGAGCGCCAGTCAGCAATGACTCTAGCCATACCTAAATCGTCATCAATGAGAAGAATTTTTGCCATATCAACTGATGTCTAATTCTGTCTTGAACTTCATTTTGCACTACAAAAGCTGGGAACCACTTTTTTGTTCAAGTCATGGATTGCTGCCGCGGCTTCCTGGCGTGTATGATAAAGCTGCGCCGGTTGTGTCGGAGACGCTAAAGGAGAACTGGTCATACGTGCCAGGTCCGGGGATATTGGGAGAGTATGGATCGGTGCTCACTACGTCTCCAGGGAAACAACCAGCATAGCAAGGCACCAATACTGTATTACCAGTGTGTGGGGAACCACCCGTGGAAACATTGATTGACAGCAGTCCGGTCGGTCTTGGATAAATGGCTGTCGAGGTAGCGCATTTAGCCGCTACCGAAATCATTCCAGGAAGAAGCGAGCTCCCCTGCAACAATGGCAGGTTGGTACCAGTTACGGTTACAGTACTGATACCACCAGTGATACTTACTGTGGCTGCAATGTCATTTTTTGGGAGTCCCATTGCCCCAGCTAGTGCCTGAGCGAAGCCATTAACATCAACGCCGCTAGGATTGGAAATTTGATAATCCCATCCGGTGCTTTGCGTGACATAATAGCTGGCGACCTGAGACGCAATATAGGATATTTCTTGCTGGTAGGTCATCCTTATGCCAATGTCAGAGACAAAGAAAATCAATGCTATCGCTACGAGAATCATCAACGACAGCATGACAGTACCTTCGACAATTGCCTGTCCACTTTGCTTGATCCGACTTCGCCTTGGCTGCCCACCAAATGTTTTGCAAGTCTCACTTCCGACCTTACTGCAATAATTCATAACGTCATGACCTCTTACAAATCAACTTTTGCTCTTACCTGTTAGTCATTACAAACGATCTTTAAACAGTCTAAGTGATTCACTCGCCAATAGATCGACAACCGGCTGTTTTTGCGTTGGGGGATGTCCAGGGCGTCGTTGATCTTTTGTGACATGCCCTGACCACCCCCATCTTAGCAAGTGCAAAAAGCGACCTCTTCTGGTCGCTTTTTGCACTTTTTGGCCTTTTTTTGCTT
>CAILLX010000187.1 GCA_903835185.1 uncultured bacterium | reverse complement strand
TTTCGCGCCTCACCAAGAGTTCAAGTGTGCCGACCGGAAGGGAGGCTGCACAGTCTCCTGCCAAAACAAATACCCCTTGTAAATACCAATAATCACGCGCTTTTATGTCGCCGGTGACATGTGCCTACAAGTGAACTAGGCTACGAGTTTTACTAAGGACGGGAGCCGAAGTTTGAGGGCATTAAGGATTGCTGACTGGTCTGGGCGCAACTTGCTTGGCAGTTTCGCCACAACATCACTGCCAAGTCTGAGTTCGCTCAACTGAATGTTGTTCAGCGCCTCAATTGCTACTTCTGTCGTTGTGTTTAAGTTCTGAATGCGCCGTTGAAATTCTTCCAGCAGCAGCAGTGAGAGCATCGCTACAAAAACATGCCCCCTGGTTCGGTCCGCCCTGCGATGCCACATAGGACGCACGTCAAGACTGCTCTTCAACAAACGGAAGGCTGATTCTACTTGTGCAAGATCTTTGTAGCGATCATGAACTGTTTCAGCCGAGCAATCCTTTTGGTCAAGATCTGTCACTAGCGCGTAACAGCCGTCCAATCGCCTTGCTGACTGTATTTTTTCCTCATCAAACGTGATTTCAATGAAGCGATTCTCCAGCCGCAGTCTGACAAACTTCGCCAAGTTGTACCGTTCCACTGCCGCTGATACTTTTTGGAAGCTCTTTTGTGCATCTGCGCGCAATCCGTGTGATAGCTTGTCGTTTGCTTCCTTCACCAACGCCCTGAATTTCTCCAAGCGGCTTTCCCGGTTTGCTCCTGATTCTTCGGCACGTCTTGGATTACGCCTCAGAATTAGCCTGCGTCCTTCCTGTTCGACCTGGCAAATTTTTTCATCGAACAAGTCGAGTTGAATAACTCCTTGTTCAAGCAAACTTTCAACTTGTGGCTTCGTCAGTGCCGTAATGTAGTTCCATTCATGAGCGCCCAGTTCTGTAATTTGTGCCTGCTTGAGCATGCCGCGATCGCCGATCATCACAACCCGCTTGACACCAAATCTCTCTTTCAGCTTCTTGATTTGATCGCTGACAGTTTTGTGGTCCAGCGTATTGCCTTTATATACTTGCACTGAAACCGGTAACCCATGCTCGTCTTTTAGTAAGCCAATTACGATCTGCTTCTTGCCGGCTTTCTTGTCCCGGTTGTAGCCATACTTGGCTAATTCGTTCTGCTGCCCTTCTAAATAGCTCGAAGTCACGTCATACAAGAACAACGTTTGGCACTGCCCTCCCCGAGACCGGAACAGCGAATCCTCAATGGAAGCTTGGTTCTTCTCCAGCCAATCGAGCGCGCCATACAAATCGTCTTCATCAAAAGTAGATATGCCCAGCAATTCTGTAACAGCTTGATTTTGAGCCATTGCTACCGTGCCAAGCTTGGGAACTGGCTTGATCGGACGAAGTACAGCCATCATCAGTGCAAGCCTTCCTGACCGACTCTCACCCAGCGCGTCTGACAACTGAACATACTTCGACAGGCTTGCGAAAGCAAACAAGGCACCGAAATCCTTCCCTGTTCCTAACTCAACATCTGCAATGGTGCTGAATTTACGTCCATGCACATCTTCCTTCAAAACGGCTTCTAACGCCGCGATACGCTCATCGCTCCAATGGGTGATATTTTGCAGTGTGCGTTTTTTAACAGCGCTACCTTCTCGATAGCTTTCTCTCAAAAGGATAGAACTGCGTGTGCGGTGAATGTGCATGATGGACACTATTATACACCCAGTAAAGCCTGCAGCCCAGCTCTAGTTGTTAATGAGTGCCTACATTATCATATCTCAACCACGAATAAGCCCACGAGCGCCATCGTGCGGGGAAATCGGATGGTTGTCAGAAAGGAAGTTCCGCTATATCGCTGGCTCAAAGGAGGCAGCTTCTGTGCTGCTAAATGTTGGAGCGAAGCAAGATGCTTGATTGCTGTGTTGAGGTCTAAGCAGCCCATAGCGTAGGCACAAGGAGCGGAAGAGATCTAATGCTTGCATGTGCCGGTCAGTAAGCTTGAAGTTGAGCTCTTCAAAATAATAACGTTGCATGCGCTGGAGCGGTAGCCCGGTTCTTGCGGCTGCTTCGGCAGCTACTAAAGGGAAGAGGGATGAGAGTCCAAGAGCTGTAGAGTTATGCAATGCCTTCGTGACCTGGCGCAAAGACTCCTGATTGGCTGAAGCCCAGCTTGCACGTGCAGCCCAGACACCAAAAACCATAGGCAAACCGGTTTGCCTACGCCACCAGAATCCAAGATCGGCACGCCACAGTCGCCTGGACCAGTCACTGTCGACAATGAGAGCACGATCGCCGATTAACAGGGCAGCCATTATTGAGTCGTCGTCCAGATTGGGATTCTCATCGACTACAAATTCTGGTCTGACATTAAACTGCTCACGCAGCAGTATGTGGAGAAGATTGACAGAAGTGGCAGAAGCTGCCGGTACAGCTATTCTGGCTCTATTGAGATTGCGCGGTTCAACTTTGCTGAAAAAGAGAACGCTGCCCACAGGTCCGTCAGAGGAGATAGACAGGTCTGGGATGAGCTCCATGGCGTTGTTGTCAAGAAAAAAGAAGGAGCTCATAGCGCCTAAATCGAGCAACCCTCTGGCATAAGCGCAATTGAGCTTGGTGGGGCTGGCATAAACAATTTGAGCAGAAAGATTAACGTGTCCGGCTTCTATGGGGATGAGCACCGGCAGGCTGTTGATAAAAGAGATCTGCCCTAAGCGGGGCAAAACTTCCGGTTTGGGTCCAACCGTTATGACAGCAGGAGCTGAACAAAGCACCGGTACATCTCCACGGTAGTCAAGGGCGCAAACAAGCATACAGCAATGGTTTAGTCATGATGTGAAAGTGGTCTCATGCATTGTGACGCTGCTTGCACTCAGGACAAACCTGCATTTTGTGCCATCCGCTGTTGGCGTAAGGCGCCCAAGCACCAGTCTGGAGGTGAGATGGCTCTGTTGCAGGAAGACTGAACTATCCAGAGCTGCCTGAAAGCTGCTGTCCAGCCAAGTCTTGCAACAGCAGAACTGGAGAGCTTTCCATTTTTTGGCAATAAAAAGGAGGGAGGAGTCCGGATAAATCTTTATTACGCTAAACGCGGTCTCACTCCCTCTGAGTCCATTAATACAAACCTTGCAAATCTTGTCAAGGGCCCTGGAGAGTTCCTCAGCAGAATTAAGGATGTACAATTTCAAGACTCTGGCTCACGAGGAGAATCTATCTTGCGAATGGTTGACCTGATTCTGGCAAAGCGTGCTGGTGCTGCTCACAGCCGGGAAGAAATTGACTTTATAATCGAAGGAGTGGTTAAGGACTCCATTAAGGACTACCAGCTATCAGCCTGGTTAATGGCTGTCTGCTTTCAAGGGATGACTCTGGATGAGACAACCAGCCTGACTGATGCCATGACGAAATCAGGACAGGTGCTAGATCTGTCAAGCATCGGACCGGTGGTTGGAGACAAGCACAGCACCGGCGGTGTTGGCGATAAGACTACCCTTGTCTTTGCACCGATGCTGGCTGCTGCCGGAGTGCCGATGGCTAAGCTGTCCGGGCGTGGTTTGGGGCATACAGGCGGTACTCTGGATAAGCTTGAAGCTATTCCAGGATTTAGAGTTGATCTGTCGAACGAACAGTTTGTGCGCCAGGTGCGCGAGATTGGTGCTGCAATTAGTGGGCAGACACGTGAGCTGGCTCCTGCTGACGGCAAGATATATGCTATGCGAGATGTCACTGGCACAGTAGATTCGCTGCCGCTTATTGTTTCTTCCATACTCTCTAAGAAGTTTGCTGCCGGCACTAATCTTATTATTCTGGATGTGAAATGTGGGCGTGGCGCTCTCATGGATACTGAGGAGAAAGCTGCCGAGCTGGCGTACAGACTGACTTGTGTCGGAGACCGTCTGGGTAAGCCGGTCACTGCAGTGGTAACCGACATGGAGCAGCCGCTCGGCTTTGCTGTAGGGCATACTTTAGAAGTTATCGAAGCTATTGAAACTCTTCAGGGGCGCGGACCAGCAGATCTGCAGGAGCTGTGCTTTGGTTTGGGTGCTCTGGCACTGGTCAAAGCAGGCAAAGCAGCAGATGAAGAGAAGGGCAGGAAGATTCTCCAAGATGTGATTGCCAGTGGAGCAGCTCTGGCGAAGTTCCGCCAGATTATCGAACATCAGGGTGGAGATAGCCGGGTGATAGATAATCCAGCACTTATGCCAACAGCCAAGTTGCAGCACAATGTTGTTGTTCCAGGACAAGGTCAGGTGTGGATCAAGCATATCGATGGACGTGCGGTTGCTGAAGCTTGCAAACAGATAGGCGCCGGGCGTGCTGCCAAGGAAGATAAGATCAACCTGGCAGTAGGTGTGGTGCTTAAGGGTAAAGTTGGCAGTGTACTGGCAGCAGGTCAGCCGGTGGCGGTAATTCATGCTGATACTCCAGAGGCATGCCGGTTGGCAGCTGATACTATAAGCAATGCCATCAGCTACAGCGATACGCCTGTTGCAGTTCCATCTGTGATCAAGGCACGCGTAGGATAATCGGACCGAGACATGACTGAAAGAAAGATATGGCGGTTAATCGCCTGCGCCTCTCATGATGCAAGTACAAATATGGCTATTGACGAGGCTATTCTTGAGGCGCGCCTTCTTGGAGTGGTTCCTAATACGTTGAGAACATATCTGTTTGCCCCCTCTGCTATATCCATCGGCTATGCTCAAGATCTATCAATGGATATGCTCGGGTGTGCTAGGCAGCGAGGCTTTGATGTGGTGCGCAGGCCTACCGGCGGTCGAGCTGTGCTGCACCACGGCGACCTCACATACTCATTTGTCGGCTCGACAGAAGATGGCACTCTCAGCAGCAGCGTCAACACATCTTACAGACAGATATGTAGCGGGCTGCAGTACGCTATGGAGCGCTTGGGTATTACGCTGCAGCTGGGATCCGGGCAGGGGGAGTACAAACAGCACCAGGACTGTTTTGCTGCTACAACTACTGCCGATCTGCATATAGATGGCAAGAAAATTATAGGCTCTGCACAAGTCCGACGACGTGGTGCTTTGCTACAGCACGGCAGCATCTTGCTCGACCAGGATCAAAGCCTGATGCCGGAGATTCTTGGTGCCAGCCTGCCGATGGACTCTCAAGTTAAGCCTGTTCGTCACGCCAATCTCTTTGAGGCAGCCGGTCGAACTTTTAGCATCTTGGAGCTGGAAGCAGCACTGAGTGCAGGCTTTGAGCAGGCGTTTCAAGTTACTTTCAACGTCGGACCGTTGAGCGATTGCGAGCAGGAGCTCTCTGCCAGGTTGAGGCAGCGGTATCAATTGCTAGCTAGCTGTGACTAGTAGTGCGTTTCCTGAATAACGCGACACTTGTAGGGTCCGATTGTATCCGCCCGGGCGCATGCAATGCGCCCCTACAAACGGTCCGATTGTATCGATACTTTTGAAACGCGCTACTAGTTGACTGTCTGGAAGGCTCTTTATTCCACTGATTTTTTGCCTGTGGAGGCAAGAGATTGCTGTGGTTCGTTAGAGTTGTCTTTCTTCTGTTTCTCCAGCTCTTTAGCTATGCGCATCAAGGTCTTTGCCTGAGCCTTGGCTTCAACCTGCTCTATTTGATCAGCGTCGTGATGCCAGATTAGTTTCCACTCCTCAATACAGCGGGAGAGAAGTTTTTCATCGAGAGTTTTCTTTGCATACAACATCCTGGTGATACAACGGGCGTACATGATATGCCCGTCTGTTGTGCCAGGATCTAGCATCACAGCTTTGCCAATCTTTTTTCTTGCTTCTTCCAGCTTGCCGTCAGCCATCAGCTCGTCTGCTTCAAAGCGAAGTTGTGATGCTTCTGCCATCCTGCCGGTATAACCGCTACCATAAAATGAAGATTCGGGCTTCTCTTCCGAATACTCACGATCACCATTATTGATATTTGGTGAAATTGAATCTGCAGCAGCCGGGCTTAAGATGTTGCCAGTTAATAGTGCTGGTAAAACGGCTAATACTATTGCTTTAAGTGTTCTGTTCATCGCTGTGCTTGTCCTGGGAGGAAGTTGCGTGCTCAACAGACTCTGTCACATCTCTTACTTCAGTGGCGTCTGTCACTGCGCTGCCTGCAAGTGCTGCTTGCATGTCGGCTATTTCAACCTCTATTTCAGCCAAGCGTGCTTCAATGCGCTGGATCATAGTGAAGTCATGGGCCAGACGCTCAAGCAGCCCGTCCAGTCCTTTTGTTCCTGCATATAACTGATAGGTCTTTTCACCGATATTTTGTAGCAGCCTGCTTTTCTCGCCGCTTTGAGCCAGGATATCCATTCTCAATTTGGCTACCTTGGCAGCTCTGCCCATTTGATCGGCACACTGCTTGGTGCCGGCCTTAACCTTGTTTATTAAATTGTCAAATGCTGGCGGCGTCATAACCTTAACCTCTTGCTAGTCTTGACTATTATAGGGTCGATCTATGGTTGACAGTTAAAGCTGGACAGGTCGAAGCGGTTATGAATTAACCTGACAGCTTCACGGGCATGTTTGGCCGGAACGAGAGCGCTTACCTTTATGTCGCCGGTTGCGACCATATGCACCGGGATGGAGGCGTTAAAGAGAGTCTCAAAAAGATCAGCTACTATTGCAGGGCGCGAAGCTAACCCTCTCCCGACTACAGATATTCTTGCTATATCTGTGTCGACAGACACCTTGGGTTGCCCAAGTTCTTCATTTAGGGCAGCAATAATCGATTGCACCCTGGACAGCGACTTCTTCTCTACTGTAAAGGCAAGCTCTTGTGATGGCTCATCCTCTCTAGCTAGCAGCATTACCATGTCTGTGACTATACCCAGCTCTTTGAGGCGAGTAAAGAGACCTGAAACCCCCTCCAACTGGCTGTGACCTGAGTCGATCAAGTGCGAGTTTAAGCAAAGCGAGGCCTGGCTGGTGTCACAAGCTATGCCGCAAATAGTATATTCAGGCGCAAAAAGATGGTGGGTAATAAGTGTGCCCTCATCTTCAGGTTCAAAAGTGGAGCGTACTCTAACCGGCACTTGAGTATCTGCAGCCAGTTCAACAGCACGTGCATTCATCACCTGAGCGCCTGAGCAAGCCAGCTCGTACATTTCTTCATAACTGACTGCTGAAAGTTGGCGCACTTCTTTGAGCAGGCGGGGATCTGCTGTAAACACCCCCCTAACATCAGTGTATATATCGCAGCGTTCTGCAGACAGAGCTGCAGCTAGAGCAACAGCAGTTGTGTCCGACCCGCCACGTCCTAAAGTCGTGAATTCGTTATTTTCAGACACCCCTTGGAATCCTGCCACTACAGCAATCTCTCCACGCTGAAGAGCAGCTTCCACCTGATGAGGGCAGACCTCTTTAATACGTGCCGAGCCGTGGTGGTGCTCTGTAATGATGCCGGCCTGAGCGCCTGTGAAAGAGCGAGCCTGACCGCCAAGAGACTGGATGGCCATTGACATGAGAGCAATGGACTGCTGCTCTCCTGTCATCAGGAGCATATCCATCTCGCGTGGATTTGGTTGTGGTGTAATCTGCTCTGCCAGAGAGATGAGATGATCCGTTGTATGTCCCATTGCTGAGACTACAGTTGCCACCTCGGTTCCCTCTGCGGCTGTCTTGACAGCAATTTCAGCAGCCTTGCGAATAAGCTGTACATCTGCAACCGAAGTTCCACCAAATTTTTGAACAAGTCGTGTCATTTTGCCTGGCAACCTGATGCGAATAAATTGCAATTACTTAGTCTTGATGCAATCGGCAGCACTTGCTTGTCACACAACCATCCGCTTTCCAGGAAAGCAGGCTACGGTCGGCAGTGCCCGGTATCACTTCCTATGGTTACTTTACCGCCGTTGATCATAGCCTGATCGGCATGGCAGTTATTGCTAACCTCACGGAAAATTATTTAAAGCCTATTAATTGAACGGATATGGACTGTCTCAGGGCATATCCAGAATATAGCTGAAAGAGATCTGATCGGAGTAGGACAGCAATTTCCCATCTGGCTCATTTGTGTATGTTTGTTCAACTTTAAAATTGCTTGGCGATCAAATATCCCACATTGGCACTCGCACTCCAGCCTTGCGTGCAAACTGAATTGCCTCAGGATAACCTGCATCAACATGGCGTATCACCCCCATGCCGGGATCCGAGGTGAGTACACGCTGCAACCTGGTGGTGGCTTCTGTGGTGCCATCGGCAACTATGACCTGCCCGGCATGGAGCGAATAACCGATACCGACTCCACCGCCATGATGCAGCGATACCCAGCTGGCACCATTTACTGCATTGATTAAGGCGTTTAAGTAAACCCAGTCGGCTACTGCATCAGATCCGTCCAGCATCGATTCTGTCTCGCGATTGGGTGAAGCTACAGAGCCGGCGTCAAGGTGATCACGTCCAATCACAATTGGTGCCTTGACCTGCCCGCTTGCCACCAGCTGATTGATGATAAGACCTATCTTGGCGCGGTCGCCGTAGCCAAACCAGCAGATGCGCGACGGCAGCCCCTGAAATGCTACACGCTTGGCTGCCATCTCAACCCAGCGACACAACTGTTTGTCGTGAGGGAAGTTCTCTAAAATGGCTTCGTCAATCCGTTCAATATCGCGTGGATCTCCGGATAATGCTGCCCAGCGAAACGGTCCTTTGCCTTCACAGAAAAGCGGGCGGATAAATGCTGGCACAAAGCCTGGGAAATTAAAAGAATCAACAACTCCGGCATCTTTGGCTACCTGGCGGATATTGTTGCCGTAGTCAAAGACAATTGAGCCGCGCCGCTGAAATTCAAGCATCGCTTCTACGTGGCTGGCAATTGATCTGACGGACTCCTGTGTATAACGTGTGGGATCCGACACTCTTAGTTGGGCGGCTTCGGCAACTGTGAAACCGGAAGGTATATAACCGTTGAGCGTGTCATGGGCAGAAGTTTGATCAGTGACCACATCGGGCACCAGCCCTTTGTCCAGCAAAGCAGGCAAAACTTCAGCAGCATTACCGGCAAGTGCAATTGAAAGAGCTTTACCTGTGGCTTTCGCGTCTGCAGCCAGCCTAATTGCCTGCTCGATATTCTCTGCCGCTATATCGCAATAACGAGTTTCCAGGCGGCGCTGGATGCGTGTCGGATCTACCTCTATACACAGAGCAACACCGCCCATCATGCTAATAGCCAGAGGCTGCGCCCCGCCCATACCGCCCAGTCCTGCTGTTACAACCAGGCGCCCGGACAGGGTGGAGCCAAAATGTTTGCTGGCCAGCGATGCAAAAGTTTCATATGTTCCCTGCAATATGCCTTGTGTCCCGATATATATCCAGGATCCGGCAGTCATCTGCCCGTACATCATGAGCCCTTTGCGCTCCAGCTCACGGAAATGCTCCCAGGTAGCCCAATGTCCCACCAGATTGGAATTGGCAATTAACACTCTAGGGGCCTCAGAGTGTGATTTAAAAATTCCGACAGGTTTGCCTGATTGAACAAGCAGTGTCTCATCTGTCTCCAGTCCCAGCAGTGCTTTCACTATTCCTTTTAGACAGCTCCAGTTTCGGGCAGCTTTGCCTGAGCCACCATAGACAACAAGATCTTCGGGACGCTCAGCAACTTCAGGATCAAGGTTGTTGAGCAACATACGCAAGGCAGCTTCCTGAATCCATCCTTTTGTGTGCAACTGGGTGCCGCGCGGTGCGCGAACCTGTATGGCGGTGTCGCTGGCGAGGATAGCTTCGATTAAGGCGGACCCGCTGGTGTTAGTAATGCTTGCTGCCGAACCATTCGCTGTTGTCATTTTGATTACTCCGAATGTGATGTAGTCTCGCGTCGTCAGTTCTTCTCCTGCAGATCATGTGTCAGCGAGCACATAACCCATGGCGCGAAGGATCTTTTGCAGTTCGAGCAGGCAGGTGTATGTTGGCAGTACCCAGAGAGTTTGATCTGGAGCAACCATGGCGAGCATCTCTTGCAGACCTCTATGAAGATTTGGTCTGACTATAATCTGACCGCTTGGAATACCAGCATATTTAAGACGTACTGCCATATCTTGAGCACGCCGACCGGATACCATTATCGGTCCTGTGTGTTTTTCTAAAAGCTCAAATTCTGCATCCCAGAGCCATGAGATGTCTCGCCCATCGGCCAGATTATCGTTAATTGCCACAAGTATTGCGCCCTGAGGGTTGCAAGCAACTGAATTAATAACTTGTGTGGCACCTGCCGGATTTTTGATTAATTGAATAACAACAGATCTGTCATCGATTATGAGCTTTTCAGAACGGCCAAAAAGAGTTGTGTATTTCTTCAGTCCGTCGGCGATTGTGATGGCTGCTATGCCTAAAGAGGAGGCCAGAGCAGCAGCAGCCAGTGCGTTATAGACATTGAACAGCCCTGGCAGAGCAAGATTAACGGCAATACTCTCTTTGGCAGTCTTCAGGATAAAGCGAGAGGATGACTGTCCAACTACAACTTCGACAGCTGCAACTTGAGGTGTGGGTCTGGTAGAGAGGCAGAACGGGCAGCTGTAGTGTCCTAACTGTCCGTAGAAAAGGAGATTGTACTTGTACTCAGCGCCACAATCAGGACAGTAAGAGAGCTCGACTGTGCCGGAGCGGCAGGCGGTATCAGTTTGCGCCGCCAGAGACTCAATTCCGTAATAGCTGCGCTGGCAACCGTCAGCCAGTTGAGCAACGTTAGGATCGTCGGCGTTTAGAACAGCTAGAGAGTGGTGGTGCAAAATCCCTTTGTTTAACAGTCTGGCTGTTGTATCCAGCTCACCAAAGCGGTCGAGCTGATCGCGGAATAAATTGGTTACCAAAACTGCATTGAGCGGCACCTCGGCTGCCACCACAGGTAGTGAGGCCTCGTCAACTTCAAAGAGACAGTAATCCGCGTCCAGTTCACATTCCAGGTTGGCTGCTGCAACAACAGTGGCTGTTATTCCAGTAACCAGGTTAGCTCCTTGTCTGTTATGAACAGTCTTGAAACCAGCCTGGCGCAGAATAGAGTAAAGGAAGCCGGATGTAGTGCTCTTACCGTTTGTGCCTGAGACTGCCAGTACTCCCCTGCGGCACTGTCCACCTAATAAGGTCAGTATCCCTGGTGACAGGCGTCTTGCTACTCGTCCAGGCAGGTTAGAGCCAAGCCCTGCTCCCGCAGCTCTTATTGCTGCTGCTGAAAGCTTGCCGGCTGCTATGGCCAGCTTGTCAGTGAGAGAGGGTAAAGTTGGGAGCATCAGGCTGAGACACCGTTTAAATTAGAGGGAAGATAGGCAAGAAGATCATTTCTGCTTGCTCGCACGATTAGCTCATCGCCGAGAGCAAATTTGTAGTCGATGTGCTGTCCATCAAGATAAATTGCTCCGGTACGCATGAGTGAGACGACTTTGATCTCTGAATTCTCATTCACACACCCAGAAAGGAGCAACCATTGCTCGTCTGGGCGCAAGCCGGGCTCGCGGACTAGGTATTGATAATAGCGGCTGTCAACCGGCAGAATAGTTCCACCTGCTGCTTTGAGTACGCCTGTTGAGCCGGCTGCCGGACCGACCCATATGCCTCCAGAACGTTGCTGTTCATGTGTGCTGCCAGCTGTAAGTAAATAGCGGCTGGTGGCAGCTGGATTGCTGTGACAGATAAGCACCTCATTGAGCACTAACTCAGGAAGAACAGAGCCGTTAAGCTCAATCTCCAGGCGAAGCAGAGTCAGTGGCTGAAGCATATCGGCTGTAATCTGATCGAGAATAGAAGCAAAGTTAGCTTCGTTGGACAGACAGAAATGTCCAAAACTGGAGCTGATTGATGAATTTACTCCTACCACTGGCGTAGTTGTAGTGAAATGGGAAGCGTCCAGAAATGTGCCATCGCCGCCGACCGAAATTACCAGATCAACATCAGTTGCAGCTCTGGTAAGGTTGGCTCGTGCTAACGCCGAAAATTCAATCCCGCGTCTAGTAAGCTCTGATTTGACCGATTCGAGCACGTCATAATGCTCGGCATGCGCCACCTTGACTCGCCTGACAGCGGCATGTTCTTCTTGGAGAAGTTTGAGAAATCGAGGCTCTCTATGCTCCACCGCTTGAATCTGATAAGTTGATTTCTTGTAGACAAGAAGTACCTTGCGAAGATTCACTTTGGTTCTGTTCCTTATGCAAAATAAACTGGGAGCAGTCATTGAAGAAAGTGAAGATTATCAGATCTGTGCCTGGGCTGTCATTGCTGTACCTGGCATATTAAGGCAAGGTTGGCTGCACCCGCCTGCACGTTCTGCACAAGCATACAAGCAGCTTCTAAATAGATGCTCCAGCAGCAACAATCACTTAGATGCAAAGATCTTTATTGACTTGACGAAGACTGTCTGGAATGGGAAACAGGGCTGACAACCCGTGGATTGCCTGTGCGAAAAGTAAATTCACCACGGCCGATGCGAACCTGGTCCCCATTGACTAGTGGTCGACGGTTGATAAGAGGGCTGCCATTAAGCAAAGTGCCGTTGGTGCTGCCAAGGTCTTCTATGAAGAAGTGATCTTCCTCATATGTAATCCAGGCATGGAAGCGTGAAGAAAACTGGTCTTCCGTTATGACAATATGATTGGTTGGATCGCGTCCAATCTTGCATTTTGTGTCTGACAACATATGTTGCTTGGCTGAGGACGTTTCAATTAAGAATGCTTGCCCCGGCAACTGAGCCGTCTTGCCGTTTGTGGCAAGCCAATCAGCTGATAAAGAATCGCTTACTTTGAAATCGGTCACAGTACAGTCAGTACAGATCTGTCCTGGCTGCATAACCTTGCCGCACGACGGGCAAATATTCTCTGTCTCTGCCACTGGTTGGTCCCTCCCCAGCTGCTTACCGCCTTGACGTTGGTTGGGTTCTGCCGACTTCCCTATATCGGACTCTTGTCTTAACTAGTAGTGCATTTCCTAAATAACGCGACACCAGTAGGGGTGGATTGTATCCGCCCGGGCGCATGCAATGCCCCCCTACGAACGGTCCGATTGTGTTGATACTTTGGAAATGCACTACTAGTATGGTGATGATTTCCAGGTTTCCAGGTTGAGCAGATTAGCGGCTGACTGTAACTGTACTAGTTAATTAATTGTACTCCATACTTTAGGTACAGTGTTGCAGTGTAAATCACTCGGCAACAGTCCTGACATCATCTTTGGCTTGTTGTGAAAAACTGTCCGGCCTGTCCGGGGCTGGCTTGAACTGACCCCTGGTATACTTGAAGTTCGCGTAAACTGCTGCGTGTGCTGTGCCTTGGCTGCTTGAACTGGCCAAGAGATAAGAGGTGTTTGGCATGTATCTGACCGGATCACAAATTCGCGACAAGTTTGTCTCCTATTTCCGCGATAAGAGAGGGCATCTCTACCTGCCCAGTGCCAGTCTGATTCCGGATAATCCGACTCTTCTTCTCACTTCAGCCGGTATGGTCCCCTTTGTGCCTATATTCCTGGGACAGGCTCCAGCTACAGACCCGCCGCGAGTGGTAACAGTTCAGAAGGTGACACGTGCTGGCGGCAAAGATTCAGACATTGAGAATATTGGACGGACGGCAAGGCATCACAGCTTCTTTGAGATGTTAGGTAACTTCAGCTTCGGAGATTATTTCAAGAAAGAAGTCATCCCCTGGGCGTGGGAGTTTGTCACAGAGCAGCTTGGGCTGGACAGAGATAAACTTTCTGTGACCATCTTCGGTGGTGATGAAGTAATTGCAGCTGACGAAGAGGCTTTTCAGCTGTGGAACAAAAAGGTTGGTGTTCCTGCAGAGCGCATCTTCAGGATGAGTCGTAAAGACAACTTCTGGGGACCGCCGGGGCCTACAGGACCTTGTGGACCTTGCTCAGAGATTTATTACGACCGTGGAGCTCAATATGCGTGCAGCACAGATTCACAAAAGTGCGGCATTGGTCGCTGTGAATGTGACCGTTATCTGGAGATCTGGAACCTGGTCTTTATGGAGCTTTTTAAAGACCAGGATGGCAAGTTTACACCGCTAGCTGCCAAGAATGTTGACACTGGCGCTGGACTGGAACGGATTGCCACAATCTTGCAAGACAAGGGGAACACTTTTGAGACAGACCTGCTATTCCCAATTCTGCAGGCTCTCTGCCACCTGGCTAATGCAGAATACACTTGCGAGGCGCAGCGAGTTACTGATACAGCAGCCAATCGTGCTGATCGCATTAACTTGTATCTGAAAATAGTTACAGATCACGCTCGCTGCGTGACTTTCTTGATTGCTGATGGAGTGCGCACCAGCAATATCGGGCGTGGCTATGTCTTGCGCTTTATAACACGGCGGGCAGCCCGGTTTGGCCGCCTGCTCGGTTTGACAGAGCCGTTTATCTACAAACTGGTTCCTCAAGTAGTTGCCCTGTACCAGCAGGCTTATCCTGAACTTGCCGGACAGGAAGAGCTGATAGCTGAGGTTGTAAGAGAAGAAGAAGAGCGTTTTGCCAAGACAATTGATCGCGGTATCGGTTTGCTAGAAGAGCTGATAGCAGAGAAGGCACAGCAAATTCCTGGCAGTGCTGTCTTCAATCTCTATTCAACTTACGGCTTCCCAATTGAGCTTACTGCCGAGATTGCTCAAGAGCATGGCAAGACTGTTGATATGGAAGGCTTTGTTGCAGCAAAGAAAGAGCATGAGGCGGTCTCGTCAGTCAATAAGTTCAATGTCATCATGACCGGTGAAGAGGCTTTTGTCCGGCTGCTCAAAGAGTATGGAACGACACGTTTTACCGGATACAGTACTATTGAAGATGTAGGTCGGGTTGTTGCCGTGCTGCAAAACGGCAAAATAGTCGAGCACCTCGGTGAAGGGGAGGAGGCAGAGCTTGTCCTCGATCAGACACCATTTTATGCTGAATCAGGTGGGCAGGTTGGTGATGCTGGCACACTTTCCGGGCAGGCAGCTACTCTTATGGTCACTGATACCAAAAAACATGAAGGGTTGCATGTCCACAAAGTTAAAGCTCTCGCTGGTGATCTGGAGCCGAATCAGCAGCTTAAAGCATCTGTTGATAAAGAGCGCCGTCTCTCCACAGTTCTGCATCACAGCACTGCACATCTGTTTCATGCAGCTGTGCGGCAGTTGCTAGGCAAGCACGTAGTGCAAGCCGGCTCGCAGGTTGGTCCTGATGCGATGCGTTTTGACTTCACATTCGAGCGGCAGCTCAATGCCCGCGAACTGTCGTCGGTTGAGAACCTCATGAATGAATGGGTGCGTCTCAATCTGCCTGTGACAACAGTGGAGATGCCGATTGAACAGGCAAAGACAACCGGGGCTGTCGCCATGTTTGGTGAAAAGTACGGAGACATTGTACGTGTGGTTAAGATGGGCGATTTCAGCCTCGAGTTTTGTGGTGGCACGCATGTGCACTCAACTGGTGAGATTGGCTCAGTCAAGATTGTTTCTGAAGGAAGCATCTCCTCCGGGGTGCGCCGAATAGAAGCACTAGCAGGACCCATGGCCTGGAGCTTTATTGCTGCACATCTCAACATCCTCACTACTGCTGCCAACAAACTCAAGGTGAATCCTGCAGATCTTCTCGCTCAAATTGACCGGCTGCAAGATCAACTGAAACACAAGGAAAAGCAGACTCAGCAGCTTGAGGAACAACTAGCTGTATCACACTCTGGACGTCTGCTGGCAGCTGCCGAACATATAGGAGAGATCCGCTTTGTAGCTGCCTCAATCCCTGGCGTCAGCGCCGATGGGCTCAAAGCACTTGCCGAGCATATCTCCACTGGTGCACATGATGTGATTGCTGTAGTAGCTACAGTGCTGGCAGCAGACAAAGTGGCTCTGGTAGCTGCGATATCTGCGCCGCTGGTCAAGAAAGGCTTTAACGCAAGCAATCTGGTCAAGCAGGCAGCGTCTGTATGTGGTGGTGGAGGCGGCGGGCGACCGCAGCTGGCTGCAGCCGGCGGCAAAGACCCATCTTCGCTGGAGCAAGCTCTAGCTTCAGTGAAACAGCTGGTTCAACAAGAAATCCATAGCAAAGCTTGATCCTGTTATCTCCTGCTTTGCTGGGGGTAAAGCGACGGCGCTATTAATTGATATGGCGCTGGCTGGTTATGGTGCCGGCTTGCGCCATAGGGCACCCGGAGAAGACAGTTGGCAAGATGGCATAATTCAACAAAAAAGGGGTTAGCTGATGAAATACTGGAGAATCTGGCAATGGGCTGCAGGAATGTGTGCTGCTTTCTGGTTGTCTGCCTTGCTGCCGGCAACAGCTTCTCCGCCTGTTCGCATTGCTGTTGTGCCAGGGGGAGGTAGTGGTCAGGAGCAGTCAGCTGTTGATCAGATTAGCTCCGGTCTGGACGGCAACTCTAATATAGTTCTCTCCACAGTGAATCCAGACTGGTATGTAGTCTGCAACATAGTCGAGCAGACTGACATAGTGTCAGGCTCATCTAAAGTCAACGGTACTGTACTTATTAAGACTACTGATGGTCAGGTTATCAAGACTGTTTCAGTACAAACAAATAAACAAGATTTCTCCACTCAACCCGGTGCACCGCTTAACAAGGCTCTGGTTGAAAGCGGTGTACGTGAAGTGATAGCTGGTATGGCAGAGCGTGCTCTCGGACCGATTCAAGATGCAGTGACAGTTGAGATTGCCACGCGTGATGCCATTATTCAGGCACAAAGTCTGTCAGATCAGGACCGCTACGACGAAGCTATGGCTCTTTTACAACCAATAAGCCCTGATACTCCGCACTTCCGTGCCGTACGCTCTTTAATAGGAATGTATGCAATGGAGAAGGAAGCACTCCGCCTTGTCACAGACGCAGAAGTGCTGGCCAAAAAGGGTAAATACGTGCAAGCCATTCAGCAGCTTACAGCTGTCAATGCAAAATCCAAACGCTACGCCCTGGCTAAGCAAAGGATTGTCACTTACCGAGCTGCTTTAGCTAGATTAGCGAGAATTAAATCAGCTGCAGCGCACCGGACAACTGCCAAACCAGGCGCCCCGGACCTGCGCCTGCAGGCCCTGGAGTCCCAAAAGAGAGCTCTGGAAGCCCAGAAGAAGGCTCTGGAAGACCAGGAAGCTGTCATCAAATCACAGCGAACCAAGTAGCTGGGAATCAAGTAAAATCTTAGGCTTAGTGCCTCTCCCGTTTGGCTTTACCTGGCTGAGCAGGGATTCAGCTGGCAAAGGTTATCTATGCCTGTGTGTGGCGACTTTACAACGCAAGGAGAGAGTTCCATGGAATCGCGCAAGCCGCTTGCATTTCTTCTGATACTACTGATGGTGACAGCCCTCTTGTGTCCCTGCTCCGCTTTGGCTGCAGCAAAGCGCCGTGTAGCTATCATGCCGTTTTCTTATGGTGCAGTATCTAGTGAAGTTGGTACACTTGACGTCGGTAAGGGCATAGTGAGCCTTATGATTACCAGATTGGTTAATGATGCTAGTTATTCTGTTATTGAACGCGAGATGCTCGACAGCATACTTAAGGAGCAAAATCTTTCAGTAAGTGACCGGGCTGATCCGGCAACAGCCTGCAAGATAGGTAAACTCCTGAGTATTGACGCCATAATTGTCGGCACAGTCACTCAGTTTGGTTTTGAGAACAAGAATATCAATATTGGTGCAGCAGCGTCAGCAGCTGCCGGGTTTATCCCTTATGCCGGTGGCTTCGGATTTGGCGGGCTTGGTGTTAAGAAAGGCAAATGTAAGGTAGCTGTCGATGCTCGCCTGGTTGATATCAATACAGGCGAAATCCTGGCTGCCGTCAACGGATCAGGCGAATCTAAGCGCAGCGGTGTTTCTCTCTTCGGTGGTGGCGGTGGCGGTGGCTGGAGTGGCGGCGGCGGTGGTAGTGGCAGCTTTGACATGGGTTCGTCAGGTTTTGCCAGCTCTATAGCTGGTGAGGCTACTCTGGCTGCAGTGGACTCAATCTGCAACCAGCTGGTAACACTTGCTTCGCGCATTCCAGACAACCAGTCGCTTGCTGCCATGAATGTCAAAGGCAAAATTGCCGATGTGTCTGGTGATACCGTAATTGTCAATGTTGGGAAAAACAATGGGATAGCAGTTGGCGACAATTTACAAGTTGAACGTGCTTACAAGACAGTCAAAGATCCTTCTACCGGCAAGGTTTTGAAAGAGTTAAGTGCAACTGTAGGAGTCATCTCTGTTACCCAGGTTGATCCTGATTCTTCTACGGCCAACCTTGTGAAGGGAAGCGGCTTAAGAGTAGGAGACAATGTCCGCAAGGTGACAACTGACGTATCGGCTATTATTCTGCAGGCACCGTCGACTTTGACCGGTCCAGTTGCTGGCGGCGGAGGCGGTCACACAAATCAGAAGTAGATGGAGGCAAGAGTGAAAGAGATGTTTAAATATGCCCTGGCTCTGTCTATCCTGATAGCTTCGATCAGCTCTATTAATCCATCTTCCGCCGGGCAGATCAACTGGGACAAGAAGTTGGAAAAAGGCTACTACGAGCTCTCTATAGGTAATGTAGATCAGGCAATCAAAATGTTTCAGGAGAAGGTGAAAGGGCATCCTGAATCGGCGGCCTGCCACACTGCTCTCGGATTAGCTCTCAAGAAGAAAGGCCGGCTGCAGGAAGCGACAGTAGAGTTTCGAGCAGCTACAGCTGCCGAACCCACTTTTGCTAACGCCTTCTATGAGCTGGGAGTGATGCAGGAAGCAAACAAGGATTATGCTCAGGCGCTGCAAGCGTTTGAACAATACGAGCAGTTCTCCAACGATACATACAAAAAGAAAACTGTTGAAGATCGCATCAGGTTTTGCAAAGAGCATATTTAGGTGTTTTTGGTTAGTCGCATTAAGAGGAAGCCAAAGTGAACGAGAATATTAACTACGCGTACTTCGAAGGCAATTTTGTACCGCTTGCAGAGGCTAAGGTCAATATCATGACTCACGCCTTCCTTTATGGAACAGCTGTCTTTGAAGGAATTCGCGGCTACTGGAACGAGGTGCAGGAGGAGATGTATATCTTCAGACTGCGTGAGCATATGGAGCGCCTGTATGACTCAATGAAGATTATGAATCTTGAACTGGACTTCTCGATTGATGAGATCTGCAAACTGACCGTTGAGCTGCTGCGGCGCAACAACCCGCGCACTGACACTTACATCCGTCCCTCAGTCTATAAGGCTGCCCAACGCATCGGTCCTGGACTTCACGACAACCCAAGCAAGCTGTGCATGTTTACTGTACCTTTTGGCGACTATTTCCATGGCGCACCAGGACTGAAAGTGCAAGTATCAAGCTGGCGGCGGGTAGAAGATAATGCTATTCCTGCTCGAGCCAAGATAGTTGGTGCTTATGCAAATACAGCGCTGGCCAAGACAGACGCTGTTAAGGCTGGGTTTGATGATTGTATTGTCCTTTCCGAAAACGGCCATGTATCCGAAGGCAGCGCTATGAATCTCTTTATGGTGCGGCGCGGAGAGCTCATCACAACGCCGGTTTGCGACAATATACTCGAAGGTGTCACCCGGGCAACTATTATGGAGATTGCTGCCGCTGAGCTTGGCTTGTCGACGACAATACGCCAGGTCGATCGCAGCGAGCTTTATATTGCAGATGAGCTGTTTTTCTGTGGCACTGGCGCCCAGATTACTCCAATTATTGAAGTCGACCATCATGCAGTGGGTAATGCTCAAACAGGACCAATCTGTGAAAAAGTGAGAGATGCTTATATCAGTATCTGCCGTGGCGAAGTCACCAAATACAGCAAATGGCTGACTCCCGTCTACAAGACAAGCAAACTGGCAGCAGCACGTTCCTAATAGGTAAAGGTGAACTAGCAGGTGTCCAGGGGAATATTCTCTCAGGACAACCGGACGGCAATATCATTGCTGTCGCCTGAAACTTGGTTATTGTCAGGAGGAGGCGCCATGGCAAGTCACATGCGGCATCTGAGTAAGGCAGCAATTGTGCCCTGGCTAGTTGCCACCTTCCTGGCGTTAGCCATACCAGGGCGTGCCCTGGCTGACAATGAAACCAGCCAATGGGACCGTTTCCAACGCCAGGAGAGTGCCAGGAGTAGCACTGTAGCCGACAACTCAACGCCAGGGTCGGCTGGGGCGGGTAGCTCGGCAGCCGGGCAGTTTCAGCCTGTGCAGAAAGGTTATTTCACTGTGCCAGGCTACTTTGCCAACACGCCCAAGCCATATGAGCGCCCGACTGAGACATTTCGTTCACCGACACTACTTGAGGGCTCGGCACAAGCCAATTCAGGGCTTAACAGCTTTGCTGTCGCATTGCCTCTGACAGCAGGATCAGGCTTTGGGTATGGCATAGGTTCACCATGGGGTGGCTGGCGAAGCGGTTATAGCAGTTGGGGTGGAGGACCTGCCGGTTATGGCGGATGGGGCGGTGGTTCGCCCTGGAGTGGTTATAGCAGCTGGGGTGGAGGACCTGCCGGTTATGGCGGATGGGGCGGTGGTTCGCCCTGGAGCGGTTATAGCAGTTGGGGTGGAGGACCTGCCGGTTATGGCGGATGGGGTGGTGGTTCGCCCTGGAGCGGTGGATCTGCCTGGGGCGGCTATGGTGGCTGGGGAGGGGCAGCGGCGCTTGGCGCGTCAGCAGTATTTAGTGCAGGCTCTTCTGGCAACGGAGTAGTAACACCTACTAACGTTATTCAATCAGCACCTAGTAAAGCCTCTGGCAACTATTATTCTCCCTCAACAACAGATACATCTGCTTCCGGCTCTTACTATGCCACCACAGCACCTGCTGCAGTGCCGTATATACAGCAGCAGGCGCCGGTCACCAACTTCTGGGGCGCAAGCAGCTCTCCCTTGCCGAAGGACATTAACAGTGTTCCCTGGGCCAAATAGTCGAGCATTTGATGTCATCATCATCGGTGCTGGAGCATCCGGACTCATGTGTGCTCTGACTGCCGGGCGCCGCGGCAGGTCGGTTGCAGTTGTTGACCACAACGAGCAGGCAGGTCGCAAGATATTGATTTCAGGCGGTGGTCATTGCAACTTCACCAATATTTATGCTGGACCGGACAACTATGTCTCGCAAAACTCGCATTTCTGCAAGTCGGCACTGGCTCGCTATACACCTAATGATTTCCTCTCTTTCTTGCAGCGGCACCATGTTTCTTTCTGTGAAAAGAAGGCTGGTCAACTTTTTTGCAACAGCTCTTCTTCGGCAATAGTTGATGCTCTTGTTGGGGAGTGCCGGCAAGCACAGGTGTCTTTTGTGCTTGGCTGTCGTGTTCTATCAGTGCAGGCAGGTGGCGCCAACCGGTTCTATGTGACAACTGACAGTGGTTGCATTGACTGTAGATCTCTGGTAATTGCCTCCGGTGGACTTGCTGCTCCTCAACTTGGTGCCACCGGATTTGGTTATAAGCTTGCTGAACAGTTTGGACTGCCTGTCATAAAACCAGAGCCGGCTCTGGATAGCTTTCGCCTGCCGTCCGAGCTTCTTGAAGAGTTTGCCAGCTTAGCTGGTGTTTCTCTGGATGGTACAGTCAGTGTCGGCAGAAGCTCATTTCAGGAAAGTATCCTTATAACTCATAAGGGGCTGAGCGGTCCGGCTTGCCTGCAAGCATCGTTATACTGGAGAGCCGGAGCTGAAATTGTCATTGATCTTCTGCCAGCGCTCGATGTTGAGCAATGGTTAGCCTCTAAAGCTGCCGGCGGTGTTAAAGCTCAGCTCAAGACTGTTTTAGCTGAGCAGCTGCCCAAACGTTTTGCTGAAACATTTAGCCGGCTGTATCTGCCAGCAGGAGCGCTAGCTGGAATGTCAGCTAAGAGCCTAAATGAGGTGGCTACCCGCCTTCATTCCTGGCGGATTGTCCCTGCTGGTACAGTCGGATTTAAGACTGCTGAAGTGACTCGTGGTGGAATTGCCACTACTGCAGTTGCTTCCCGTACTATGGAAGCCAACAAAGTGCCCGGGCTTTACTGTACAGGTGAAGTTCTAGATGTAACTGGCTGGTTGGGCGGGTACAACTTACAATGGGCCTGGTCATCCGGTGTGGCAGCCGGAGAGCATGTCTGAGCAGTTGCTGGAGTGTTTGTTTTTGAGGTCACAAGAAGAGCAGCAAATAATTTTAGAGCAGGCGAAAGAGCGTGTGTTAAGCGCTTTGCCTTATATGGCTCTTGGTCTGGCGATTTTGCAAGCTGTTGCCTGGCTGATTGTATTTACACAAGAGATAAGACATCCACCGGTCGGTGAGTTTGTTACTGCCGATGGGGTGCGTCTTCACTATCTCAGTCAGGGTTCCGGCCGACCGGTTGTTTTCATCCATGGCAATGATGGTTTGCTACAGGATTTCAAAGTAGCTCTACTGCCTGCCGCTGCAAGGTACTATCAGGCGATTGCATTTGATCGTCCAGGGCACGGATATAGCCAACGTGAATCTAACCGCATTGTTACAGCAGATGTTCAGGCACGTTTGATTCACGATGCTCTCGGAAAGCTTGGCGTAGTCGGTCCAGTCATTGTTGGGCACTCCTGGGGTGGCGCTGTTGCCCTTGCTTATGCCTTGAACTTCCCTGACGATATCTCCGGAGTCGTGCTCCTCTCAGCTGTTGCCTTCAAGACTCCAGCAACTGCCGGGTCTGCCCAGGATATAGCTGATCTCATCCCGGTGGTGGGAGATCTGCTCATATCCAGTTTTATCGTTGCCCAACGTCCATGGGTCGAGCTGAATGTCTCTGACGAGTTCAGCCCTGATTGTGCGCCGCGTGACTATGTCGATACTTATACGTCGTTGGTTATGCGCCCGGGGCAGGTCAAGGCTTATGCGCAGGATGATCTTACTTTGAACGATACTCTTGTGCGTATGAGCTCGCATTATAAAGAGATTGCTTGCCCAGTTGCGATAGTTACAGGCGGCGCAGATCAGGTAGTTCCCCCTGATCTGCACTCTTATCCATTGAGCCGTGCTATTCCTGGCTCCAGCCTTACAATCATCCCTGGTGCCGGTCACCCCATTGAGCTTACGCAGGTCGAGCCGATAATGAATGCTATTCAGCAAGTCTGGCAGAAAGCAGCAACGCAGGCAATTAGCCGCAGATAAGCACTGTTTCCCACTGCCTGGAACCTTTGTGATGACCGTAGACGGGCGGCAGTAGATGGGCGGCAGTAGAGAAGGCGGCAGTAGAGAAGGCGGCAGTAGAGAAGGCGGCAGTAGAGAAGGTGGCAGTAGATGGGCGGCTGTAGAGAAGGCGGTTGTAGCGGCGGCTCGCGAGCCGCCCACCGTGCGCGTCTCGACAGCCGCTGAACCTGGAGTCTACAGGATGGAGCAGCTAGATATGCCTGGCTGAATGGACACTGCCTTTTGTTCGGGCGCTTGGAAACCCTAGAGTTAAAAACTGCCCATAACCGCAACTAGTGGCTATTAGCACAGTATTTAAGCCAGTTTGTGCGGATATACTATGTCCTGGCAGCAGGCAAGTCGTTGAACCCGGATAAGTCAACGACGGTCTGCGTGTGGCCGGTGAATAACTGCTGCCTGGTATTTTGAGTAGGTAATGAGAGATAACATTACAAGTGAGGTTGCCAATGATGACAGTTAGTGCTGGGACCGGCTCATGGATCGAGGAGTACCGGCGGAAGGTTACAACGGCCGAGGCTGCTGTCCGCGATATCAAGTCCGGAGACAGCGTTTATATTCAGTCAAATGCTGCTGCTCCAGCAACTCTCATTGAAAAAATGGTGGAACGTGCTGATGAGCTGAAGGATGTGCATATCTACCACATTCTTACTTTAGGCAAGGCTGACTATACTAAACCAGCTAATCACAGGGCTTTTCAGGTTCACGCTTTGTTCATAGGACCTAATATTCGTGATGCTGTTAACGATGGACATGCAGATTACACACCTGTGTTCTTGAGCGAAATACCTTCGCTGTTCATGTCTGGGCAACTTGATGTTGATGTCTGTTTAATTCAGGTCTCTCCCCCGGATACACATGGCTATTGCAGCTATGGCGTGTCGGTAGATTGCACCATTGCAGCAAGAAAACGAGCGCGCATAGTTATTGCTGAAGTCAACAAGCAGATGCCGCGCACGCTTGGGCGGTCGTTTCTTCACATCAGCCGCATTGATCATATTGTCGAGACTGATCGTCCACTTCCTTCGCTCAATGTCGACCAGACGGATGAAGTCTCGGCAGCAATCGGGCAACATGTTGCCACACTTGTTGAAGACGGTGCTACTCTCCAACTCGGAATTGGCACCATTCCTGATGCAGTGCTGCGTTGTCTTAATGGCAAGAAGGATCTGGGTGTGCACAGCGAGATGATATCGGATGGCATTGTGGATCTTGTAGAGTCCGGAGCTATCACCAACGACTTGAAGACTGTTTTGCCTGGGCAGATAGCCGTTAGTTTTGCTATGGGTACAAAGAGGCTATATGACTTTCTCGACAACAATCCGTCGGTCTCCTTCCAGCCCAGCGACTTTATTAACGACCCGTTTATAATTTCGCAGAATTACAAAATGACTGCCATTAACTCCGCCTTGCAGGTCGATCTGACCGGTCAGGTATCAGCTGATTCAATTGGAACCTATCTCTACAGCGGATTTGGTGGACAAGTAGATTTTATCCGTGGTGCAGCCCGGTGCAAGAACGGGCGTGCAATCATTGCACTGCCATCGACTGCTAAGGGTGGATCTGTATCGAGAATAACTGCATTTCTAGCCGAAGGCAGCGGTGTGGTGACTTCGCGAGCAGATGTCCATTATGTAGTTACAGAATATGGGATTGCGCATCTGCATGGACGCAATCTGCGAGAGCGTGCCAAAGCTCTCATTGCTGTTGCTCATCCGGATCATCGTGCCAAGCTGGAGGAACAGTGTTCACGCTTCCCCTGGTCGCGTTCGGAAGTTGCAATCAAGCACTCCCGTTAATTGCACGACCTGATCTGGCAGCATTTGTGAATCAGCAGGTGTGACTGTTTAACACATAGCAAGAGTAGATCTGATCGCAGTGACTAAAAGAGACGGTGCGCTAATTAGGGCCCCGTCTCTTTGATAAACACCGGCACGGTGCCAGGTGTAGTTGGAGATTATTTGCCGCGATCTGGCATCAGGACATCGTCTATCACGTGTATGACACCGTTGCTGCACTTAATGTCGCCCTTTGTAATGAGTGCGCCATCGATTTCAACAGCACCATCCTTGGTGCTTATCATAACGTCGCTGCCTTCCAGTGTTTTTGCAGCGCGCATGCCGGCTAGTTCGCTGACAGTCGCTTTGTGTGGAAGCACATGATAGCTAAGAACGCTCTTCAGTCTCTTGGGATCTTTGGAGATATCTGCAATAAAACCTTTGCGCTGCTTCCAGAAAGCTGCATCATTAGGCGCAAAGAGAGTTATTGTTCCCTTGTCTTCCAGTGTCTTCTTCAGCCCGGAGCTGCCGAGCAGTGTGGTCAGGTTTTTGAATGACTGATCGCACATTAAAGTGCAATAAATATCCTTGTCTAATGTTGCTGTTTTGCTGCCAGTACAGGGTGCTCCGTGTTGGTGCATGCACTTGGCATTGGTGGTCTTGGCCAAAATACTCTGCCCTGGGGCAGCAAGAAAAAGTCCCAGGACCATTGGAATTACGGTCAGGCTGCTAAGATGTCGATGTTGCATGGTGCTCTCCTGATTCTCCTGAACGGACTCATAGTACACTACCCTGCTGCCCTAGTAAGTTCTGCTGACAACAAAAACTCGATTAGAACTGCTCTTAAAAACCGTCCTGGATGGTGACTGACCTGCCGATGACTTGGATTGAAACAGAAGACGGATCTTTGACTCTCAAAGACTTAGAGACAGGGGAGCTTTATCACAATCGTGCCGGTGCTGTCACTGAAGCTCTACATAACTATGTGGAGCCTGCAGAGCCGGTACAATTGCTCGCCATGGGTGCAAGGTTGAGTGTCTGCGACGCCTGCTTTGGACTTGGTTATAACTCCTGGGTGTTGCTAAGCTACCTGGCATGTGTGCCCGATATCGAGGGTACTGTTGCCATAACAGGACTGGAATGGAGCGCCTCTGTTATTGCTGCTCTACCTGAGGTTCTAAAGCAGCCGATGTTTGACCGTGTCAGCCAGGCGCTAGGCAGGACAGCTGCATTTGGACGGATAAGCTTTAAACTAACTGAGTTGTTGACTGTTGAGTTGGAGCTACTTCAGGTTGATCTCAGGGCTGCTCTGCCTGAGCTCACAGCTGACTTTGATCTGGTCTTTCATGATCCATTCTCAGCGCGAAAAATGCCTGAATTGTGGACAGTTGACTTATTTAAACAGTACTTCCGGCTGTTGCTGGCAAAACAGGGCAGGCTTCTCACGTACAGTGCGGCAGCAGCAGTGCGTGGCGGTCTTAGCGAGGCTGGTTTCTCTATCTGGCGCACGGCTGCTGTTGGCGGCAAGGCCGGAGGAACTATGGCTTGTGTGCCTGGTCGGCAACCGGCAGCTTCCAGCTTCCCGCTGACGTCTGACGAGCAGAGCATTCTTTTCTCCCGGCGTGGCGTACCTTACCGCGATCCCGGGTTGGTTTGTACCAGGTCCGGCATCTGGCAAGCCAGAGCGCAGGAACAAGCTCTTCGCCATCCCTGAATCGGCGCGGCATGCTCTGGTTTTTGAGAAGGCAGCAAAACGCTTTACAAACAATCTCTTTGATTATGCCGCTCCTGATGAGCGTTCAGCCAGCCGGCGTCAGATAATGCCGGCGCGCAGTAGGTCTTTCAAGTGGATAAGCCCAATCGGGCGGCGCTCGTCGTCGACAATAAGCAGGTCTGAGATCTCATGCTTTTCCATGAGACGAAGCGCTTCCACTGCCAGTGATGTAATGGAGATTGTTTTTGGATTGGGGCTCATAAGCTCAACCGCTTTCTTCTCGAAGGCAGCTTGTCCAGCTTTTACTAAAGCTCTGCGGATGTCCCCGTCAGTGATAATGCCTACCAGTTTCTCACTGGCATCACACACTGCAGTAAAACCAAGCCGTTTCTTATCTATTTCAGTGAGCACTGCCTTGTAGGTGGACTCCAGCTCTACTGAAGGTAAAGCTTGCCGTGGTCGCATTATGTTCTGCACAGTAACAAGGCGTTGTCCTAAAAAGCCTCCGGGATGGGCTCGGGCATAGTCCTCAACACAGAACTTCTTTCTGGTCATAAGCACAATAGCCAGTGCATCGCCCATAGCAAGTGCTGCTGTTGTGGACGATGTCGGTGCCAGATTAAACGGGCAGGCTTCACGAGCGACACCAACATCAAGGATGGCATCAGCAAAACGTGCCAGGGTGGAATCTTTGTTGCCGGTCATAGCAACAATGTTAATTCCCAGTCTCTTGATTGGATCCAGAACTAGCTTAATCTCTTGTGTCTCGCCAGATCCGGAGACAGCTACAACAAGATCTCGCTCATCGAGCATGCCGAAATCGCCGTGGCGCAACTCAGCTGGGTGAACGAAGAAAGCTGGTGTTCCGGTGGAAGCAAGAGTTGCGGCTATCTTTAAACCAATGTGCCCTGACTTGCCCATTCCAGTCACGACTACTTTGCCATTGCATCTGTAAAGCAGTTCAATTGCTTGATCGAATTGCGTTGTAAGGTGTCTGGACATAGCCACAATTGCTTCTGCCTCAGATAACAATACATTGCGTGCCAGGCTGACATAGCTGGAGTCTTCTGGCGCACTCATGTCGAGACACTCAAGAGGATCTGTAGTGCTAGCCTTGGGTGCTAAGGTATTGTCAGTCCCGGTTAGAGCAGAACCTGGAGGTAAGGCATTAAAGGTCTCCATTGAACTTCCTCAGGTGGTAGTACTAATAAGGATGCGACAGTTGTTGAGCTCTGAAGATGGTCTGGGGTCGGGCCTTGATAGTCATGATGGACATTGTAAGGGGGAACGGCTCATTATTCTTGAGATTTCTTTAGAGCATTACATCTCTCTCATGTGGAGTAACTGCAGAGCTATGAGAGACGATAGTCTAGAGTTATTGTGTTATGGGTAAGTGATAAAAGGTCGGTAACTTAGAGAAGAGATGCAATGTTTGTAGCTGGAGAGAAGTTAGATGGAGGACATTATACGGTTGTCAAGGAGCTCGGGCAGGGCGGCATGGGCGTCGTCTTTCACTGCCATGATGAGCACTTGCAACGTGACGTTGCCATAAAACTCCTCCTGCCGGAGCTTACAACTAACAAAGAGACTTTGGAAGGCTTTATCCAGGAAGCTCGACTGGCTGCACAACTAGAGCATCCTAACGTAGTAACTATCTTTGAAATTGGTAAAGAGGAGCGCCAGACAAGGGTGCATCACTTTATTGTCATGGAATATCTAACCGGCGGCAATCTTGCCGGCCGAATAAGTAACGGTCAGCTGGCTGTCGAGCATTGTCTCAACTGGATGAAGCAGCTTGCTAACGGTCTGGCTTATGCCCACAAAAGAGGCATAGTGCATCAGGACATCAAAGCTGACAATATCTTTATCACAACTGAAGGTGATCTTAAGATTGGCGACTTCGGTCTGGCTAAACTGGCAGCCGGCAGAGTGAAAGGTCGGGCGGGACATCACGGCATGGGAACACCAGCTTATATGTCGCCGGAGCTTTGCCGTGGCGACCCGCAAGACTATCGCTCCGACATCTATTCAATGGGCATTCTCTTTTATGAGATGGCGACAGGTGAGCTGCCTTATAAGACGCGTGGAATGATTGAGATGGCTATGAAGCATGCCAGCGCGCCCATCCCTTCAGCGCGTAGAGCTAATCCTCTTGTGCCGGATGTCCTCGATCATGTCATCGAAAAAATGATGGCAAAGCAACCGACAGATCGTTATCAGTCTATGGTTGAAGTCCTGTCAGTACTTGACGACCTTGTTTTTGAATTGCGCGTGGCCAGGCTGGGATTGGCTCCCAAAACAGTAGCAAGCAGCAAAGGAAGCGGTTTCTTCCCGGCGCGCAATTCATTTGCGCAGCCAAGTGCAACCAGTACAGTCCGTGGCGCTGGAGCAGAGATAAGGCATGCTACGGCTCAGCCGTTTGAGCCGGAAGTCTTAACTGCAACAGACCCCCAGCAACTCTCGGCTGCAACTGCACAAGCGGCTGCTCCGTCGCATCCGGTGGCGTCGCCGCAAGATGCTACAGTGGTGCCACCGACCCCAGTCGTTAAACGGCACCTCGAGCTGCTCTGGGCCTTTCACAGCAACGGTCCAATTGGTTGGGGCGCTTCACCAGTGTTGAGTAAAGATGGTGCTGCTGTCTTTTCCGGATCATCCGACGGCAACTTATATGCGTTGAACTCTCAAACGGGCACCAAAATTTGGCATTTTGAAACGCGCGGTCCTATCCTGTCGGCAGGAGTAGCCACGGCAGAAAATGTAGTGATCTCCAGTACTGATGGTCATGTTTATGCACTACGTGCAGCCAGTGGAGAAGTCATCTGGGATGCGAATCTCCAGTCCCCGATTGTATGTGCACCAACTGTCTATAAGGACTTCTCCCTGGTAGGAACTGTAGGCGGAGAGCTGGTCTGCCTGTCGGGCACTGATGGTGGCTTTGTCTGGCGTTATAAGGCTGGAGCAGCAATAGTGTCGCATTGCGAAGTGGTCGGACCAACTGTGTTAGTCTCGGCTAAAGACAGCTATCTGCATGCGCTCAATCTCAATAGTGGAACATCACGATGGAAGTTCCAAGCGCAAGGGCCGCTAGTTTCCAGTCCAACCGCATCTTCTGATGGCGTATATGCAGGGAGCATGGATGGTAGCGTGTATGCTCTTGATATGGAAACTGGGCGGTTAATCTGGCAGTACGAAACAGAAAAGCCGATTGTTTCCCGGGCGGTCATTCATTTTACAACTGTCGTATTTTGTGGCGGAGACAGATGGCTTTATTGTTGCGACAAATATGATGGACATCTCTTATGGAAAAGCGCTTTACGTGGACGGATTTTTTCCAACCCGGTTTCCTTTTCCGGTAGAATCTATGTTGTGACTCGTGAGGGCTGGGTGCAGTGTTTCGACGCTCTTACCGGAGAGTTGAATTGGCAGATGGATACCTCTCGGCGTCTTGAAGCTACACCTATGGTAAACAGCAGCCTTCTTTGCATTGGCACAGTGGATGGAGATCTGCTTGCGTACTCACTTGGTGACAGTTAAAGCAAGAGGGTGGCTCACCCGAACCGTCTCTTTGCGGATCAGACTACTCGTCTGCGTGGTGTCAGTCTCAAGCGTCTGGCTGCCGTTGTTTTCTGAATCTGCGAAGCAGGATCGAGAACGCGGCCGATTACCTTTTCGATGTCTCTCACCAGATAGCTCTCACCTTCGCTGACAAAGGAGATAGCAATACCGGCACGGCCAGCTCGTCCTGTCCGTCCGATACGATGTACATAATCTTCCGGTGCTTCAGGCAGATCATAATTGACTACATGACTGATGGAAGGAATATCCAATCCGCGTGCTGCAACATCTGTTGCCACCAGAACAGCGAATGCGCCCTTCCTGTATCTGGCTAAAGTCTTTTCACGTTGATTTTGAGCGATGTCACCATGTATCTCTTCTGCTGGAACATCGGCTGCGCGCAATCTGCTGGTCACCCATGACGCCTTTCGCCTGGTCTGAGTAAATACCAGCACCGATTGCATCTCGAGATCTTTAATCAACTGAACCAGCAAGGCATCCTTACCAAATTCGTTGACATGATAAATGCGCTGATCAATTTCTACCGGTTCGATATGTTGTTTGTTGGCTCTCACAGTGACAGGATTGTGCATAAACTCTGCTGCTATCCATTCGACCTGGCTATTGATAGTGGCTGAAAACATGAGAGTCTGCCGTTCGGCTGAGATTTTGGAAATTACTCTTCTCACCTGTGGCATAAAGCCCATGTCAAGCATGCGATCTGCTTCGTCGAGGATAAGCATTTCAATCTTGCCCAGATCGACACAACGTTTTTCAATAAGATCCAGCAACCTGCCTGGAGTAGCGACAATAACGTCAACGCCCTTTTTTAGTGCAGAAATCTGGGCATCATATCCGGTACCACCATACAGTGTGACGGTTTGAAGCTTCCAGTATTTGGCAAAAAGCCTGAACTGTTCCTCGACCTGTATAGCTAGCTCACGGGTGGGAACCAGCACTAACGCACGAGGTTTATTCTCAGGATCTTGCAGGCATTCAATTATTGGCAGGGCGTATGCTGCCGTTTTACCAGAACCTGTTTGAGCCGATGCCATTACATCGGCACCGGCTAGAATGAGCGGTATGGTCTTTTCTTGAATCTCGGTGGGTTGTTCGTACGATACTTCTTTAAGTACACTCAAAGTTGGTTTGGAAAATCCAAACTCAGAAAAATCTGTCAATGTAAAATCCTTTTTCTTCTCACTGGCTCAACTGGCCAACTGTGTCTAACTCTATTCATCACTCTTGCCCGGCGACCTGAAGCCCAAATTTCAGCTTCTCTTGCGGGTCAAACTCGGACAATCGATTGATGGTAACAATCTACACTAGTTGCAGTACCACCAAATCCTCTTCGAATTTAAAAGATTATTACACAATTGCAGGCAGATGTCAACGTCGGCTCTGGCAGGGCGAAGCATTACGCGACATAACTGACGCTATGGAGGCAGCCTGGTTTCGCAGCGATTTATGCTTTCCAGAGGTAATGGCGGAGTTATCCCCAATATGGGTGAGTTTTGACAGATCAGTTTGCTGTGTATATTGTTGTTGGTGGAGAAACTATAGGCTTGTGTGTGGAGCTGTTCAGCATTATTTGGGGAAGAAAGATCCAACGACCATCAGTTAGCCATGGAATCTCACAACAAGAGCTGGGTTTTGGTTTGGCTGGTTTAAGGACACGCATATGCATATACTTCCTTGGTGCCGTAGGCTGCTAACACTTGCAACTACATTTTGCTTGATTGCCTGCAACAGTGCCGTCCTGGCAGAGACCACCGCAGGCACAGGGGGACCAGCTAAAGCTATCAACCTGGATCTGACATCCACCGTAAAGGCGGCTGCTCCAGTCCACCTGTCTGATAATAAATCTGTGAATATTGTCGTTGGAGGCAATACTCAAACCATCACTGCAGGCTCTCAACTTACAGCAGCCGAGAGAGTCGCTGTATTTCAGGTTATGCGCACAGGGCAGCAGTCTATCCAGTTGGGCGCCCAGGGCAATGCTGTTGGCGGCTCTTTTACGATTGGTGCAAGACTTAGCCAGCACATAAGCAATTTAGTTATTCCTGCCGGTGTGACTGCGGTTGATAATGCCAGCCGGTCGGCGAGCTTGAACCTAACGGGCAACCTAACCAATGCAGGCACGCTGTATGTTTTGTCTACAAATCCAGCAATTACAACTGCAACGATTAGCGCAGCTAACATAAGCAACCTTCAAGGAGCATTGCTGTCGACCATTTTGCCGGCAGGTGGGTTGCCTGGGTTCTCAGCTGCATTGGCCAACCTCAATCTCTCGCTTAATGCTGTGAATAGCATAGTGAATGCCGGAAGGATTCAAACTGCTGGCACTTTGACCGCAACAGCTGGTAGCTCGATAACCAACACCATGACAGCGGTGATGCAAGCTGTAAGTAATGTCAATCTTCAAGCTCCAAATATAGTAAATCAGGGTGTGGTTGCGTCTCAATTGGCCAACATCAACGCGTTGACCGCATCGCTAACCAATTCTGGTACTATCCAAGCTCTGTCCGGGAGTATCGCAATACAAAATCTAACGGGCAATACACTGTCTATTAACAACACGCTCGGCACGATTGCGGCAAAAGACAATTTGTTGTTTGAGACTCTCGCAACAGTAGTAGACAGCAACCACAACGTCCTATCTAAGGCTAATCTATTAATTTTAGGTGGAAACCTTTCAGCCGGGTCGGTATTCCTCACCAGTCCGGACGGTAATGTTGATGTTGAGACAGAGAGCATAACCGGTGGCGTCCACGTTGACGGTGGTATTGCTATGGTTGGCACGAACCACGGTGGACTGGACATAGTTAGTATGCATGTTTCCAGCGACCCGATTTTTTTCAGCCATGATCAAAATGCAGGACTAGTTTTGAGCGGGCTCGGCTCTACTGCAGGAGGCGACTTTATCGCTTTAGTCGGAAGGTGACATAACCACAAGTGATGTTGGTGGTGTAACAATTGATGCCAGTAGCACGAGTGTCCCTGGCGGTCATATCGAGCTGGCTGCTGGGGTTACTTTTATCACGACCAGCCCAACGAGCCCAGATCCTTGCACCAGCTGTATGGGACTCTACAATATTACAGGTACAACTGCCCATGGTGGCAATGTTGATCTTCCAAATGTAAGCCTGATGACAAACAGCAATAATATTGATGTTGAAGCTCATGCAAATACTGGAGGCACCGGATCGACTGGTTTCATCAATCTATCCAATATTAGCTCTTCCGGTGCTGTCATTTTGAACACAACCACGCTGGTATTGTCTGGCGATGTCAACGCAGGCTCTGGAACAATCACAATTAACTCGTTGGCCGACCTGACAATTCAGGGCACTGGTACACTCTCAGCTGGCTCTGGCATCAATTTCTCTAGTGGTTCTAACAATACAATTTACTGGCGTCCTTACACGTTAGATTCCATCCAAACCAATGGCAATGTTCTCTTCAGCACCTCCACACTTGACCTAGCTGGCAACATCAATACTGGTTCTAATCAACTTACTGTTAGCTCCACAGGTGACCTCACCATTAAAGGTGCAGGTACTCTCACTTGCAACTATGTATCAACTCTACCTGGTGGATTCACCGGCATGACTTTTGGAAGTGGCTTCAGTAATAAAATTACATGGCAGCCTGACGCGGCTGACTCGATCCAAATCAATGGCGGTGTTAGCATGAGCACTTCCACACTTGATTTAGTTGGTGACATCAAT
>CAILLX010000186.1 GCA_903835185.1 uncultured bacterium | reverse complement strand
GGCTTTACGCCAGAACTGCTCTTTCGCAACATCGCGTCTTGACGGACGAGCCATTCATCAACTCCCGTGGTTCACCAATCACCATGATTAAACACTCGGTTGTGTTGGCATTCAAGGATGTGGTTCGTGCAACGCTCTCGTGATAACAGCAAGTTGTGCATGACTATCTCCTGAGACCTGCGTGATTTTAAGCGGATAAAACAGGCGAGCTGACCTGAATCTGTACCTGATCGGTTCCGCAGATCTTGGTAGGGTCGAAATATGAACCGTGTCAAAAGCGAACTCCCGTGGGTACTTATTCTTAACACGTCAATATCTGTATATTATTCGTCTCCTGGAAAACGCAGTGTTTTCATCACTGCTGCATTGTCACGTTGCACAGTGCGTGCGTAGCTGATTGCAGGATAACCAAACAGCATTGCGTAGTATGGATGCCCTTGCGGCAGTTCAATCAATTGTTTGAGATCAGGCATTAGCTCCAGTACCCACTTCAACATTCCGCACCAGACTGTTCCGATTCCGTTGCTTTGTGAGAGTAGCTCAAAATAAGAAAGGGCAATGATTACATCCTCTGCCGCAGTTGATGCCTCAGGGGCTGATGAGACAATTAGCAGATGTGGTGCTCCGCGAAAGATTCTGTCTGTGTGATTTTTGAAGTAGTTGGAAGCCGCACTTTGCAAGAAAGTTAAGCGCTCAGGCAATTGACCTGCCTCTATGGTCTTTGCCAGATTGTGCATGACCTTCGTTCTAAATCGGTCTAAGGAATCTTTGTCATCAATCACTGAAAAAGTCAGCATGCAGCTGTTGGTGCCTGTTGGTGCATGAGCCACTGTGGCGAGGAGTTGAGAAATCAATTCACGATCAACATTTATGTCGCGATAATGACGAATGCTCCGTCTGCCGCGGATCAGTCGTGTCATCAGTTCGGGCTTCGGCCAGGCATCGGGTGTGATTGGCAGGCTCTCGTCCGGCTCACAACCCAGCACTGAAATTGCGCCATTCGGACAGACCGCCAGACAATGTTGACAGCGCACGCAGCTTCCTTCTTTGTCTTGCGGAATAAACGGCAACTTATTGTCATTTAACTGAATAATGCCCGGTGGGCAGTCTTTCACACATAAGCCACAACCACCGCAGCGGTCAGTTTTTACCGAGAATCCGAGCATGAGCACCTTCCTGTTGCGATTACCGATGGTGTTAATCTGGTCCGACACCAACAATTACATAAATATAGCGCGATATGAGAGCAGCCTGTTTGGGGTAAAATGACAAAGAATGTCAAGAAGGCGTGTTAGGATATTGTTCTTATCGAAAGTGGTGAGCAGCGTCAATGCAAGCAAAGTGCCTGAAAATACAACTTCGACGCCATTCATTTTAGACTATGATTTCTGAGCATGTAGTCAGACTAAAGTTACAAGAAGCCAGTAATATCAAAGCGCTTAGAAGCACATGAGATTAAGAGTCTTACCCCAGTACCTGCTTGCCATATCTTTACTAGTGGCACAAGCAGCTGCAGCTGCCGATAAGCCACGCTTTCTGCCGCCACTGACGCCCAAACTGGATTCCCCAGCCAGCCCGGGCAGCTCTGTGAAGTCTCCCTCCAGTCAACAGTCAAGCGGCAGCTCTGCCGGCTCTGAGTCTGGAAGCTCCCCGCCGCCTTCTGAAGAGCCCAAAAAGTCGTTGTTGAAGGAGGCTCTGGAAAAGCACAACAAGGGTGATCTGCTCGGTGCTGAGCGCCTTCTACGGCAGGTGCTTTCTATTGATCCACACAATGTTGATGCCAATTTTAATCTTGGTGCCCTTGCTGAAGAGCGCAGTGATCTGCCTGGCGCTTTGAACTTCTACTATGCAGCCAGTCGTGTGAGCCCGGCAGACAGGAGCATTCGCGATGCCATAACGTCTGTCAAAGAGAAGTTGCAGAAGCAACAAGGTGTTGCACTGTCCGCCCAACAGATGGAGCGCAAAGCCCAACTGCGGGAGATTGCAGCTGATGCTTCAGCAGCATTTAAAGCCTGTAACTTCGATAGAGCAATACTCGATTTGCAGATTCTCGAGAAGGAAGCCCCAAATGATCCCAATGTGCAGTTCGGGCTGGGACAAGCGTATCGTGCCAAAGGCGATCAAGTGCGTGCCAGAGAGTACTTAAACAGGGCGATAATGCTGGATCCGAGCAATCCGCTCTATATAAGCGCGCTAAATCATCTGGATCAAGGTGTACAGCCGCCAGCTTTTCAGGCACCAAATATGGTGAATGATTATCAGAATCAACGCAACTACTCAGTCGGTGCTCAGGGCTGGGCCGGTGCCAATAACAACACGCCTGGCAACGATAGCGAGCCGTCCGGGCAGCTGCAGCCGTTTACAGACCAGGGTGCAACACAACTGTATGGGCGAGCTGCGGCGTCTCCTGGTGGCGATTGGCGATCAAGCGTTGGATTGGGTCAGGCTCTGGGACTTGGCTCACTTTTTGGTCTAGGTGCAATGACAGGCGGAGTCGGCTCTCTGTTTGGTAGTACTCCAGTAGCTTCACCACCACCGTTAAGATATAGCCCAGGTTATGGTTACTACCGGACGGGTGGCAGACACGGTTGGCATTAGGCAGATTGGCAAGACTGATGAGAAACAGTATGAACACATCCTTTCAGGTGCAGATAACTATGAAGACAAGCTTGATTGAGGAGAGGCGATGAAAACTGGACCGAGCAAACAGGTGTTTTTGAGCTGGATAATGGCGGTGCTCGTTCTTGGTTCGCTATTTGTTTCGGTAGCTGATGTTGCAGCTCAGGTGCTCAAAGGTAGTGTTGAAGAAGAGAATCTCCGGCTGACTCCGGGCAAGGGAGCTGGTGCTGCCGGAGAGCATGGATCAACTAGCCTGCGCATCCAACGTTCGCCACTTTCAGGCAGCCTGGTGGAACCGTCTGCGTTCCTGCAGCCGCAGTCCCCGGCAGCAGCTCCGCTGGGCGGAATGGTTGACATCGGCGATTTTTCCAAACTGCCGCGCAACTTCGACCTGGGCGCAGAACGTCAGTCTCGTGAGATGGTCTTGGCCTGGGAACGCTGGCATCACCAGCTCTCACAAGCAATTTATGAGCGCTGGGGGCGCATTGCCAACCGGAAAGGGCGAGCAACTATATCTGTGACGATAACGAGATATCGTCACATTATTCCTCGAGTCTTGCAGTCATCAGGCAATCCGGAGTTCGATAGTGGAGTCGTCGAGGCTATTATGAGCCTCGATGGCAATCCGGGCTTGTCTTTTCCATCCAAGTCACAGCGGCAACAGGTCAGCTTCGAGGCTGATTATATTGCTGGCTCCACTGTGCAATCAGGCTATAGCTGGGTGAAGAACGACTATGAGCGTGTGAGAGAAAATCACTAGGTAAGCAGACTCGTGCATCCAATATGCTCACACTGTTGCAGCACCGGCAGGCAGATTATAAATATTGAGTTCTACGTATTTTACACCTTGTACTTTTCAGACGGTATGCGAATCTGTTGATAATCTACATGCAGCCGTCGTGACGGATGAAAGGAAAGTGGTTACAGGTGATTACAACAGATCTGACTTTACCTCAACTTGTTGAAATAACAGACAAGCACAAGAAAGGCGAGATTGAACTTTCACAATTTGAGAAGCTGCGCTTGCGACGTCTTCTTGAGAGCTATGCAGAAGAGGTCCTGAGAAGGGGACAATGCGTGGACCTTGGGCCACTTAACATGGCAAAGAGTCTGCACGGTGTTGTTCTGGTTTGTTCGTAATAATGCAAGCAGCCGGGATTTAGTTGTCCTCTTTATTTCATGCTGTATTGTCTGCTGGATAGGCATTAATGTGGCGCGTCAAATTTGCTCAGACTGGACTGATCTTGGTTATTCTGTCGATAGTGGCTTAGAATCGCAGGGGGAAAATTTTCCGTCTGAAAACATAAATTGTGACAACGGCAAAACAAGTACCTATCACTGTCGCCACAGCGCCAATTGCACAAACAAGCAGTATTGTTGTCAGCAGCCTGGTGAGTTGGTGCAATTCACCAGGAACGCCAGCAAGTGGTGTCACAATAGCTTCCATTGGTGCTTGCAGATGTTTGAGTGGAGCTTGTAGCTCTTTCACCTGGTCTCTTGTTTGATGTAAATCCTGCTGTACTTGAGCAACTTCAACCTCGATGGATGTCATATGACTGGTCACATCGCTGAAGTTTGAACGCATCCCGCTCAGAAGCCCTGCAACAGAATGCATCGGCTCATGCAGCTGCGTGATAGGCTGTTGAAGATCTTTTACTGCTCCTCTCATCTGCCGGATCTCCTGGCGCACACTTTCCAGTTGGTTTTGCAGTGTGGCAAGACGTTCGGTGGTATGAGCAACATTGCCGTTCACAGATGAGATTTGCTCGACAATTCCGCCCATCCTGGCATCTACACTGGCAATCTTTGCTTCCAGGCGCTCTATAACAGGCTGCAAATTGGACATTGGCAGCTCAAGACCTTTGATCTGCTCCTCAAGGTCAGCTGTACGTCCTTGTAGTCTCCAGACTGGGCGCAGTGCCTTTCTGATTGGATGAAAACCAGTTATGGGAGGATACTTCTTTTCGCGCTCTGCAGCACGTGATTGAACAGTGTGGTTGGCATCGGCTTTGCTGCTGCTTGTCTGCGTCACTGTATTTGCTGGATTAGCACTGGCAGAATGTACTCTGCCGGTGTCAGCGTCGGCTGTTGCACTACCATCCGTGGCACCTTGAGAAGCTACTGGTCCATCGCAAAGACTGATAGAGCTTAACGATACAAGGCAAATGATCAGTATTAGTAGCCTATTTCTCGGCACGATTGTTACCCACATAAACCAAGTTGATCCACATAAACACCTTAACAGCTATTATGGACATCTTACCGTCGGCAGTCACGCTAATACCTGCGCCAAGTGTGCCCAGCAGTAATCCTCGCTAAGAGATGCTCTTTGCAACACTACTGGAAACAATCTGCTGACAGCTCTCTTTGCAAAAGCTGTTGCTATGCCCAGCCCCAGCCCAAACAAACAGGTCATGAGTGGCAGCTTCTTGAAATAGGCAAATTGTGATAAGTCACGATCTTTTGCCGGAATCGAGTCACGATCTCTTGCCGCATGACAATGGAGATTGGAAGCATTTCCGTTGACAGGCAGGAACGCAGGAGGTTTTGGGTTCAGTGGACGAAGGAACTTGCTGGTCCGGTGC